>JARVKD010000047.1 GCA_029775875.1 Nitrososphaeria archaeon
AAGTTTCTGTTGCTGCGGAGTCAAGGAAGGACTTTACTAATTTTATGGATTTCAATTCTTATCAATATAGTAAATTCTTCATTTAAGCCTAACTAGAATGGGGTCGGTGGGATTTGAACCCACGACCTACAGGTTCCCCCTGCGCTCCAGAAGCACATCATCCAATTGTCAGCGAACCTATAGACCATCTCTGGAGCCTGCCGTCCTACCTCACTAGGGTTCTCGAGGAACCATGCTAGACGACGACCCCTTCATCGGAATTTTTCTAAAACTCATTTTTATCCTTATCTGATTTTATCATAAACTTAAATCGATTCTAATGATAATACTAAGAGATAGTCTTGAGGATAATAATGCACGTTGATCTAGATGCCTTCTTCCCATCAGTAGAAGTGAGAGAAAATCCAGAATTGAGAGGAAAACCAGTGATAGTTGGTGCAGATCCTAAAGAAGGTAAGGGAAGAGGAGTCGTTGCTTCAGCATCCTATGAAGCAAGAAAGTTTGGCATTAGATCTGGGATGCCCATATCTAGAGCATGGAAACTATGTCCTCAAGGAGTATACATAAGACCGAACTTTGACCTTTACACCAAGGTATCAAATAACATTATGAAGATTTTGAGAAATTATGCTGACAAGTTTGAGCAGTATGGAATAGACGAAGCCTTCCTAGATGTTTCCAATAGAGTTAGAGATTTTGAAGAAGCAAGAGAACTGGCAGAAACGATAAGAAGAGAAGTCTTCGACAAAGAAAAGTTGACTTGCTCTATTGGAATAGCATCGAACAAACTTTTAGCAAAGATTGCATCAGACTATAGAAAGCCTTACGGATTAACGATAGTGAAGGAAGGTGATGTTGAAAGATTTCTATCAGGGCTTAAGGTTAGAAAACTACCAGGAGTAGGTCCTAAGACTGAAATAAGGCTAAAAGAAATGAAGATAAAAACTATTAATGATTTAGCAAAAGCCAGACTGGATGATCTGGTCAAGGTCTTTGGAGTTGTCTGGGGAACAAGACTGCATGAATCAGCGAGAGGAATAGATGAGAGTGAAGTTCAAGAGGAGTATCAAATAAAATCCATAGGAAGAGAGTTTACTTTTGAGGAAGATACGAATGATAGAAATCTTGTCTTTAAGGCTATAAATGATCTAGCAGAAGAGGTTCATGATGAATTGATGGAAAACAGATTTTATTTCAAGACTGTGAATGTGAAGATAAGATACGAAGATTTTGAGACTCATACTCATGCCAAATCACTATTCTTTCCAACAAATAGTGTTGATACCATAAAAGATATTGCAAAGAAGCTTACTTTGCCCTTTCTTCAAGCAAACAAGAAGATAAGACTGATTGGTGTCAGAGTTTCAAATTTAACTTTTAACTATAAGCAGATAACTCTTGAATAGATATCGATAGACTAACCTTGTGGATACGGCTTTCAATAATCACTATAACCAATTATTGCTCGCAAATATAGATTATTTTATTCCTGTATTCTTGATGCACAGAATAATTACTATGCTAATCGCGAATATATGCTAAATGCATACGGCAATTTGACGAAAAATGAAAGATTTATAAACATAGATTTCTGCTCTATAGCAGGAATCTATCGATGTCTATCGATAGCGGGCTTTTTATTGAAAGGGAAAACCTTCTTAACGATATATCATCTGAAAGCATCCCTGGAGATAGAGCCCTTATCCATGGCAAAGTTATACCTCAGTTAGAAACGCCATTAAAAAAGCCTGTTGTGAGACCAAATTTTACATTCAATAGGAAGGAAGGTTTAAACTCTCTCTACAAAGCTGGAGCAATTCTATGGCTCCTTTTTTGCCAAAGATACCCTTCCTTGAGATTTGGTAATACTTATTACATAATAAAAGAAAGCATGAAAATGTATAAGCAAAGATTGAATAGTCTTTCTGATAATCCAAGGTGCTTTGATTACCTTTCTTTGATAGACCATCGTTACATGAAAGAGAAGCACTGGATTTATGCTGATTACATTGCTACCATCACATCATTACCTTTATTGCACAAAGTATGTAATAGTCAGAAGATTTTAACGGCTATATTGGCAAAGACATCTTTTGCGAACAACGTCAAGTTGCTGGATAACCTTAACGATGAGATTCATGATCCTTCACAAGCAATAGACTCTCTAAAGAATTGGCTATCTGCTCATGTAAGAGGAGAATATAATGATCAAAAATTGAATCTAGATGATGTAACTAGGGCTGAAAATTCTGCCTTTGAGATGGGGACGTGGGTCTTTAACGATGTGAATTCGTGCAGATTCAAAGCCTCTCAGATGTATGGAGCATATTTGAGAGATGCCATAAAGATAGTCGATGGGCAGATAAATTCCATCAAGCACAAAGAGGATAGAAAGGGCAGACTTCCTTCCTTAAGAGAATACATAGTAAAGGTCTCTGAAAAGAGCATCGGGGATTTGTGGATAGACATCGACTTGTGCCTTTTTGAAAATGGGGTAGGAGGTCTTGGCAAGCATCAAGAAAGAGCCCTAGAATCTCTGAAGCTTGGGAACTCTCTTATATTCAAGTCCTGTCTGTTCTACGATGATGTCCAAGATATATACGAAGATTTGAGCACTAAATCTATCAACAGTTCAATAATACTTGCTATTGAGAAGGGTGTAATATCTCACGAGAATCTTAAAGATAAGAACGCTGAAGAGATGGTCAAAAAGCTCAAAGAGAACGGCATCCTCATGGATATCGTAAGGCTTGCAGACCTTTTCTTCATAACAGGGATAGAGAAAATTTATGAAATAAAAGACTCTCTAGAAGGATTTTTTGATAGGGAAGGTCTTGTTCAGAGCTATAGGTTTCTTAGAATGTTCCTAATAAGAAAGATACTTAACATGAATAGGGATTATGAGAGTCTGAAGCTCTTTCTATCCTCTTTGGGAGACCTTGAAAAGATAAAGAAAGCTATACCTGATGATATAATGGCACTAAAAAGATACCTAATACAGTAGAATTCTAGACTAAAAACCTTATTAGTATAGAAAGGAAGATAAATTAGACTCTAGAGTGAAAGCAGATAGGTTCTATACTGGGCACGAGCTCTTTGATGAAATAGTTACGATAAACCATGGATCTTCGATCTTAGTAATAGATGAGAGCTTTGTGGAAGCCAAAAATCTGTTATTGACTCTTTTCAGAAAGCAGAAACCCTATGAGCTAGTTTCTTATGAAGTCAAGGCTCCTAACGGTCAAGTCTTTACCATTGGAAACCTATCCCTTAGCGACGCTAGTGTAAATATCAACAAATTGAGAGAAGATTCTAAAGGATCTGTCATCATCCACAATTATCTTCCAGACTTCATAATAAAGTACGAACCTGAAGCAATCCTGCGCATGTTTGAAGGATGGAAGGATCGTATAAAGAGCAATAGAACGGTCGAGTTCTATCTTCTACCAAAAGACGCCTTTCATGAAGTAGAGAAGAAGATGATGTCGATAGTAGATGGGGTAATAGAGATAAAGGTGAAGAGAGAGGGAAAGGGCTTTAGTCTGAGCTTCATAGTAATACGCTGTTGCAAGCCGGAGTATCACCTTCATGAGTTTCACTATAAAATCGAAGATTCTAAGCTTCTTATAGAGTGGGAAGGAGAGTACAGAGATAGACTTCCTACAATAACCTTTGATGAGATAATACATAGAGTCGAAGGTTATAAAAGAGACCTTCCTTACCTAAGGGTAGAGCCTGGTACTGGACTGCCCACGAGTCTGCCCATTTATGACTACTGGCTACTTTCACAATTAGAAGGAGAAGACATGTTCTACATCAAGATACTCTTCCACGAGCGCTTTGATGATATATTGAAGAGGATAGCAAAATGGCACATACTTGGCTATATAAGAGTAGTAAAGAAGTCTGAAAAGTTAGTAGATGAAAGAAAATTTAACATAGGCAAGCCTGTTTCTTGGAAGACGAGGCTTGCCTTAAATCTTCCTTTAGGTTTTACTAAACGGTTTGTAAGTAGAGATCATATCAGAGCTGTGCCAGCTGATGTATATTCAGCGGAAAAGAGGGCAATTTTCGAATTCTTAAAGATGTTCTTTGGCGAGAGTACAGACCTTGGAATAGAATCCCTTGAAAATCTACTCAGTTTGGAGGAAGGTTTTCACGAAGTAGTAGGTCGTAGCACTGCAGCAGAACGCATTAGAAAGTTGGGAGAAGATGTAACTAGTAGCATCGATCTTAAATATCTTCCAAAGATCATCAAAATAACTCTCCATATAGGCTATAAACTGGATTGTAACGTAAGAGAGGTCTCACCAGATCTATTCTTGGTTACGGTTTACGATTGCTTCCTTTGTGAAGGCATGAAATCTATAAGACCTATCTGTCGATCTATAAGTGGAGCATTGACTGGAGCTTGTTCATTAACCTTTAAGAAGATGATGAGCTGCAGGGAGATAAAGTGCAAGGCTCTAGGGGACGAGAATTGCGTATTTGAATTAAAGGTTGAGAGGTAGTAACTTGCAGTAACAGGTTAATGGGATAAAATCATGCCACAACTACTTGGAATCGGTTATGAAGTCTTAATGGTTGTATTAGCCTTATTTGCGTATCTTTTGCTCGATACCAAGACTAAATACTATCTCATTCATGTGGCAACATTGATGCTGATAGTCGAAATATGGGGGTTAAGTACTGGCCTTACCACATACGATCAAGAAATCTTTTCATTATATCTGGCAGGAGTCCCCGTTGTTATGCCATTCTCATGGTTTGCTCTCATCGGATTTGCAAGCTTTGCATCAAAGGGTTACATGAATTATCTGAGGGCTTTTATCGCTGGAGCTCTCTTGGATTTATTGCTAGAATTACCAATGGTCTACAGCAAAGCTTGGAGTAACAATTTTGGAGGCACTCAAATAGTCCAAGGTTATCCCTTGATATTGCCTTTTCTCTATGGCTTCTATGTGCTATGGTTCGAATTACTGCTTAAGTATCTCGCTCCAAAACTTGAGAATCGCAAAGTAGGGCCTAGTGGATTACTTTTCGCATTCATTTACATTCCAACTCAATTGATAATCTCTGCTTTATTTGTCAGCTTAATAACTATCTAGCTTTCAGTTATCATTTTATTCCTAAAACAGGCAGTATCGCCCTCAAGTCCTTTTTATCTATGGTAGCCCGAGCATTGAACTTCACCTGCATTTCAGCTAGAGATAGTATTGAGATCAAAGATGCTTTATCACTACTTGAAAGACTTAACTTTTCAAATTCATTTCTTAGACAACCTGTGTTGAAGGCAATACTAAAACCAACTTTTTTGAACAAGGATACATTAGACATATCGTCTCCTACAGCAATGCATTCTGATAATTTAAAGCCATATTTTTTAACGATCTTGGCAAAGTGATAATCTTTATTCTTCATGTCTATTATTGGAGGGTTTATGCCAGTAAAGACACCATCTTTTACCTTGACACCAGTGCCTAAAGAAAAGTCAAGATTCAACCTATTCTTTAAAACATCCGTGAAATACTGAGAAGCACCTGTGCTTATAGTCCCGACTATGAATCCCTTCTTCTTTAGAACCTTTACAGTATCTTCAGCCCCTTCCATCAATGGAATAGAATTTAATATTGGAGCT
>JARVKD010000048.1 GCA_029775875.1 Nitrososphaeria archaeon
AAGTTCATAGATCGAATAGCCCAAAGCTTCAGCCTTCTAAAACTTGATGCTTTTAATAGAGTAGCAGTAATAATAGTCGTATTTTACATCACTTATGCCTTAGGCGCCAATAACATAGGCTTGATAAACGGATTATACATGCCTTTGATCAACGATCCTATCTTATTAGAATTTATGATAATTTCTATTGCATTATCTGCAGCTTTGGGAATTATAATATTGGGTAAAAGGATTACTAAAGCAGTGGGAGAAGATCTGATAGTTCTTAGCCCTATTAGCGTACTTACAAGCATGTTCAGCAGTGCTTTGCTTATGTGGCTCTTCACTCAATTTAGCATACCTATATCTATAACACAAGCAGTTATAGGGGGAATTTTTGGTGCAAGTCTTGTGAAAAGGTGTGTGATTTTTAATAGAGTTGTGTTATATGAGATAATTGGTAGTTGGATCACTGTTACATTGATTAGCTTTGTATTATCTATGCTTATCATGAAAGCCTTTGTATAGATCTAAAATTAATGCTAATTTGATAAGCTTAATATTCGACTTTATAATTTCTCCAAAACCACCGCCAAGCTCAAATAGCATTCTGTCCTGTATTCTAACAGAACAATTATATGCCAGGAGATATAAATGAAATTTTAATGTTACTTATAGATGGAGTAAAATACCACCTCCATGAGTTTAAAGAGGAAAGAGAGTTCGAAAGTGTTGTAGAGGAACATGCAAAGGATATCTTTGGTGAAGAGTCTATCTATTTTGGAAAGAAAAAGATATCCTCACTCTCAGGTATTGGTAGCATACCTGATGGATATGCTATTACATTTAAGGACACCCAACGCTGGTACGTTGTAGAAGTAGAACTTTCATCCCATCGTATATTCAATCATGTGGTGCCTCAGATAAATAAGTTCATTAATGGGATAAGAAGTGATCGGACTAAGCGAGAGCTAATTAATTATATGAATGAAGAAATACGGTCCCAACCAATCATCGAACATTTGATCAAGGAAAGGTTTGGTGAGGTGTATAAGTTTCTTTCAGACCTCATCTACAAACCTCCCATTGTATTAATAATTATTGATGAAAAGACAAAGGAGCTTGATGATGTGGTTAGTAGCATACCTGCAGAAACCAAAGTTCTAGAGTTTAAGACATTTGAAAGGGAGGGTGTAGGTTTAGGAGTTCATGCACATCTATTCAGTCCTCTTTTCAGTGAAAAACAACCTGAGGATATCATAGAAAATATCAGAAAAATGGTATTATCGTGGGGCAATGTTAAAGAATTAAAAACTAAAACAGCAATAACTTTTAAAACTAAAAGATCTTTCCTTCAAGTCTATCCCGAACCACAAAAAAACTTACTTATGATTAACTTCCCCGATGGATATAAACTGGTTGATAATATGAAATTGTTAAAAGGTAGAGGAAAATATGGCAGATACATTAAGATTCTTCGTTTACTAGATAGTACTTATTTGATGATTAAAGACTATATTAAGCAGGCTTATGAAAATTCTTTAAAGACTAAGTGATAACCATAGTTTAATTAGCTAAAGCATTAAATGAACCGCTACTGAATAGGAGTGCTCCAGAAGTGGAGACAATGTTAAGAAATTAATCCAGGAGAAGGGTGATATTTTGACATACCATGCTTTGCGATATATCTACCCTCCTACTGAATTAATTCTATCTCTTTGTCCGTTACCAGAGTTGGTAAGAATTACTATTTACAACAAAGATCTTTATGCCCAACTTCTTCAAAGGATATTCCACTTGACGGGCCAATTTGACATAGGCTTCTGATATTCCCAACGCATACTCTTGATCCTGATCTGGGCGAATATATCGGAATAGCTGGAATATTCCTGTTCCGAAGTCGACATCAAGAGCTGCACTATCGCGCCCTTCATTTCCATAATGAGTCTACGTCCTTGGCGTTCTGCAGTAATGTCAGGTCCCCTCTCCTTTCCTCTCTTTTGTGATAGTATTCTGTAACCTTTACTTTCTAATAACCTCTTCATGGGTTCAAACATCTCAGGTTCTCTCATCGAGCGGTCACAATATGATAACTATGAGTTGGTTTGTAATAAATCTAACGAACCCCATTAATATCTGCTCTTCTTTCTTCTTCACTATAAAATGTTAAATATCAAGTCCACTCATTTTTCTCGTTTTGAATAGCGATACTCCATTGTCGGATGAAGAGATAATTCGCATTCTGGTCAAGAAGGGTATCCTTATTCCAAAATGGGCGATTGATGAAGTGTCGATCGACAAGGAAGAACAGACTTTTGAATTCTCGCCAAGCTTTTTCGCCCTGCTGAGCTATACATACGTTCGATTGGTTAGCAATGAAGACTCGGTCAAAAAACACGAAAGGGAAGGGCTGTCCAGACCACAAGACTATTTACGACATGCTGTGTTAGAGGTCTTAGCCCTTATTCTACGCGATAAAGAAATGATGAAGATTGCTGAAAGAATTGTTTTTAACGCGTTGGCAGAGTCCGGAATTTTGCAACCATTTATTGAAAAGGCAATAGAGGTAGGCCAGCCCTTCGTTTATGAATGGCAGAGATTTGCTAGCATAGAATACGTTTTTCTTGAGGTAGAAAGGCTGCTAAATGAAGCCGAAGGTCTTCTAAACCTAGATCGCTTACACTCAGCTGGACAGAAGGTAGGTTTCGCAGAGGAAGTTTTGTTGAAGGAGGTCTATAATTATCTTACCGGGATGGACCCACCGAATTTCTTTGCAGAGTGGTTGGACAAGATAAAAGAAATGTTGCTAAGTAAGCTGAAAGCTGATGAAGCCTATTATATCATCAAAAAACTAGAGTCTGTTCGAATTCTGAGGGACATCATTGAGCATCGAAGAGACTGGGCTTCCATAATCAAAAGGAAGGATATTGAGAATAGAAGACCTTAGAGACTCGACACAAAAGATCCGAGAACTTCTAAAACCAGAATTCGGCCCGAGATTGTAACAAATAGTTAATTGACTAAATGTGATATGCTGTTTTAGCAGCACTCATCGTTTCATTCTATAATTCACCTTGCTTGGAAAAATGGAGGATGGAAGTCAAAACCTTTAATCATTAATGAGATGGTGGGGTCGGTGGGATTTGAACCCACGATCGCCACCGCCCCAGGGTTCTTCAGATTTAGAATCTTTGGAATCCTAGACCAAGCTAGACGACGACCCCATGAAAATTTGCTATTATTAGCATATAATTTAATCTTACTCAGTCAATATTTTATCTGAGCTTACTATCTTAACTAATTCTTTTGCTAACCATGGAAAAGATGAAGCAATTCTAAAACCATCTTTTCCAACATAGACTTCATAAGTATTAGCTATATCATCGATAAGCCCTGGTGCTATCCCTGAGCCTCCTTTAGGAGCATGTGTTAAATTGTAAAAGAAATCCTTTATGCTCTTAACTCTTCTCTCAATCATAGAGTATAGCCTTGCATCATCTCCTAGCCAGATTATTTTAGATGTTCTCATGTTCTTATCTATGAACTTCTTCGAATCATCATATCTGAATACTTTTGGACCTATCTTTATGTCTATGCTAGGCTGATCGATTCTCTCCATCAAGAAGATAAAGGCGCTATTCTCTGCTTCATCAGTAGTACAATTGGCTCTTACCACTTTGAAATTATTAATGGCTAGTTGCTTTAGAATATGGTTAAGGCTTCTCTTCAACTGACCCCAAAGTATGTCTATGCTTCTTTTACTATGCTTGAACTTTAGTATTACAATATTTTCTAACAAATCGCTCTTCTCAAGTTTTTTCAATGAATAATCTTTTTCACTTATGAAATAATTTATGCTCGGCTTCTCTAAGAAAAATCTTGATGCTAGAATGAACTCTGCAAGCCTCTTTTGTGATATCGCAGTCCCTAGATTTCTTTTACGATCTACAGGGTCAAGGATTATTATTCCAGCCTGAGGGAACAATTTCTTGAACTCTTCATCCACTTTATCAAGGCTTATCAACTCTCTTTCCATCCATTTTGAAGCAGACTTTAATGTTGATAAAAAGGATCCATACTTTATTGTTAAAACTTCACAGACATATCCGCTAAAGCCTTGTATAGCAATTTCTGCACCATAAACCCCGATTCCTTTCATAAACTTTTTTAGAATTCTCACTTCTCTTCGGAGATCATCGTTCAAAGCTTTTACCATGAATTCAGTATGATATGGTGATCTGTCCGCTGCGCTCTTCCACTCGCCTTTCTTTACATCATAGCAAGGAACTACGTTGATTTTAACATCCTCAATGCAAGCTTCAACGTATGGATGCTCAGAGTATCTGAGAATAGGGTTATAATCCTTCATAGATTTCAAAGCTATATCTAAACCATGCTTCTCAAGTTCTTCTCTTTCCAATTCTTTTGGAAATTTTACAAATATATCGATATCAGCCTCTCCTTTTAGCCAAGTCCCTTTTGCGTATGATCCACCCAAAATTACGCTTGGTTTAAACTCGCTATCTAATGCTACTTTTGAAACCTTTTCAAAGGCTTTGGATGCTAAAGCTTTGACATGATCTATTTCTTCCTTTGACGGCTCCACTAACTTTAATGCTTCTTTTATCACCTTGTTCAATTCGTTCATTTCATTCCATCTCAAAGGGAAAGGTGTAAACATCACTATAGATAGGACCCTTTGGTGTAAGATCGCTCTTCTTTAACTTCATAGATGTTATCATTTCTTCTCCAAAGTCTTGATTTTCATGCTCCTTTATCAAAGCTAGCAATTTATCCTTGTTTCTTCCGCTCTTCACTCTAGATATCGTTAGATGGGGTTGGAAACCTCTCTCATCTATACTTGTAATGCCTTTTAATCTCTCTTCCACTCCATTTGCTACTTTGAGCAAGTCATCAATACAACTCTTATCAACTCCAACCCAGATTACAGAGATTCTTTGTGGGCTTGGAAAGACTCCCATACCTTTGTAGATGACATGTAATGGCTTGAATTTTAAATTCTCCAATGAGCTTTTTATCTTCATGGCTAGAGCATCGTTTATCTCTCCAAAGAACTTTAATGTGAAGTGAAGATTATTGGTCTCAACTAACTTCAAATCTGCTCCTGTTTGTGTGAGCTTTTTTTGAACATCTTCGATAAGTTTGATAGTTCTATTATCTTTTACATCCAAAGCAAGGAAAGCCCTCATACCATCCATCATTATAGTGCTGACTTTTTTGCTTTTTGTATTAATGAATAAAAATCAAGAAGTTTAGAAG
>JARVKD010000049.1 GCA_029775875.1 Nitrososphaeria archaeon
CAGTACCATTGTTATATAAAACTTACTTAAATTAAAAGAGATAGTTTTCTAAGTAATTCTACAAATAATATTGTAGTTAAAAAAGTATAATTAAGCAATTTATCTTTATATCTTCATGAGCGAAGAACAACTAGTTGTTAGGAAGATAAAAGAGGGAACTGTTTTAGATCATGTTGAGCAAGGGAGGGCTCTAAAGGTATTAGAAGCCTTGAATATAGATGGTAAAGACGGTAATGTAGTAACAGTAGCTATGAATGTATCCAGCAAAAAACTTGGTAAGAAAGACATAATAAAGATAGAGAACAGGTTTCTGAAGCCAGAAGAGACGAACAGAATAGCTCTGATAGCTCCTAAAGCAACTGCAAATCTAATAAGAAATTATCAAGTTGTAGAGAAGAGAAAGGTAGAGATTCCAGATAAATTTGTCGATGTGTTTAAATGCCCAAACCCAACATGTATATCTAATTCTAACGAGCCTATATCACATATAATAGATGTTGTAAAAAAAGACCCGCCTATCCTCAAGTGCAGATACTGTGGTAGATTGCTCTCACCGAATGAATTAATTTAAGAGGAAATTATAAAAAAGAGTTGAGCTTAAACCTTGTATTTGCAAATAACTCGCTCACTAAGACTGTCGTGACTTAACTATCTTCCTCTTCTTACAGAAATCGATAAGTTCACATTTATTACATCTTCCTTTATAGCAGTAATCTCTCCCATATTTTACAAGGGCTGCCTCAAATTCTACAAAGGTCTTATCTGGTATCTTTATCTTTTCCCATAAGTTCTTTAAATCTATAAGTGCTATGAAGCGCTCTGCCTCACTCATGCCAAAAACTTCTGTAAAGCCTAGGTTATAGGCAGCAAGTATCTCGAACTTTTGAGGTAGAGGATCAGCCTTTGACCATATCCCTCTCAATTCTCTAAGAAATATGTTCACTGTTACAGGACCTATGCCCTTTCCTAGATTCATCAACTTTTGCTCAAGGTCTCTCGGGTTAGAAGCCTTATCATGTAAAGTGTTTAAATCTCCATAATTCTTCAAGAGATTCTTCATGATCTCAAGGAGCTTAGTAGCAGTCTTAAAGTCGTATCTCACATACCCACCCTCATCTAGTATTTGCACCAAACCATCCCAACCTGTCTCAAGAATCTTTTCAGGAATCACCACGCTATTATCCTCGAAATTTCTATAAGTATTCATGGCTATGCTTTCAGATATCCTTGCACCAAAGAGGATAGATGCAAGAAACCATTTAAAGACCTCATTCGATGCGCCAGACTTTAGATTTATTCCCAATCTGCTTGAAAAGGATTCACCATAAAGAGATACTAGCTTCTTAACACATCCAGATAGAGCCAAACTATTATCATTATTTGCAACAGCTTTTATTTTTTGCTTTCTATTTTATCGAATCTTTAAAAAACTTAAAGAGCAAAAGGCTCATGCTTAAATACAGAACAAATGCAATAGATTGGGTGAGCACGCAGAGCTAGGTGAATAAGAATGGTTCAAGCATTTTGTGTAAAGGACAAAAAGAAGGTCGAAATAAAGAATCCTCAGGAAGTAAAGTTGAAGAACGGAAGACCAGCCGTTAAAGGCACATGTCCCATATGTGGGACTACAGTCTATAAAATAGGTAAGATGTAATTCTCCACACACCTTTTTTTCTTTTCATTAGGCTAAGCTAAGGCTCTTCCTTGATCAAGAAATAGTAATATCAACTGTTTAATAATCTGAATTTTAATTCTAATGGTGTAATTGAAGATAAGGGAGCTACCTATACCAGAAGAGTTGATAAGACTTGTAGAGTCCTTTGGTTATTCCGATCTATATCCTCCCCAAGAAGAGGCTGTAAAAGCAGGAGTTTTGGAAGGTCAGAACTTACTCCTCACAACACCGACTGCCAGCGGAAAGACCCTTGTGGCTATGCTGGCAGCTGGTAAGATAGTTTTAGAAGGATTAGGAAAGGTTGTTTATCTTACTCCATTAAGAGCCCTTGCAAACGAGAAGTATAACGATTTTAAGGCTTTTGAAAAGCTGACCAAAAATGATGGTAGTCATGTAAAGGTTCTCATCTCAACAGGAGATTATGACTCATCAGGAGAATCTTTAGGAGCAGGGGACATACTAATCCTTACGAATGAGAAGTTCGATTCTGTTCTTCGTCATGGAGTATCTTGGATAGATTCTGTAAGGCTCTTCGTTACTGATGAAATTCATATTGTTGGCGATGATGATAGAGGACCAACCCTTGAGATGACTGTAACTAAAATTCTCTCTTACGCTGATAAGTCTCAAGTCCTTGCCTTGAGCGCTACTGTAAAAAACTCAAAAGAATTGGCAAATTGGCTTGGTGCAAAGCTCATAGACACAAGATGGAGACCTATAAAGTTGGTTGAAGGGGTTTATCAGCAAGGAGAGATAAGCTTCTCTGACGGTTCTACAAGAAAGATAAAACCCACCAATAGAGGGCATGCTATAGATGTAGCGATAGATACAGTTTCAGAAGGAGGTCAATCTTTGATCTTCACAGAAACAAGAAGAATGGCGGTAAGCCTTGCTTTGAAGGCTTCAGAGGTTACTCAACACTATTTGACAAAGGCTGAGGCTGAAGAGGCTAAGGAATTATCGAGAAGTATAATATCAGCAGGAGAAGAGACAGAGTTGAGCAGAACTTTATCTAAAGTTGTTGAGAAAGGGACAGCTTTTCATCATGCTGGTCTTGCTGGGGTGCATAGATCGATAATAGAGAATGGATTCAAGAATGGCTTGATCAAGATTTTAACAGCAACATCCACGCTGGCAGCAGGGGTAAACCTTCCAGCAAGAAGAGTTGTAATAAGCAGCTTGATGAGGTATGATTCAGACTATGGAGGAAAGGCGCCTATCAGTGTGTTAGAGTATAAGCAGATGTGTCTGCCCTATTGGACAAAAGTTCTGATAAGCAATGGGACAATGATACCTATAGGTGAAATCGTAGAGAAGAAGGTAGCTGATAGAGTAATAACGTTCGACGAAAGAAAAGGAAAGTTTGTATATGGAAGAATCGTCGATCGGTTTTCAAGAGACACTGATCATTTATTAGAAATAGAAACAAGTGGAGGATTAAAAATTCGTCTTACACCAGAGCACCCGATTCTAATTAAAGAGAGAGGATGGATATCTGCAAAAAATGTGAAAATAGGGGAAAGAGTGGGTTATGCAAGAGAATTTGAGTACATCCCAGATAAGAACCTTCTGTTTTTCTTTAAGCATCTCCCAATTAATGAAACATATTTGAAAAATACAACAGATCTTTTTGATCTTGCAAAGCTAAAATTTGCACGTAAAGAATTGGCTACTTTGTTAGGGAAAGATCTAAAAGTGGTAAAGGAATATGTGAGGGGGAAGAAAGCAATACCACTCTCTGTCATATTAGCACTTTGTAAACTATTGAATCTTAGCGATAATGAGATAGCTGAAAGGCTAAAAGAAGTCAAAACAGCTTATGGAACACCGCTGAGAATTCCAAAATACATAAACGAGGAATTTATGTGGCTACTAGGGTTTATCGCTTCAGATGGTAATATTGAAGAAATTGTAGATAAAAGAACTAAATCAGTTTATCATAAAATCAGGGTCTTTAATAAAAATCCTAATGTCATCGATAGAGCCATTGATATCTTACATTCTCTGGGTCTCTCTCCCTACATTCGTAAAAAAGACAATTACACATCGGTTGAAGTTGGCTCTACTTTATTGGCTAATTTAATGAGAAAATTTGGAATTCCTTTCGGAACAAAGGATAAGTTAAGGGTTGCAGAAATCGTTCTTTCTTTCCCTCCAAATTTGATTGGTGCCTACTTGACGGGCGTATTTGATGGCGATGGAAATTACATAGAATTAAAATCTAAATCAACTGTAAGAAGGATACTAATCCCGACAGTAAGTGAAGAATTTGCTTACGATCTTCATAATTTACTGATAAGGTTAGGAATAGTGTCTGACATTAAGAAAACACAACCTAAGCCTACGCTTATTAGAGGTAAAAGAGCTGAGTTTAAAAAGCCAGTTTACAACATTATCTTTAGGAAGATACGAGATATACAAAAATTCACTTCTCACGGAACTCCAGTTAAATATGACATTCCTCCCACTGATTACAGTAAATATCATAATCTGAACAAATACTATACCACCATTGAGCCTGTAGAGTGGCTAAAAGTGAAAGACATTAAGATAATCAATGAAAAAGTTAAGGTTTATAACATATCCGTAGAAGACACAGAGAATTACATAGCTGAAAATTTTGTTGTGCATAATTGTGGAAGAGCCGGTAGACCAAAGTATGACGATATTGGAGAGACAGTGATAATAGCACATCATCAATACGATGCTGATGAAATCCTATATAACTACATAAAAGGTGAACCAGAACCCCTTCACTCAAAATTGCATGATGAATCTGCTTTAAGGACTCATCTTTTAGCCACTGTAGCCAGCCTTCCTGGTATTACAGATGCTGAGATCCTTAAACTGCTCTCTAAATCCCTTTTAGCCATTCAGTATAGACATGCTACCATTCAATCAAAAGTCAATAAAGTAATGAGTTATCTTTCAGATGAAGGTTTGATAGAAAGAAGGGGAAAGCGCTACATCGCCAGCGAGTTTGGAAAGAGAGTCTCCACTCTTTACATAGATCCATTAACAGGAGTAATTTTCAGAAGGGCGATAAACTTTGCAGAAAAGAATAAACCTCATTTGCTGGGCTATCTTCATCTGATAGTTTCATCCCCTGACTTTGCACCAAAGTTCCCCTTGAGAAATAGAGATGTAGATGAAGCACAAACGCTTTTCAATCAGAACAGAGATGAATTTCTATTGCCCATGAACGATCAATATTATGAAGATTATCTTGAAGATTTCAGGAGCCTTCTCGTTCTTTATGGCTGGATAAATGAGTGGAGTGAAGATAAGATACTCGATAAGCTAGGGGTAGAACCAGGAGACTTGCATAGAGCCGTAGAAACTTCTGAATGGCTTGTCCACTCTTTGTTTGAGCTTTCTAAGTTGTTAGGAAGAGCTGATCTTTTGCCTGAAATTGCAGAGTTAGAGCAGAGAATAGAGCAAGGAATAAAATCTGAACTCATACCTTTAGCAAAATTGGAAGGCATAGGAAGAATT
>JARVKD010000004.1 GCA_029775875.1 Nitrososphaeria archaeon
CTTGGGATCAAGATCAATCTTTCCAGAGACAAGATTTACCAAAATGGTCATGTCTGGCTTGTGAAAGTTGACCCTTTTACCAGTCTTAGAAGCTATGATCTTACCTATCTCTCTCGTTATCTCACTCTTTATCGCTTCTCCTCCTCTCAGCTTAAATTTAGCCCTTAGACTGTCCTCTCTTTCCATGAAGTCTTTTGGAAGTTTTGCACCTATAAGAAAGTCGTCAAACTCATAATCCTTTAATTGCTCTAAAATCTTGACAGAATTTTCTTTTAAAGACTGCATTGAATCTTGGCAGATGAAGCATGAACCTTTCTTTGCCTTCACTTTGACTTCTTTTCTTATCATCTTTCCCTTAACTTCATTACTATCTCCTTTGATGCTCGGGAACTGCCTTCCAAGGCACCAATTACATAATGGATAATCGGCAAGTATAATCCCAGCCAGATTAGCTATGCTTTTTCCAATAGATGGCATCAAGACACCTTAAGAGCGCTAAAGCTATTAAAATAAAGTAATTAATAAGTTAGCCATAACGAATAATCCGATTTGCTAAAGTATTGTGATAAATTCTTAAGGTAGATTATCATAATTATAATTTAGAAGGGGGATTTAATTGACTATAAGTAAAACTATTGAAAAAAGCAGAAGAGTAACATTCACAATACCCTACACGGGTTGCATAGACTGCCACATATCCAACATAAAGTCTAACCTAAAGAAATTGGAAGGAGTGAGAGATGTAGAGATGAAACTCTGGACTGCTCAAATAGAATACTACCCATCAAAAATCAGCTTAAAAGAGATCAAGAAAGCCATAACTGATTTGGGCTACGAAATTTCTGAGCGAAACTGAGGTGGGAGCTGATAGCAAAAGACCCCGTATGTGGCATGTATGTAAATGAGAAGACCACAAATCTTAAGGCAAAAGTGAGAGGAAGAGAGTACTATTTCTGCAGCACAAATTGTATGGAAACCTTCCTTAAGCCAGAAATCGAACTGCGCAACCTAAAGATACTTACATCATTTTCCATAATTTTCGGAGCGATAGTATTCTTACTAGCCTTTACTCCGTTGAACTTTCCTATCTTTGCAAGTCAAATATGGCAGTTCCTTCTTGCTACCCCAGTTCAATTTATAGCAGGGATAAGGTTCTACAGGGGCACTTTAGATGCTATAAGAAATAGATCGGCTAACATGGATTCTCTGATTGCAATAGGAACAAGCACAGCTTGGCTTTATAGCACTATTGTAACTTTCTTTCCAGGTTCTTTACCCGGCTCAGAAGTATATTTCGATACGGCTGCGCTAATAATCGCTCTGGTGCTAGTTGGAAGGACTCTTGAGCATATAGCGAAAGGAAAGGCGTCAGAAGCTGTAAGAAGGCTTCTAGATCTGCAACCTACTCTTGCAACAATAATTCGTAATGAGAAAGAGGAGCAAGTCCCTGTCGAAGAAGTGAGAGTAGGAGACATTATCCTAGTCAAGCCTGGAGAGAAGATACCTGTTGATGGGGAAGTTATAGAAGGTCATTCCTCTGTTGATGAAAAGATGATAACAGGAGAGAGCATCCCTGTGGAGAAGAAGGTTGGCGATGAGGTGATAGGAGCAACGATGAACAAGACTGGAGTTTTGAAGTTCAAGGCTACAAAAGTTGGTGCAGACACTACTTTGTCTCAGATCATCAATCTTGTAGAGGAGGCACAATCCACAAAGGCTCCTGTTGAGAGGTTAGTTGACAGAATTTCTTCTTATTTCGTCCCGATTGTAATCTTGGTAGCAGTAGGAGCTTTTGCGGGCTGGTATCTTCTACTTGGAAAACCCTTTGGCTTTGCTTTGCTGGCTTTCATAGCCGTGATAATAATAGCTTGTCCTTGCGCTCTAGGCATCGCAACTCCAATAGCCCTTGTAACAGGAACAGGAAAGGGCGCAGAGAATGGAATTCTAATAAAAGGAGCTGAATATCTAGAAAGGTCTCGCAAGATTGATACGATAGTCTTCGATAAAACAGGCACTTTGACAAAAGGAGAGCCTTCCGTGACAGATTTGATTCCTCTAACAAACTCAAAGGAAGAAGAAATCCTCAAGATAGCGGCAATAGCTGAGAAGGGGTCTGAACATCCTTTGGGAGAAGCGATAATGAGAAAGGCTGAGGAAGAAGGGATTGAAATAAATGACCCAGAATCCTTTGAGGCAGTTCCTGGGCATGGTGTAAAAATAACTTACAATGAAAACGAATACCTTCTAGGCAACAGAAGACTCATGGTGCAAAATGGAATAGAAGTTCAAGAATATGAAGATCAAATCAAAAAGCTAGAGAACGAAGGAAGGACTGTCATGATTCTAGCTTCTAAGCAAAGAGTTATGGGTTTAATAGCGGCTGCTGACTTGCCAAAGGAAGAAGCGAAAGAGACTATTGAAAGCCTTAAGAAATTGGGCTTGGAAGTTATAATGCTATCTGGTGATAATAGAAGGACAGCTGAGGCTGTAGCAAAACAGCTGGGCATAAAAAAGGTCTTTGCTGAAGTTTTGCCTGGAGAAAAGTCCGAAGTCATCAAGAAGCTTCAAAGTGAAGGAAAGTCTGTAGCAATGGTCGGAGATGGAATTAACGATGCCCCAGCTTTGGCTCAAGCAGACTTAGGGATAGCTGTAGGGAGTGGGACAGACGTTGCAAGAGAAACTGGGGGCATAGTCTTGATAAAGGATGATTTGAAGGATGTAGTCACTGCCATTAAGTTGAGCAGAAAGACCTTATCAAAAGTAAAGCAAAACCTGTTTTGGGCTTTTGCCTACAATACAGCATTAATACCTGCTGCTGCTCTAGGAATAATAAGCCCGATAATAGCTGCAGGAGCTATGGCCATGAGCTCCTTTACAGTAGTGATGAACACTCTCTTCCTTAGAAGGTTCAAGCCGGAATGATGTTGAGTTAGGATTGGTTGATTTAAAAGATAAGCAAAGGATAAGAGTCAGAATAGTGGGCATGGACTGTTACTCTTGCTCTCTACTTCTAGATAGAACGCTCAAACGTGTGAAGGGAGTAGAGAAAGTCTGGGTAAACTATGTTTTGGATACAGTTTTCGTTGAATTCGATCCTAGCATAATAAGTGAGAACGATATTCTTCAAATGATAAAAAAGAAGACGGGATACGATGCCTTCATACATCATTAGGAAGGTTGAGTTGCCATTCTCTTTAATAACTGCCTCATCTCTCTGCCCTTCGATGCCTTCATGATGGCTTTGGACTGCCGATACTTTGCCAGCATTTCCTTGACTTCTTTTTCACTCACGCCAGAGCCCATGGCTATTCTCTTAATCCTTGAAGAATTAAGAATCTCAGGATTTTCTCTCTCAACTTTCGTCATGGATTGAATTATGACTTTCCACTTCTTCATCTTAGCTTCTAATTCTTCTAAGCCCTCTTTTGGAACCAATGAAGATAGACCAGGGATCAGGTCTAGAACCTTTCTTAATGAACCCATTTTCTTCACTTGCTCAAGTTGATAGTAAAGATCATCTATTGTCATCTTGCCAGAAATTATCCTCTGAACCTTCTTCTCATCAGCCTCTATCTCTAGCTCTTTTGCTCTTTCTATAAGGGCTCTTATATCTCCTAACCCTAATAGTCTGCCAACGAACCTTGTAGGAGAAAAAGCCTCTAAATCATCGACTCTTTCTCCTGTTCCTATGAATAGTATCTTAGCTCCAGTGGCTGCAGCAGCTGCTAATGCGCCACCACCCTTGGCTGCACCATCTAACTTCGTTACTATTATCCCTCCAACAGGCACCGATTTATGGAAGGCTTCAGACTGAGCGTAGCACTGCTGTCCTATGGTTCCATCAATTACAAGTAATGTCAAATCAGGGTTTATTTCACTAGATATTTTCTTCATCTCCTCTAAAAGACCCTTCTCCTCTTTATGCCTTCCAGCCGTATCTACGATTATGACATTCTTCTTATCTTCAAAATACTTCAATCCTTCACTGGCAACTTTTATCGAATCATCGAACTTTTCATCCCCAAAGACTTCTATTCCTATATCCTTTGCATAAGTTCTTAATTGGACAAGAGCACCAGGCCGAAAAGTGTCTGCACATACTAAACCTACTTTGTATCCTTTCTTCTGAAAGTATCTTGCCAGCTTTGCTGAAACCAGAGTCTTACCAGAGCCTTGAATGCCCATTAGCAATATTACATTAACTTTATTGGTAGGAAGCTCTAACTTGCTCTCAGTTCCTAATATATTCGTTAGTTCATCGTATAGGATTTTTATTATGTAATCCTTTCTTGATAAGCCTGGAGGAGGATTCTCTTGAAGGGCTCTTTTTTCTATCTTAGATGATAGTTCAAGAACTAGTTTCACATTGACATCGGCTTGTAATAAAGCTCTTTGAGCATCTTTTACGAATTCTTTTATCAGTTGCTCATCCACAGTGCTTGCTGATAAAATCCTCTTTATTGCTGCCTGTAATCCTTCCTTTAACCTATCTAGCATCTTATCACCCTTTGTCCACCATCATCAATTCTTGAATTTCAATAGCACCAGAATCTTTCTCCCATCTTTTTATAACTCTTAAAGGTATCAGCCTTTTTTTATAAAGTGGTGCATCGAGTACAAATGAATCATAATCCCCTCCTTCGCCTGTAGGGTTAAAATGATACTTTTCCGACAATCTTAACAGTTCATCAACGCTCTGCTTAGTTAAATGCCTTCCTAACCAACTTTCATCCAACCCGTAGGCTGCTACAGCAACTATCATAACATCCATCCCCATTGATATTATTTCTTCAAGAACATCGCTAGGTTTCATATTCCAAAGAGGTGCTAAATGCTTCATATTAACGGATTCAGCGATCTTGTCGAATCTATCCTTCTGGTAATTCGACGCTATGCCACCACTGATGATCAGATCAGCCTTTAATTTCTTAAGGGCTCTCTCTAAAGAACCTTCTTCATCTTCTTTTTTCGCTTCAAATCCATACCAATCTATACCGATGCTCTCAGCTATCTTTTTTACATGTTTAACGTTATGAGCATGATATAACATGCTATAAGGGTCTTCTGGCAACATTGTAACAATTCCTACAATTCTTAATCCTAGAGCCCATGCTTTATGAAGAGCCAGAGTAGAATCCTTTCCACCAGAGGATATAACTAAAGCTCTATCGCCTTGAATCGAAGCCATTCAAGTTCATTTTATTTGAAGATGGAATTAAGTATAACGGGTTAAAAGAAGATTTAAAAGTGCTTATTTCATCATAAGGTCTTCGATGATTTAAAGTTGCTTACCCTAGCTATCGCCAAACTCTAACTTTAGCATAAGTCGACCCATCAGCACTTATAATCCTCGTCATCATTCAGATGCTCTTCCTTAATATCATCAAGGTTAGCGATTATTACATCTTGAGAAGTTATGAAGATTTGGAACGTCCTGACTTTTTTCTAAGATGCTTTTCGACTTCGACCATGAGTATGGAGGACGCAACTAGTAAAACCCACATGAATGTTTCTAGAGGTATAGGCTCGGTTCGTAAGATAAATTGCAAAGCCGGGTGGTAGATAGCCAGAATTTGAGCTACGAAAGCCGCAGCTATGCTGATGAGGAGGAACCTATTAGAGAAGGGATTAATAGAAAATACCGTCCGTCTTTCAGAACGGCTCATGAAGGCATAGAAAAATTGGAAGAAAACCATGGTCGTTAAAGCCGCTGTTCTCGCCTGCCCTAAGGTCGCTCCAGAATTTATTTGCCATGAGAAGATTAGCAAGGTTCCCAGCATTAAGACTATGCCGGTAATTACAAGTCTTGGAATGAGTCCAAAGAGAACACCTGCCTTAGGATCTCTTGGAGGAATCTTCTCCACTCCCTCCTCCTCACGCTCAAAAGCCAAAGCTACATCTTGCAAGCCGTTAGTAACCAAATTCAGCCATAGTAGTTGTGTAGGAAGGAAAGGAAGAGGCATCCCAAGAAGCAGGGTCGCTGGAATTGTCATGGCCAATCCTATGCCAGTTGCCACTAGGAAGAGTGTTACTTTTCTGATGTTTTCAAAGACTATTCGACCCTCTTTTACTGCTGAATATATGCTGGCAAAATTATCATCAGTCAAAACCATATCACTGGCATCTTTAGCAACATCAGTACCTGATATTCCCATGGCTACGCCGATTTGAGCAGCTTTCAAAGCGGGGGCATCGTTTACTCCATCTCCTGTCACCGCAACGATCTCGCCATGCTTCTGAAACGCCTTCACTATTCTGAACTTATGGTGAGGAGATACCCTTGAAAAGATCGAGACATCCTTAACCTTTCGATATAACTCTTCGTCGCTCATCTCCTCAATCTCTCTTCCTGTTATGACTTCAGCCTCCTTCCCGACTATACCAATCTGCTCAGCTATCGATCTTGCAGTTAAAGGATGGTCACCAGTCACCATAACTACCCTTATCCCAGCCTTTTTAGCTAATGCAACGGCCTCTACAGCCTCAGGCCTAGGCGGATCGATCATGGCCTGATATCCAGCAAAGATCAAACCCCCTTTCTCGATTTCTTCATGCGTAATCTCTTGGGTCTCAGGCGGCATCTCCCTATATGCCATAGCTAAAACCCTTAACCCTTCAGAGGCTAGGGAATGGGCTACATCCAATAGTTGTTCATGGGAGCAAGCTTCAACTCTCCCATCGATGTGACATGCCGACTTGAACATCACAAAGATCTTTTCAGGCGCTCCTTTTACAAATACGATCTTTTTACCATCGTGTTCATGGAGAGTAGCCATATAGCCTCTCTCAGATTCAAATGGTACAATATCTATAGTTGGATATTCCTGACTTAACGTTTCAGGGTCGAAGCCCCTCTTCATCGCAGATATTATAAGCGCGCCCTCAGTCGGGTCGCCATCAACCTTCCGGATATCATCTTTCAAGTAGACCTTAGATTCGTTGCATAGCATGCCTATTATCAGCGTCAAGTCTAGGGATAAATCTGCACCGCTCAAGACAGAGCCATTTATGAGGAAACTACCTTCAAGGTCGTATCCTGTTCCCGTAACTTCGTATAACCGCCCGGGAGTGTAGACCTTCTTTACCGTCATTTCATTCTTTGTAAGTGTGCCAGTTTTATCAGAGCATATTACAGTAGTGCTTCCCAGAGTCTCTACTGCAGGCAGCTTTCTGATTATTGTGTTACGCTTGGACATCCTATTCACACCGATGGAGAGAGTTATCGTAATTACTGCAGGAAGTCCTTCAGGTATGACACCTACAGCCAAAGCAACAGCGGTAAAGAACATGTCCACAATGCTCTCACCCAAAGCTACTCCATACACTACTACTATGGCGCCTAGAAGAATTATCGCAATTCCTATCCTCTTGCTAAAATGGTCCATCCTAACTAGCAGTGGAGTCTTGGTAACTTCTGTCTTTTTTACCTCCTCGGATATCTTACCCAATTCAGTCCTTGTACCAGTTTCAACGACGACCCCTCTTCCCCGACCTGTTGACACAACCGTGCCCATGAAAGCCAGATTCAACTGGTCGCCAGGAACGAGGTTCTCATCGGCTATTCTTTCTACTTGCTTTTCAACAGGGACAGATTCGCCGGTCAATGCGGACTCATCTATCTTGAGCTCTTTAACCATGAAAAGCCGCATGTCTGCTGGAACTCTTACACCTGAAGTTAATACCACTACATCCCCGGGCACAACATCACCAGCATCGACCTCAACCTCTAAGCCGTCACGAAGGACTCTTGCTTTGGGTGCTACCATCTGGGCAAGTCTTTTCATCGCCTCCTCTGCCCTGTACTCTTGAACAAAGCCTATAGTGGCGTTCAATGCTACGACTGACATGATGACTATTGTATCGATATAATGGGCAAGAGCAAGAGTTATTATCCCAGCGAAGAAGAGAATGTATATTAAAGGATTTCTAAACTGGTTGAAAAATATGACCATCGGAGATGGACCTTTATCTTCTTCCAATCGGTTATGGCCGTATTTTTCCAAACGCGCTCTAGCCTCAGAGGTAGTGAGACCTTCTTCCCGAGTTGCTAAACGAATAAAGACATCTTTTACATCAAGTTGGTACCATTCTTCTTTTGACAAACTTCAAATTATACCGATCTATCAAGTAAAAAAGCTATCGATCATCAAATCTTTTCAAGGTTAATTATCTAGTTAATCTGTCAATAAACAAATTTATTGCTACATTTCAAAAAGATACTATCGAATAAGTTCACTTCCGTTAGATCTCTTCCTACATAAAAAGTAAATCCTATTGTTAGAGGCACTATTAAAGAACAAAATGCTAATATATTAAAAAGCTCTTATAATTTAGAGGCAATGTTATTGTCAAGTATCAGATACGCTCGTCTAACCGAGTCTCAATTAAAGAAGATTCAGGCTCTTGAGAAGGAATTAGGAAATGTGCATCTTCTTGCTGTTGAGAAGGCTCCAACTATTGCAAGCCTTTCAAAAGAAGATTTAGCAAAAATACAGAAGTTAGAGAAAGAGCTTAGCGTGATTTTAGTAGCCTATAAGTGAGAATCAAGAATTAAATTTACCTTATATACCACTTAGATGGTCAAAATCATGGGGAGTTAGGGTTGAGCAAGCCTGTCGATCTTGGTAGCTTGAAAGAAGGGTCTTATATAATAATCGATAACGAAGCTTGTAGGATAGTATCTTATGATAAATCCAAACCAGGAAAGCACGGTTCTGCAAAGGCAAGAGTTGTAGCCATAGGATTGTTTGATAATGTAAAGAGAAGTATGGTGTCTCCTGTCGACAGCATGGTTCAAGTTCCTATAGTAGAGAAAAGAGGAGGGCAGATAATATCGATAATGCCAGACAAGGTTCAAATCATGGACCTTGAAACTTTTGAGGTTTTTGAAGCTCCAAAGCCTGAAGAGCCTGAAATTAGGGAAAAATTATCCCCAGGGAATGAAGTAGAGTATTGGAAAGTTTTAGGGAAGAGCAAGATAATGAGAGTAAAGGGCTAATAATTTAAAAAAGAAAATCTTAAAAGCATAGTAAAACGCAAATTCAAAGGTAAGAATAGATGGTTCATCCCAAAGACTATGACGTAATCATCTTTGGTGCAGGTCCAGCAGGCATCTTCACTGCCCTTGAACTTTGTGAAAGATCAGATCTAAGAGTATTAGTTTTGGATAGAGGAAAGGACATATCCGAGCGCACTCGCTCTAAGTCCATTCTTTTTGGCTGGGGAGGAGCAGGAGCTTTTAGCGATGGTAAGCTGACATTTTCCACAGAAACTGGAGGATGGTTAAAGGATTATGTGAGTGAAAAGAGGCTAATGGGGCTTATGCAAGAAGTTGAAAATATTTACATAAAGTATGGTGCTCCTGCCAAAATTTATGGAGACGACGAAGATGCCATCTCTAATATATCAAGGAAGGCTGCCATGGCTGAGTTAAGGCTGATTCCAAGTAAGGTAAGGCACCTAGGGACTGACCAATGCCCTGAATTGCTGAAGAAGATGAGAAGAACGATAGACGGCAAGGTGGAGATAATGATGGAGAAAACTGTGAGCAATCTTTTGGTTCAAGGAGAAGAAGTGAAAGGTGTAAGAATGGTTGATGGAGAAGAGATTCTTGCAAAGTATGTGGTAGTAGCCCCTGGGAGAAGTGGAGCAGAGTGGCTTAGGCAAGAGGCAAATAGGCTCGGCTTGAAAACCATCAACAACCCTGTGGATATAGGAGTAAGAATTGAAGTTCCAGCAGTTGTAATGAACCACTTGACAGATGTTCTTTATGAACCAAAGTTTGTCTATTATTCCAAATCCTTCGACGATAAGGTTAGAACTTTTTGTGT
Organism: Nitrososphaeria archaeon; assembly: GCA_029775875.1. Lineage (GTDB taxonomy): Archaea > Thermoproteota > Nitrososphaeria > Nitrososphaerales > JACAEJ01 > JAVZMU01. The sequence continues at coordinate 9,831 of JARVKD010000004.1, forward strand.
CTGTCCTAGAGGATACGTGGTAACCGAGCATTTAGATGATGTTATAACTGTAAACGGTCATAGCTATGAGGAGAAAACTTCTGAAAACACGAATTTTGCCGTTCTTGTAAGCACGTCTTTTACAGAGCCCTTTAAGGAGCCTGTCGCCTATGGGAAATACATAGCAAAACTTGCCAACTTGCTAGTTGGTGGTGTAATAGTACAGAGGCTTGGAGACCTTGAAGTAGGTAGAAGGTCTACACAAGAGAGGATGGAAAGGAGTGTAGTAAAGCCTACTCTGGGAGATGCTAAGCCAGGAGACCTGAGCTTTGCCTTGCCAGGACGATATTTGATAGACGTTAAAGAAATGTTAAATGCTCTTGATAAGATTGCCCCTGGTGTGTATTCAAGGCATACTCTTCTCTATGGTGTTGAGGTGAAGTTCTATTCATCAAGGCTAGAGCTAAATAATGTTCTTGAAACTAAGATAAGAAATCTGTTCACTGTTGGGGATGGTGCAGGCATAACTAGAGGTTTAGTTCAATCATCAACCTCTGGGCTTATAGTTGCTAGAGAGATACTGAAAAGAACAGGTTATCTTGCGTCATAATCTTGAATTGACTCGAAACAAGATCAAAGTATTCATTTTTCATGTGTTAAAAATCCCATGTTAAAATTAACGGCAGATTGTTAAATATCTCTATATTTTTGATAAGGAATAATGTTGTCTAAAGATGTAAATTAATAAAACATTAATATAAGGAAGTAATTCCAAATCGCAGAAAGTAATAAAATGAAAACTTTGGAGATAATAGACAGAGTTACGAAGAAGATAGAGCCAGCGCCCTTTCCCTCTTTTACACCTGCTCATGTTTTTATGATTATAGAGATTGTAGGCTCTAGCGCGCCTATAGGGAGGGTGAGATTATCAAGTATATTAGAACTTGGAGAAGGTGCAACTCGAACTTTGATAAAGCGTTTGCAAAAAGAAGGAATAATAAAATCTACAAAGTCTGGCTGTGTACTGACCAATTTTGGCAAAGAAATATTCTCAGACTTAAGTTCAAGAGTATCGGAAGGATTGGAGATTCCGCCATCTCCATACACACTGGGCAAATTTAACATAGCAATATTAGTCAAGAATTCTGCCAAAATGATAGGATATGGAATAGAGCAAAGAGACGCAGCCATAAAGGCAGGAGCTTTGGGAGCTACAACAATGATTTACACCAAAGGAAAGTTTGTCATACCAGGATCTCCGGAAGATGCCTTCAAAGATTCACCTGAAATTCGTAAAATGCTGATAAAAAAGCTAAAACCAAAAGAGGGAGATTCTATCATAATAGGAAGTGCAGACGATGAGAAATCTGCAAAACTTGGTGCAAAGGCAGCAGCCTTAGAAACTTTAAGAAAGATTTGATTATGAAGCCAATCATATATAATCGATAGTTTACAAAGAAAATTCTATGCAATGTTAACCTTAAATTTATCGATGTATCGAGGTTCGAAAGATGAATCTTCCTAGGATAACAATAGCAGGTCCCTACAGTGGGGTTGGAAAGACCAGCATTTCAGTAGGTCTAATGGGTGCTCTTAAAAAGAGAGGTTTAAAGGTTCAAGCCTTTAAGATAGGTCCTGATTACATAGACCCAAGCCACCATTCAGTAATGCTGAACAGACCCTCTCGAAACCTTGATGCTTGGATGGTGCACCAAGATGGTATTTTAGAGATATTTCAAAGAGCAACTCAAGATGTTGATATAGCTGTTATAGAAGGAGTGATGGGTCTATTCGATGGCTTCGATGAGAGTAATGAGAATGGCAGTACAGCCCACATAGCAAAGCTTCTGAAAAGCCCAGTCATACTTGTGATAAACGTTCATGGGATGGCAAAGTCTGTAGCTCCTATAGCTTTAGGATACGAGAAGTATGATAGAAATGTTAGACTATCTGGCTTCATCTTGAATGAAGTTGGTAGTGAGAAGCATATAGATTGGTGTAAAAAAGCCATAAATTCTGTAACGAAACTGCCTGTCCTTGGGGCTCTTCCCCATAATAAAGACATAGAAATGCAAGAGAGGCACCTTGGCTTGATTCCTCAACGTGAGAAGGCTCATCCAAAACCCTTTCTAGATATGCTCACAAATTTTATAGAAGAGAATGTAGATGTGGATAAAATAATAGATATAGCAAGGTCTGCAGAGGATCTTCCTAAATCAGGTAATATAGTCTATCCTAAGCATCCATATAAGAAGAATTTGATTGTAGGTGTTGCCCTTGATGAATCCTTCAACTTCTATTATCAAGACAATCTTGATATTTTAAGGGCTTATGGTGCTGATATAAGGTTCTTTAACACAATAAAGGATAAAGAAATACCATCAGATGTGAGTGGTCTTTACATAGGAGGAGGCTTCCCTGAAATGCTCCCAGAAAGGCTAGGAGCAAATACAAGCATGCTAAAGAGTGTAAAGAGGGTGGCTGAAGACGAAATGCCCATCTATGCAGAGTGTGGAGGGTTGATGTATCTAACTGATTCTATAACAGATTTCGAAAATCGATCTCATAAAATGGTTGGGCTATTAAATTCAAGGACTGTTATGACAAGGGGTCTAACTCTGAACTATACTCTTGCTGAAGTTATTGCTGATAATCCTCTATCTAAGGTTAATGATTTGCTAAAGGGGCATGAATTCCATTACTCAAAGATTTTAGAGATACCAAGAGATGCAAGGTTTGCCTATAGAATGAGAATAGGTATAGGGATAGACGGCAAGCATGATGCTTGGCTCGAGCATAAAGTACTGGCATCTTACATGCACATGCATTTTGCCTATCAACCAAAATTGGTAAAAAACTTTTTAAGCGCTTGTGAAGATTACTCTCATTCTTGATCTTTTAGATTTCATTATGGTATTAAGGAGTAAGTTTAGATATGAAGATACAGTTTGAGAAGGCTAAAGAGCTGATAAAAAATGCTCTATCAACTGGAAGGTATTCACTGCTTGAACCTGAGGCTATGGCTTTGATGGCTATGATAGGAATTCCAACACCGAGCTTTCATCTATCAAATTCTATAGAAGAAGCCCAAAAGATAGCCCAGGATCTAGGCTATCCTGTAGTTCTAAAGGTTGTATCACAAGACATAATTCACAAGAGCGATATAGGAGGAGTGAAGTTAAACATACTTAATCAAGATCAAGTTTCAGAGAAGTTTAAGGAAATTCAAAAAAGTGTGCATGAAAAAGCTCCTAAAGCAAGGATTTCTGGGATAATGGTTCAGAAGATGGTTCCATCAGCAACAGAAGTTGTAATAGGAGCTTTAAGAGATAAACAATTCGGTCCAGCAGTAATGTTTGGTCTTGGCGGCATCTTCATAGAGATTCTTAAAGATGTATCCTTTAGAATAGCCCCTGTCGATAAGAATGATGCCAATGAGATGATTAAGGAGATAAAGGGCTATCCTCTATTGCTTGGATATAGAGGCTCTCCAAGATTGGACATAAATGCCATAGCTGATTCCATAGTGAAAGTATCTGAATTGATGATGAATATCGATGAGATAGATCAGCTCGACTTAAATCCTATTTTGGTTTATCCATCTGGTCTTGTTGCTGTAGATGTGAGGATCATTCTTAGTCATGAGGTTAGTGAATAAAATGGATGAAAATCTCGATCAGATTGAACAGAAGATTTCTTCATTAATTGCCTATAGATTAAGCTTGGTCAACGAGCTGAAGAAGCTAAGCCAAAGAAGGCGCGAGTTAAGAGATGAAATCAAGGGGATCACGAATAAGATGATAGAAGGGAGAAAAGCCGTTTTAGAGCAATACTCATTGATGGGGCAGCTTAGAGATTCTCACAAATACATTTTATCAAAGATAGACGAAATAGAAATGAAGGCAAAAGAGATAGAGAAGGTCTTAAGAAAATTCGAGAAGGAGGTTCCTCATGAGTCTGAGAGAGCTCTTAAGAAAGATCTGGATCGTATAGAGTGGAGGCTTCAAACGGAGCGCCTATCAAGAGAAGAGGAGAAGCGACTAGTAGAATACATAAAAAAGCTTGAGATTAAGCTTCATCTCTGGGAGAAAGCTTACAAGACTAGACAAGAATTGAATGGGCTTTTGGTCGAGGCAAAATCCCTTAAGGACGAATTGGATGGAATGAGGGAGATAAAGAAATCAGCCATAGCAAAGTTGAGAACTCAAAAAGAAGCTTTGCATAACATCTTTATAGTTAAGCATCAACTAATGCAAGAAGATAGAGAGATACAGCAAGATATAGATGAAATCAAAAAGAATTTAGACAACACAGACGCTGAATTGTCCAAGCTAAAAGAGAACAAGAGCAAAATCTTACAGAAGAAAAGACTGGATGAGGAAGCTTCCATTAAGGCGAAAGAAAAGAGCTTGCTAGAAGAGGCTCGATCAAAGGCAAAAGACAGGCTCATAAAAGGAAAGAGTTTGAACTGGGACGAATTCAAGATTTTATTAGAAGATAGGGATGAATAATTTAAGTAATACTCATGATCTTTATTAATGCAGAGAGTTGGGCGCGGAGCATAAGCCTTCTAGGCTACTTGTACTATGTGTGGATAGAGACGATGATATAGAGGTTAAGGCGAAGGTCAACACACCCATAATTGGAAGAGATAACTGCATAGAAGCTGCCAAGAAGTTAGCCATCTCAGACCCTGAGGAAGCCGATGCCAATGCCATCTTCGCAGCAGTGAAGCTATACGATGAACTTTTGAGCAAGAAGAACGAATGTGAAGTGGCGATTATAGCTGGATCTTATGAAGGAGGAGTTGTAGCCGATCAAAAATTAAGGGCTGAGTTGATGAAGGTAATGGGCGAATTCAATGCAAATGGAGTTGTCTTAGTATCAGATGGTTATGAAGATAGAGAAGTTTTACCAATATTGATGAGTACTATACCAGTAATATCTATCAGAAGAGTTGTAATAAAGCACAGTGAAAGAGTTGAAGAATCTTACGCTGTTCTTGGGCGATATTTTAGAATGCTCTTTACAGATCCTAGGTACTCTAAATTTTCTTTAGGAATTCCAGGCTTGCTATTCCTTGCCATTGGCTTGCTCAGCATCTTTAATTTAATTCAACTTGCTATTCAAGTTGTTTTGATAGTCCTAGGCATAGTTTTGATCGCATGGGGCTTTGACTTGTTCAAATATATTGTAGCGATAAGGCATATGAAGAAAATGTCTTCATATATCAGATTCTTTTCTATAATAGCAACCCTTTTGGTAATATCCGTAGCCTTTTATCAGGGTCTTCACTTTAGTATAGGAAAGGAGACTATCCCTCTCTTCTTAAGCTCGTTCATAGAAAGGTCTCTTCCATTAATCTGGGTAGGGCTGTCGATATACTTGGGCTACTCTTTGATCTTTCACTGGATAAGGAAAAGCATCAAGATATGGAGAACAATATTAGCCCTTGTAATACTAGCTTTTCTCTACATACCTCTTCTTGAATTCTCTCAAATTCTGATAAACCCTGGTAAGAATCCTCTTACTCTCGTATCACAACTATTGCTAGGGCTCGGGGCTACTTCGATAGTAGCAATCATAGCCTATCGATACATTCGCTCTCATAAGAAGGTGGCAGAAGGGGTCTAAATTGCTCGATTCATTGCTGAGGATAGCAGGAGTCTACAAGATTTACGAAAAATACCTGAGCAATCAAATAAGCAAGGCTGAAGCTCCTAAGCACGTTGGCATAATACTGGATGGAAACAGAAGATGGGCTGAAGCCAACTCTTACCCAAGGTGGATAGGGCACTGGTTTGGAGCTAAAAAGGCTGAGAAATTATTGGAATGGTGCAAAGAACTGGGTATTGAGACTTTGACTTTGTATGTTCTATCAGTAGAGAACCTTCAAAGATCGCCTGAAGAAGTTAAAGAGATTCTAATCCTTATCGAAGAAAAGCTAAAAGAGTTGATACAAGATGAGCGTATACACAAGTATCATATTCGTGTGAAGGCCTTAGGAAAGATAGAATTACTCCCTGATTCGATAAGAGAACTTTTAGCCAAAATAGAAAAAGCCACCGAAGATTATGATGAACATTTTCTTAACATCGCCGTTGCTTACGGTGGAAGACTGGAAATAGTCGATGTAGTTAAGAGTATAGCTGAAAAGGTAAAGAATAGAGAGATCAGTCTATCGGAGATAACCTCTAAGACTGTTGAGGAACATCTCTACACTTCACATCTTCCATACCCAGAACCTGACTTGATCATAAGAACTTCTGGCGAGGAGAGGCTAAGCGGATTTTTACTTTGGCAGAGTGCCTACTCTGAGCTTGTTTTCCTTGATGTATTCTGGCCTGAGTTTAGAAAGATCGATCTGATGAGAGCAGTGAGGACTTATCAAAGAAGGATTAGAAGGTTTGGCAAATAAATTGATTATTATTCGCCCAAAGTTTCCAAAGTTCATCTATCACGCTTTCTTTTATTATATTCTCTGAACCATCTTTCTTTATGAGTATTCTCTTGCCTTTTTTGAAATGTCCTATTTGACTAACTCGAACTCCTATCTTCCTTAGTTCATCAAATACTAAATCGACTCCAGATGGTTCTACAGCTAAAAGCAAGACTCCAGAGCTTATCAGTTTTAAAGGATCTATTTTAAGGGCTTCACAGATTATATCAGTTTCTAACGCTATTGGTATAGCCTTTTCATGAACCAAAAATCCTAAATTTGATGCTACACTCATCTCATAAATCCCTCCCAAAACTCCTCCTTCTGTTGCATCATGCATAGCATGAACGAATCCAGTATTGAATGCTTTTAATGCTTCCTTTACTATACTTATCCTTCTCATCATTCTTAAAGCCTTCATAATTAATTTATCTCCTATTTTTGACAATCTCTCTTTGAAAACATCTGCTAGTATAGATGTTCCTTCCAATCCTGCTGTCTTTGTCATCAGTATAGCATCATTCTCTTTTGCATCTGCTGCTGTAACATACCTTTTTGCTAGGCCAAAGGCTGTAGTTATTACTATTTTACGCTCTAACTTTGGGGTAAGTTCTGCATGCCCCCCGATTATGGATATTCCTAAAGCTTTTGCTGCTCTATGGATCTGCTTTGATATGCTTATCACATCTTCAGCCTTGCTTTCTTGAGGTAAAAGTATAACAGATTCTAGATACATGGGCTTTGAGCCACTGGTGGCAACATCGTTAGCGCTAACATTCACAGCATACCATCCTACTTCTTTTTCTGCTCCTGTAACTGGGTCGGAGGATACTATCATATACCCTTCATCAAGCTTTACCACAGCAAAATCTATACCAAACTTTGGACCTTGAACAACATTCTTCGATCTTTCCCCAGTTAATTTCAGAACATATTTCTCAAGAATCTCTTTCGGAATCTTACCTAAGGGTAGGCTCAACTATGCTCAATAATAAAATCAAGGGATAACTATAAACGATTATATCGATAATCTTTCCATTTGATAAAGGTGATTGGATGCTAATCGCTGCCATATTAAAAGCAGGAATAGGCAAGTCTGATGCTTTATCAGGTTTGATAAAGAGGCTAATATTTTCAGATGTAGAGCCAGGAATTGAAATCGTATCTGCATATATGCTCATAGGCTCCTATGATGCTGTGATAATACTGTCGGCAATAGATGAAGAATCTGCTAGGCACTTTATATCAAAAGTTGAGAATGTATTAGGGTCAAGAGCTTTAATTCATTTTGCTTCTCCTATCAAGCCATGATTCTTAATTGACTTCTTCTATCAATAGTATCGAAGACTTCTGGTCCAGTGCTGATTATCGATAAAGGCACTTTTAATGAATTCTCGATATCTTCGATGAACTTCTTAGCGTCTTTTGGCAAGGCTTCAAAGCTAGTTTTACCTCTGGCATCAGGGAAGACTACATCCAATTTTGTTAAAGCTATCTGGGTTGCACTGTTCAACATAACAGCCCTCTTTGCCAGTTCGAAGTTAAAAGGAGCTGATCTTCTCACTCTACCAGTAACAGTGGCTACTTCTCTCCATCCTCTCTTAATCGTCTCTTCTTCGCTGAGTTCTCCAGGTAAAAATCCTTCTCCAACTCTTGTGACATAGGATTTAAATACGATTAGAACATCTTCTACCTTCTTGGGTCCTATTCCAATATCTGAGCATATAGCAGATGCAGTCACATCCTTAGATGTAACATAAGGATAAGTTCCATGATAAAGGGATAGAAAAGTGCCCTGAGTTCCTTCAAGTATTATTAATGCTCCATCATCTATCAATTTATTTACTTCAAAAGCCACATCTCCAACATAATCTTTCAAAGAATCAATATCCTTAGCCATCTTTGCTATTCTTAAAACTCTGTCAGAATTTGCTGGACCAGTTCCAGAGCCTGTAGTGCCAATTCTTTCCTTCAAATAGCCCCCTCTGTCACGCTCTATATGAGTATTCTCTATTATTGCACATTGTGAATCTATTAGAACTCTTGATCCAGCATTGAAGGTCTTTATCTCATCTAATAATACATTAGGATTTACCAATACTCCAGCGCCTATCATTAGTTTTGTTTGCTTGTTCAATATTGCGCTTGGAAGCATTCTAAGCTTGTAGGATTTTCCTTCATAAACTACTGTATGACCAGCGTTTGGACCGACTCCTCCTCTAACCGTTGCAGAAGGATTGTCCTTCATCGCCAAGTAAGAGATTATCTTACCCTTTCCTTCATCGCCGAAGAATCCGCCAACTATTACCATTGCAGGCATCTTTATCGCCATCGCTTTTGATTTGCTGGTAATTAAAGGTAAAATAGAAAGTTAAATATGTTTAAGTTAGCAATGTTAAAAGTCAAAATTAAAGGGATGATGAATTTTGAAACTTCTACTCGATGAAATGTACTCAGGTTTGAAAGAGTATTTTGAGACTCTAGGTTGGGATGTGCTTACTGTCCAAGATGTAGGGTTACAAGGAGCAAAAGACAAGGAAATAATAGATTATGCAAAGAATAACAACTTGTTGCTCGTGACTCAGGATCTAAAATCAGCAGATTTGGCAGATCTTAAAGGAGTAAAATATGTATTGATCTCAAATGCTATGATTGCAAAAATGGCTGATGCCAAAATAAGAGAGAAATACCAGAATACAAAAGAGAAATGACGCCATAGAAAAACTGGCGAGGAGATAATAAGAATACATATTAATGGACTTCTTTTTGATGCTAAGGTATGGTAAAGATAGAGCTAGGAGACCTAAAAGACAAAAGTGAAGATCTGGCAGCTTTCTTAGAGAAAAGATTGATGATCAAGCCATCCATAGAAGGAAGCACGATAATTCTTGATGATACAAAATCAAAGGTTAAGCTGAAGAAGAGCCTCTTAAAGGCTTATCTCAAAAGATATCTTCACATAAACGAATTAAGGAAAAATCATAGAGTATTGGTAAAAGAAGATGAATTTAGGCTCGTTGCATTAAAGGTTGAAGAAAAGGAAGAAGAGGGTTAAAGATTACCCTTTTCAATTTGAGATAAAGCCAATTTCAGTGCGTCTCTAGCCGATCTTGAATTCATAAGAACTTCATGAAGATCAGAATCCATCTTGTTAAGAGCGTTGACTAAATTATCTGATGCTTTAACTAACAATCCTCCAACATCAGAAGGGTCTTCTAAAGACTCTTGCCTTTGGCTGAATTCAACGCCGAGATCAAGCTTGAGAAGAATTATGGCATGCTCTAATTTACTGTATGCTTCCCATACCATATCAGCTATACTCATTGGATTACTGCTTTTTGAGAATATCATAATAGCTTCATCGTTTATCCTAACGGCACTATTTATCAAAGCCCTTGCTTTATCAACTCTTTTACTTTTCAAATAGACCAGCCTTCATTAAATTCAATAATTCATCAAACGAATTGAATTCTTTCGAACTTATCATTTTTATGATTTCAGCAAGAGTTAGGGTCTTACTATTAACTCTTACCAAAAGATAGCCCCTCTTATCTGATAGCTCTTTTGCCTTGATAGGAAATCTTATCCCTTTTAGAATTATTCTTAACCTATCTTCTAAATTCTTTCCTTCAAGGGCTGATACAAATCCGTCTTCTACTAACCCTTTAAACCTTATAGCATCTTCGCGCATAGATAAATTGTTGAACATGACAAAATTCTCTTCACAACCTATCTTCTTGACCTCTTCCAAGAGTTTCAGAAGATCATCATCACGATACTGATATCTATAATCAAGCCTTTTGCTCAAGCCATGCAAGCGATAATAGCCCATTTTGTTCTTCAGAAAAGGCTTCTTTACTAGAGGGTCCACGATATGGATAACTTCTATTTCTTTTAACGAATGCTCTAGCATCTCTTGATTTTCATCCCATGATCTGTGCCTTAATTCTATCGCTACAGCAAAAGGCTTCTCAACATTTTTGAAGAATTCTGTAATATTCTTGGCATTTTCCTCATTACATATAAAGGATGGTGGGAGTTGAACAACACAAACTTTAGCCTTTAATGCTTTACAAATCTTGACAGTATTAATCCAGCATTCAAAGTTCTGCTCATTGGGCTTTAGATGACCATAATTCTCAACTTTTTCTATAGGCTTTTGGCTACTAGCCTTTCTCCAAGTAGGGCTATTTATTGGGTGAGTTATTCCTTGAAAGGCTTTCATGGTGAATATGAAATCTCTTCTAACTTGCTGGCGCCAATTCTCTGCTGTATTTATCGATGGTAATCTGTAAAAGGTAGATTGAATCTCTATTGCTTCAAATTTTTCAGAATAATCTCTGAGGCTTAAACCAGCATTACCACAGCATCCCACAGTTATCTTCAATTGCCCACCCTCAAATCCTATTCTAAACCACTCATGTTAGTAAATGTATTAATATAGAGAGTTTTTAACAATAACTATGTCTACTAAAGTAGGGCTAAGAAGGATAAAGCCGCCTTGCTTTGTCGAGCTTTCAGATTTAAAGGACTTGGCAAGGTTAACCTGTGCCTTTGAGAAGATGCCCATACCTATCTTCTCTTTTCATTATGATAATGAAATTTATCTCTCTACTCAGTTGGACATATTCATGGGAAGACCTATATTCTATTACGTTAAAGCAAAGGAAGAAAAGCAGTTTCTTGGCTACAAGAACTCTGGGGGCATTGAAGAGACTATCTCAGTAGATTCTCCTCTCTTCCCTACATATATTTATGCACCAGTGATACGTCTGGAAAAGCTTCCAAAGCTATTTCAGAAAGGATTTGAGTCCATCAAAGATAAAATGGAAAAATCCCTCTCAATTCAAGTCAGAGATTTGGCTAGCTTAGCAAAAGTAAGTTCTTATAAGGTTCTGTTTGAAGAGCCACCTTTACCCCTCTTTTCATTCAAATCCGATGATAGCAATATCGTAGGAGCGTTCACTCGTATCGACGAAATTGATGAGAATTCCATCTTCTTCTACACAACTTTACAGGAGATGCCAATCTACAACTTCCTCAAATACTCTGCTTCAAAAGTTGGAGAGGTTGGTTTTACGAATAAAGTTGATGAGCATGGAAACATCTACATCAAGACAATAAAATTAGCGAGAAAACATCCTTTGGTAGAATTAGAGAAATGAAAGAGAAAAGCTTTGCAGATAGAATCATAACTTCATCAAAAGAGCATTCTAGCAAAGTAGTCTTAGCCCTTGACGTAGTTGCTTATAAAAGGTCTCAATTGATGGAGAGAGCTTTATCATTATTGGACAAATTATCATCTAATGTTGCTGCAGTGAAGCTAAACTACCATCTTCTTTTACCCCTAAACCTTTTCACAGATGTTAAAAGAATAGTTAATAATGCCCATGATTATGGATTGCAAGTCATAGCTGATTTGAAGCTCAACGATATAGCATCAACAAATCTGGTAGCTTGTGATTATCTATGGAGAGTTGGCTTTGACGCTATCATTGCTAATCCATTCATCGGTTACGAGGAAGGACTTGAGCCTGTAATAAAGAGAGCCCATGATATGAATAAAGGAATAATACTATTAGCGTATATGAGCCATAAGGGTTCAAAAGAAGGCTATGGATTGACAGTTATTAATCAGAATTTAAGGCAAGAGAAGGTTTATGATCTGTTTGTTAAAAGAGGCATTGATTGGAATGCAGATGGGATAGTTGTAGGAGGCACGAATTTACAAATACTATCATCAATAGCATCGAAAGTGAAAGGGAAGTTATTGATATTCTCCCCTGGAATTGGAGTTCAAGGTGGAGATGCTATGAAAGCAGTAAAGGCAGGGGCTGATTTCATAATAATTGGAAGATTAATAATAGAATCAAAAGATCCTTTATCTAATTTGGTTGAGATAAATAGGATAACTTATTCATAATTAGAATTTGTTACAATTATCAGTCATATTTTCATATATGAATCATCAAAATTTTGACCCTTGCTTCATGAACAATTTCCAATATGAAAAATTTTTTATGATGCTATCTAAGTAAAGGTTATTATAATCTATGAATAGAGTTAAAGGATATGAAGGCTAAGGTAGCTATAGTTGGAGTAGGCAACTGTGCTTCAGCATTAGTGCAAGGAGTTCATTACTATAAGAATTCTAATCCAGATGAGGCTATAGGATTAGCAAAGTATGATCTAGGAGGTTTAAAGCCTTATGACATAGAATTTGTAGCTGCCTTTGATGTTGATGAAAACAAAGTAGGCAAGGATTTGAGTGAGGCTATATACGAATATCCAAACAATACTATAAGAATATCTGATGTTCCTAAACTAGGAGTTAGAGTTGAGAAAGGAGCGGTCATAGATGGCATTGGCAAGTATGTGAGAGAAGTAATAAAAGTATCTGACAAGGATTCTGTGGATGTTGCATCTGTATTAAAGGATAGTGGTGCAGATATAGTTGTTAATTACGTTCCAGTGGGAAGTATAAAAGCCACTCACTTTTATGCAGAGCAGGCTCTAAAAGCAGGGGCAGCCTTCATAAACGCTATGCCAGTCTTCATAGCATCAAATCCTAATTGGCAGTCAAGATTCTGTGATTATGGATTACCAGTGGCAGGCGATGATGTCATGAGCCAGATAGGAGCTACTGTTCTTCATAAGACTTTGATAAAATTACTAGTGGATAGGGGTGTAAAAGTTGATGAGACCTATCAATTGAACATTGGAGGAGATACTGACTTTCTCAACATGCTAGAAGAGGAGAGACTGATGGATAAGAGAGAAAGTAAAACAAGCGCAGTCAGAGCGATGATTCCTTATCAAGTTCCAACAAGGATTGGGCCTAGCGATTACGTTGGATTCTTAAGAAATGAGAAGATATGTTACGTTTGGATAAAGGGAAGATACTTTGGCAATTCTCCTGTTACTATGGATGTTAAACTAAGTGTTGTAGATGCTCCCAATAGTGCAGGAGTGATGATAGATGCAATCAGAGGTACGAAGATAGCCTTGATGAGAAATGTTAGCGGACCCTTGATAAGCTTATCTGCCTACTGCTTTAAGCATCCTCCAGTTCAGATGCCCTTTGATGAAGCAAAGATAGCCTTCATGGATTTCATAGAAGGAAAGAGAGACATGTAAATTCGTTTTAATACCACCATCATTAACTAATAAGATGACATAAGATGCCCATAGAAGTTTCAGCAAAGGATTTGCAACAAGTATTAAAGTTGATAGAAGAGGAAGTTAAACCAGAAAAGATTTCCCTCATTTTGTTTGAGAGGAAGATAAGAACCAAGGGTAAAAACATTCCTGCTGAAATCCTCAACGATATAGTAAAGGGAGCGAAGAATTTAGTGACTCCTCTAAAGCCTGTATTAGGAAAGTTTCTAGTTGTGAGTGGTATAGACAAATCTGGTAAAGAGACTCAGTGCTTCAACCCAAAAGGGATTAAAGAGGTATTATCAATATATGACTATTTAACACAATCGTCTCATAAAGTGAAAAAGGTCTCTTTGCCATCTTATGATACAAACCTTGGAGCACTGGTAGCGTCTTACCTAAAGAGAAAATCAAACATAATCATAAAGGGCGAATTATCAAAAGATTACGCATGGATTCTATGGTCTTTGGATAGGGCTCAGCACAACGATGCTATAGTGGATTGGTTAAAAGCTAGTCCAAAGAATGTAGTTCTATCAAGAAGATGGTTGGAGAGCAATGTTGCTTATCAGAAGGCTAATGATGTAGATGTAAAGAGAATATTGAATTTGGAAAAGAACATAATAAAGCAGGATTACACATTCGTAATAGACTTACCTGCAGAAATAGCGATAAAAAGAGTAGATAAAATTGAGAGTGAAAAGGATCTTTATGAAGATGTAGCCTTTATGGGAAAAGTTAGGAAAATCTTCCTTAATCTACAAGAATATTATCCCTTCGGTAAAGCATTCATAGTAAATGGAGCAAACCCTCTTCATGTTGTAAATAAGCAAATCTTAGACTTATTGGGAGAGTTAGGATTCTAAAGATTTGAGGATATCTTCCACGTTCTTTTTTCCTAGTATTTTTATCAACTTATCTCTAGATTCTTCTCCCTTCCATGATTCAAGAATGCCTATAACAGTATCTCTTATACTAGGGCTTAGATCATGAAGAGCTTCTTCTATGAACCTTCTTCTTCCTTTAAGAATGTCTTTAGGTCTGAAGACTTCTCCCATTTGATTTATCTATGATATAACTTTAAGATAAATATATAGCCATAGCATAGATACTAATGTCAAATTGAAGTTTATAGCAGAGATAAGGGACCCTGTCCATGGGTATATCCATATAACAGATGTAGAAAGAGAAATAATAGATACGAGCATCTTTCAAAGATTGAGAAGGATTAGACAACTTGCAGGAGCAAATCTAACATATGCTGGCGCTCAGCATACTCGCTTTGAGCACTCTTTAGGAGCTATGTATCTTGCTGGTTTAGCAGGCTCTTCCCTCTCATCAAAAATTGATGTTACTGATGATGATATTCAAGAGTTGAGACTATCAGCATTACTACATGACGTTGGTCATGGTCCTTTCTCCCATCTCTTTGAAGAAGCCTTAACAGAAAAGAGGAACATAACTCATGAAGATATCTCGAAAAGGATCATAAAAGAAACCGAGATCAAAGACATAATAGAGAAGAATGGATTCGATTCCAATGATATATCTGAACTAGCTTTAGGATTATCATCAAAGAGACCCAAGTTCATGAACGAGATAATTGCAGGAGGCTTGAGCGTCGATATAATGGACTATCTTCTTCGAGATTCTTACTTCACTGGTGTAGAGTATGGTAGAGTGGATGTTCATAGGCTTATAGATTCATTTGAGATAGTTGATGAGAGACTAGCTATAGATCAAGCAGCTATTTACGCCTTCGAAGCTTTTACTATAGCCCGTTATGAGATGTTCAAAGCAGTATACTTTCATAAAACGGTAAGGGCTGCTCAGGCTATGCTGGCTCGCTCTATAATTCTTGCTGATGATGAATTGAAACTTACAGATGTTAGTAATTTGAAAAATTACCTTCAGCTTACAGATGAATTGACTCTTGCAAAGCTTATCGATTTAGAGCCTAAGAGTAAAGAGTTGAGTAGAGCCAAGCAACTTGCCATAGGATATAGAGATAGAAAGCTGATAAAGTGTGTTTTTGAGAAGATAGTTCAAAGAGAGGATAGGTTCATAGAGAAAATTCTCAACCAAAAGAGCATAAGAGATAAGATAGCTATAGAGATTGCCAAGGAAGCTGATATTGATTCTGATCTGGTATTCTTCGATGTTCCAACAACGCCTTCTGTACCTTACACATCCTCGCGTCAATCTTTATCATCTATAACCCTAGTCTACAAGACTATGGAGGGTAGACACTATGAGATCATTCCTATAAAGAAACTTGCTTTAGTGGGAGCCATCACAGGATACATGGACATAATAAGAATATACACACAATCAGAGTATAGATCAAGAGTTGAAAAGGCTGTAGAGGCTTTCTTTGGTAGAGAAGGATATGCCACTAAAGTTTCTATGTAGATATTATTTCAGTAAACTTCTATCCCACCACAAAACTTTGTTATGTATTCTACCGCTATATTTTTGGCATTTATCAAACTATCTTTGCTTATTCCAGGAACGCCACATACCATCAGTAAAACATTCCTTGTTTTCTCATTCAATTTAGATTCATCGGCATCTCTGTATGGGTAAATTGCCACCAACTTCACATCATCTGAGACTACTATCTCCCCACCTTGTAATTCTTTTGGTTCATTCATACCTATACCAAAGAATTTCTCTCCCTTTCTTGCAAATCTCATGACCAAGTTGCCTTGAACTTTATCTTCATCGAAGGCTGCTAACGCTATTTCAGTCTTTATAGATGCAAGATTATAAGCATCTACTACATTGTTTATGCTAGGTATGGATTTTCCTCCAAGAATCCTTCTTATCAACGCTTCAGCAGCAGGTCTAACCTTAGTAGGATCTATGCCAACTCTCCAGAAGAAATCTCTGTAAGCTCTAAGAATTGGTACATCTTTCAATCTCTCAATATCGTACTTTTCTTTTACTTCTTTTATGATCTTATCCTTGAAAACTTCTAAATCAGTATTGCTTTTCTCAACTTTTATCCCTCTTATACTGGTTATAAGGGCTTGTAAACCAGTAAAGCGCTCTGCTAAATCTGGCGAGATTTTTAGTTCCATAGAATTCTAGCATTAATGATAAAATAAAAACTTATTCAATATATTATTACAGAACCGTTGCTTCCATTCACCATAAGAAAATCTCCTTTTCTGATAAGAGATAATCCTTCAACCATGTCCACAAGAGGTATCTTGGCAATGGCACAGCCAGAGACAATAACATTATCAGATTTTAAGTTGATGATAGCAGAAGGAGCCTTACCATTCTCCTTCAATTTGTATAGTACATAAGCTCCAACACTACTACCAACGCTATAAGGGAATATGAGGACTTTTCCATCTATGCTCAACCCAAAAAGTTCATGGGATTTATCTATGATCTTACCTTGCTTTGGGTCTACACCTTCTAAAAAGGATATAGGAGATTTTGAGATTAATGCTTTTCCCCATCCTAAACCATCAACAAGCCCCCTTGCTCTAAACACTCCCTTCATATTATCTACAACTCTCCTTTATGATTTCATTAGAATCTTTAAGGGATATGCTTACTTTATGGACTCTTTTAATGTAATGGGCTGCTTTGCACGAATTGGTAGCAATATTATCGACTCCAAGGCTAGGGATTATAGGCGTGAACACAGCACAAGTATTACAAACGAACTTTCCCCCTGCTTTTTCGACTCTATCAGTATAGCCTTTTCTCCTTGCCTCTTCGTAAGTCCTTCTTGAGCAGAATATGAGGCACTTTTTACTGAATTTTCTATCCCTAATAGATTCAGAAATTTCGTTTATCTCATTCACATTAAGATGGGGGCAGCCTAAAATTATTGCATCTCCTTTTTCAGCATCGTTGAGTTCATCGTAAATATCCTTAAACTCATTATCGGTAAAATCTACTCTTTCAACTTTATCTATTTTTTCATTTATCATGAACATTCCAGAAGCTCCAGAAGTCCCAATAGCGGCACAGATAGCTTTAGCCTCAGATGGATTTGGATTCTTTATGTTCTGAAAAGTCATAGGTCCTCTTGTAATCTTCCCAGCGAAATAGCCCAAAACGCCAAATTTTACCGAGTTAGAAAGATTATTAATTTTATTTTGAATTGAGAGAGTTGGCTTTCTAAATTCTTCAATATGTAACTCAGAGTAAGGAGTTTTACCAGTAATCGCACTTGCTAGAGCGCTTAAAGCACTCTCACGATTAGTCATCAAATTCAGAATGGAATTTGCATAGACAGATGCTGAACTTTCAGCCCAACTAACATGGCTACCTTTTGGTGGTAGATAAAACCCTTCGTATGGTGTGCACGTAAAAGAATCGGTTACTCCTAATCTCTTATAGGCTTCGATTATCTTCATCTGCCCTAAAACATAATTATCGTTAATATTGAAATCGTGAGGATTTTGATAATCCAATCCAGCAGGGTTTACAGTCGTAGGGACAGAAACTTTAGCATTAAGGCTGATTTTCTCCAGAAATTCTTTACCATAATCACCAATAGTTGAATATGAGACTCCTGATACATGGGCTGATGAGATTTCTATCAGATGACTTGCATCTGTCAAGCGACCTATGGAAGATAATATTCTGTAACTTATCTCAAGGGCTTCTCCATACTCTCCTTTAAGGGCTTTCTCTTCATCGTTGGTAAGGTACAACTCTTATCTCCAAAGTTGGATAATCTTTCATTAATTAAGCATAAATTCTTTATCACTTTTATATAGGTCTTTGATTAAACTTGAACAACATTAATGCAATAGGGTGATGGTTTGGATAAAACTATAGTCTCATCAGATCAAAGGAGTTTCTTGAAAATACTGGAAAGAAGTGGTCAGATGATAAGAATAAAGAAAGAGGTGTCTTATTTATACGAGGCAGCAGCCATAATGAAAAAGTTTGATAAAGGTCCAGTTTTATTCTTTGAGAAGATAAAAGATTCAGACTATCCTTTAGTTAGCGGTTTATGTAATACGAAGGAAAGAGTCTGTTCAGCCATTGGCATAAGTTCAAATGAGCTTAACGAGAAGATATCCTCATCAATAAAAAATCCGATGAACCCTAAAATCCTTGAAGATGCTCCATTTAAAGAATATTCAAATAAGCCGAAGCTGAGCAAGTTACCAATAATCAAGCACTATGAGAAGGATGCTGGAAGATACATAACATCAGGGGTAGTCTTTGCAAAAAATATAGAGACAGAGACTCAGAATGCATCCATACATAGATTGCTCCTTTTGGATGATGAGCATTTAGCCATAAGAGTAGTAGAAGGAAGGCATTTATGGAGATGCCTAAAATTATCAAAGCAAGCAAGAAAGCCCCTTGAAGTGGCAATAGCAATAGGAATTCATCCAGCTGTATCTTTGGCAGCTGCTTGCCAAGTGCCCTATGGTGTCGATGAGATGAGCGTTGCTAACTCTCTTTTAAATGGCAATCTAACTGTTTCAAAGTGCAATAGTGTAGACTTATTCGTTCCATCTTATTCTGAGATGGTTTTGGAAGGAGAATTTATGATGGATAGAGAAGAGGAAGAATTCATGGCAGACATGCTGGGCACTTACGATTATCCTAGAAAGCAGCCAGTAATCGAAGTAAAAAATATTTCCCATAGAAAAAATGCCTTTTATCAAGGATTGTTGCCAGCTGGTAGCGAGCATCGCTTGCTCATGTCCCTTCCAATAGAAGTAAAGCTATTTCAAGGAGTAAAGAATACAGTTCCATCCACTAAAGCTGTTCATCTTACTGATGGTGGTTGTAATTGGTTACATGCAGTAATTCAGATTAAAAAAACTTATGAAGGAGAGCCAAAGAATGCAATACTATCAGCCTTTGCCAACCATCCATCCTTAAAATTGGCAATAGTTGTTGATGATGATATAAATCCCTTTGATATGAAAAGCGTAGAATTCGCCATTGCTACTCGCTTCCAAGGTGATAAGGGTTTGGTAATAATACATAATGCAAAAGGCTCTAGTTTAGACCCATCGAGTGATCAAGAAAACCTTCTCACTACAAAGGTTGGGATAGATGCAACTATAAGCCTCTTCAAGAAAAGAGAAAGGTTTGAAATAGCTAAGATACCTGGCGAAGATTTAATTGATGCTAAAGAATATATTGCTTAAGTTTTGCAAAGTTCTTTTATTTCTTCCAATAACCTTTTTGCTATATGAGCATCTATAGGAGTTATTGTGTATAAAGATGCTATTACAATACCATCTATTATCATAGATATACTCTCAGAAAATATTCTTGAGTAGACATCCTCAAACTTGCTCGGAATGATGATGCTAGAACTTGCTCTATTTTCAATCTTCACTGATAATGCCATAGAGCCTAACTTCATCTCCTCTCCTTCACAAACGATTAAGAAACAGCCATTCTTGGCTCTTATAATATGAATGTTAAAGAGTCTTCCATTTACTTCTATTTTCTTATTCAAAAAAGAGTTCAAAGCCAACTTTAATCATCTATTCTTTTAAGTCGCTAATAGTATTCTTTACCACGTTTATCAGCCTTAAATAAGAATTTATCCCAGCCCTTAACTGAGATATATCATCCCCTCTTAGATTTATGATTAATTTGTCTTTATCATGAGAAATGTTAACTAATAAGCTTGATTTCGGGGCTTTGTCTATATCAGGCTTCAGAGCAAAGTAAGCAACTTTAGCCAAATTTTCTAAGCTAACTTCTATCTTGGCTTCTAATCCTTTAATTATTCTTCCTTTCCTAACCTGGGGAGATCGGCGTTGGAGTGATGTCATAAGCCCTTCCTGCTATGACTAAGCCACAGGATTTACACTCCCATATTCCCTTACTCTTTCTCTTCAACTTCCATGAGCCACAGTTAGGGCATTTTCTCTTCATCTTTAAAGCAGTGAATATCATACCATACTTCTTTCTCAGAGTTGAGCCGTACTTGGCGCCGAGTCCTTTTAAGCCCTTATCCTTAGCCTTTGGCATACTTCGTTATCTCTCCTTTTATGATCTCTCTTATCTCCTTCGCTTTGACTTTAGCTATGTTTGTTGCTAATTTAACTTGGTCGAAGGTAAGAGTTCCAGGCTGACCTTTCTGACCAGCGCATAGATTCCCATCCTCATCTAATACAAGAGTTATTCTAGCATCCATAACAGCCTCCTCCTCAGAGGTTGGATCCACTATGAGCGCATCTCCTATTCTAGCCATAGTCACAGATACAGGAATACCATTTATTGGTAAAGGGATGATCTCATCTGATTGCTTTATCTGTCCGTTTTCATCAACATAATACCTTGGCATTTTACTTGTAGCGATAGAGGCAACGGTAGCATATGATGTTGCATCAAGTAAGTTGCCATCAGTATTCAAAACATTCACGTCGACGAATACAGCAAGTACTTTTTTCCCAGGGATAAGTGCAAGCTTTGAAAGGTCTATCATGTGAGATTCTCTAACTCCTCTGTCTACAACTCTAGCCAGCTCTATAGCATCTTCATCAGGAGGACCAGGCTCTGCATATGCTGAAGCAAGAGGCAAGACTTCTGTGTTTACCACTAAAAGCCCCTTATCAGGTGTATCAGGGAATGGATCTCCTATCTCTATCTTCACGCCTGCTATGACTTGAGTATTTCCAACTTGAACACGAGCTGAGCCATTAGCCTTCTCTATTACGCCGGTCTCTATAGTAATAGGGCGAAAGTCCATTAAGCCCCTATTATCGAGCCTCTTTTCTTTTGATAATAGCTCTATCATCTGAACTTTTCTTAACTGTTCAACCACTATGGATTTTTTAACAGCAGACATTCATTCCTCACCAACTTCAGCCTTACCAAAGTACTTATCCATCAAGGCTTTTCGCTGAGCATCATAGATAGTCCGACAAGCGTTGATAGCCATATCAAAAGCCTTTTCAAACTCTTCAGGGGTCAATATACCATCCAGCTGAAATAGAGTTAGTTGATTCAGGTTTGGCATTATGGCAATGGGCATATCAGCTTCTCCTTCCTTATCCTCTACATCGTTCAGGTCTATTACAACCTGACCTGATGCCTTACCAGCAGCGCAAGCCACGACCATGTCACGCATAGATATGCCAGCATCAGCCAAGGCAACTGCAGAAGCAGTAATACCAGCACATCTTGAGCCACCGTCTGCTTGCAATACTTCTAGATAGACATCTATAGCCGTTCTTGGATATTCTTCCAGCATTAGAGCCGGTTCAAGAGCTTCCCTTATCACCTTTGATATCTCTATTTCACGCCTTGATGGTTGGGGAGGTTTACGAGTATCTGTAGAGAAGGGAGCCATATGGTAGCGACACCTTAAAACGGATCTAT
Organism: Nitrososphaeria archaeon; assembly: GCA_029775875.1. Classification (GTDB taxonomy): domain Archaea; phylum Thermoproteota; class Nitrososphaeria; order Nitrososphaerales; family JACAEJ01; genus JAVZMU01. The sequence continues at coordinate 31,744 of JARVKD010000004.1, forward strand.
CAGGTAGGGCTTGATGCTTCGGATGAACTTCTTTAGGACCATAGACTGCAACGACTATCTTATTCTTACCCATCTCTATGTAGGAAGAACCGTCAGCGTTCTTGAGAACTCCGACTTCTATCTTTAAAGGCCTCAGCTCATCAACTCTTCTCCCATCTATCCTTAAACCCTTTTCATCTATCAATTCTTTCAACTTTGTTCCTCCTTATACTTTGACAGGAAACTTTGAATATTTTTAGTCAAGCCTGCCAGATGGGCTTCCGATTCCACCATCTTTATGGCTTGAGTTGCCAGCAAGATACCATCAGGCGGACCTACTATTAAAATGATTCCATTTTGACCTATTATAAGTTTACAATTTGTAGCAGTCTCTATCGTCTTGATCATGGACCCTTTCTTGCCTATCAACCTAGGGACTTTGGCAGGGCTTATCCTCACCACTTCTCCCTTTGGTATGCGCCCTAATCCTGGTCCGGACACACTCAAAAGAGGGTTCCTAGTTCTATCATAAGCAACAACCTTTGCATATATCAGATCACCTATGGAGAATTTCTTTAAAAGAGATTCACGATCGGGAGAGAATTCTTTACCAAAAACGCTTTGAGCAGAAAGATATGCAAAGAAGCATGAGTTTATATCTACTTCCCATGAAAAGGCTGAAAAATCGACTATCTTTCCTATTACCAAATCATCAACTCTAGGGATGTAAGGTCCAGTCAAGGGAATAACACGAATTCCCTCATGGCTGATCTCAGCTAAGCCTACTTTTGTTGCATAGAACTTGTTGTTGATTCTAATTACATTACTTATGGACTTATAGTTTCCCTCAGCGATTAGCTCGCCAGGGGTTACATATTTTCTTTCAACTTCAGGCATATTTCTCTCACTTCATCAAAGTTATTTCAGAGGTTCCCTTTGTAATAGAACCCAATTTATCTATCAAAGAAGAATGAACTCCAGCAGGAATCTCTACAATCGCGCTTAAAGAGCCGTCTGACAACCATTCTTCTTTTTGAATCGTCCCATAACTCTTTAACGTTCCTAAAGCTTTAGGAGCAAATTGAGGTTGAATTTTCACCATGAGCTTTATCTTCTCATGCTTAAGGGGGAGAACTGTCCTTAACTGTTCCACAACAGTCTTTGCTTGCTCTTCAGCACTCTTGAAAGGATCGATGGAAACATGAACCTGAGAAAGTGCTTGCTCGACCCTTGTTTGAGGATGTGGCAAGCCTGTCCTAGGATCTACAAAGTTTTTGCTTATGATGGAGATTATCTGCTTCCTTTTTTCTTCTATCAAGGAGCGCCTCTGTTCAGAGGTAAGCTGAAGCTCTCCCTTTTTCAGTATGATTTCAGCCACTTCTGGAGCATAAGTTGTATTGAAGAACTTTTTCAACTTTTCCACTGGAATGCGTAGCCCTTTTGATGCATCAGAAAAAACCTCATCGATGGCAATTATCTTTGATGGTTCGATTTGGCGACCCATCTTGTAATCTAGAGCGCTCTTGGGGTCTACTAGTATCTCAAACCTCTCGCCATCTAACACTAGCCTAACTACAGTGAATTTGCTACTCAAATTAAGAAAGCACCGACTAAGCTTTGCCTGTAGTAGAAAGCCTCTCCTTCGCCTTCTCCGCAAATTTGGCTATCTCTTCGTCTGTGAGACGTTTCATCTTCTTGCTCTCTGTATCTATCAGAGCTATCTTTATGTGCTTTGTACCCACTTTGTCCTCACTCACTAGATATACACACTCTATGGCTAATATACAGGCTTCTTCTAGGCTCATGTTAGGATCGTATCTTTTCTCAAGGTATTCTGTCACCTGATCACTCCCAGCCCCAATGGCAGCACCATCATAGCCCAAGTAAGTTCCACTAGGGTCTGTAGAGAAGAGCATTGCTCCATTTCTATCCACGCCAGCGATGATCAAGGAGACGCCGAAGGGTCTCACTCCTGCATATTGAGTGTATTGCTGATTCAAATCTCCTATTCTTTTTGCAACAGCCTCAACTTCGACAGGTTCATCATATATCAACCTGTTTGTTTGAGCAAAAACTCTTGAGACATCTACTTGAATTCGAGCATCTGGTACGTAACCAGCAGCAGCTATACCTATGTGGTCATCGACTTGAAATATCTTCTGGCTTATGTTCGGGTTCTGTAGTTTTCTTGTTCTCTCTTCAACTGCCAATACTACACCATTCTTTACCTTTAAGCCTAAAGCTAGTGTTCCTCTCCTAACGGTCTCTATAGCGTATTCAACTTGGTAGAGTCTACCGTCTGGAGAGAATATCGTTATCGCTCTATCGTATCCAGCGCTTGGGGCAAACATAACTACTCACTTCTACAATAATTATCAAACTAAGGGTTTAAAACCCTTTTCTAATAAAAAAGTGACATATTTATTATTTGTGTTATTGATCTGAATCTTACTTAGGTTCTATGTGAAAATAAAAGCTTATAAATTGAAGCTATAATTTAAAGATGAGTCAAAATGGAAAGGAAGACTATAACGAAGGAAAAAGTCGTTGGTATGCAAGTTGTTGATGGCGATGCCCGCTTAATTGGAGTGGTCAAAGATGTTTCTTTTGCAGTTGGAGAATCAAGAATGTATTTGGTTGTCGAGTTGAAGGATGGAAAGATTCAGGAGTTTCCTTGGGAGGATATTCAAGCAGCAGGCGATTTCGTTCTTTTAAGACCTAAGCCCAAGATCGAGGCTGTAGCCCCAACACCAACTGTTACTCCAACTCAAGCCCCAGCAGCTCAAGCCCAGACTCTTTGTCCTACATGTGGAAAACCATTAACCTACATTCAACAGTACAAACGCTGGTACTGCTATAACGAACAGAAATACGTATGAAACTTTGCACAAATGCTTTAACATCGTAATTTATGCTTATCATCCTAGAGTTATGTTTAAGTTATTCTTTAAATGATCTTGTGATGCCATGCCTAAACAGATCGTTAACATTGAGGACTTCAAGAAGCTTTTGGAAAAGGCAGTAGAATGCCGTGTTTTGAGGATGGATGATAAGACAAAGTTAAAGCTTAGGACTAAGAAGATGCTCTATGTCTTTATTACATCAAAGGAAGAAGCAGATAAAATTCTAAAGGATATTAAGATTGAAGTAAAAGAAATAAAGTAACAATGGCTCATAAGAAATGAATGAAGCAAGTATAAGGAAATCTTACATCAAGTTTGACCTTTGATTTTACTCAAGCAATCTGAGCATAGCATAGGCAATTTTCTATCAACATCGTATATGCTATTGGCAAAGCTCATTATACAACTAGGTTCGTAGCAATGGGCCAAGCCGAAAAGGTGACCGAGTTCATGAGCAACTTCCTTGAATACCCTCTCGTTGATCAGGCTTGGCTCTAATCCAAACTCTAGCTCGAAAGATGTTAATCTCGCTGTTGAGAGAAGGGCTACACCTCTACTCATATCAGCCAATCCGAATACAAAGTTCAAACTTGGTACAAATATATCAGCCAAAGTCACGCCAATTACCTTGTTATCTTTTGTTTTAAACTCTAAAAGTCTAGAAAGAATCCTTGTAGCATCGTACTGCTGCCTTGAGGAAACGTAATCTTCATTATGGAGAGGAACTCTTTCTAAAGATAGCTCAGGCTCACATCCGTACAGTCTAACAGCTGCTTCTAATTGGTCTGAAAAACGCATCAGGTAAAAGTCTCCTAAAGGCTTGACCAAGACTCTAATCTTTGGCTTTGAAAGCATTCCTTTCCACTATGCTTCTATCATTAATTAGAACAGAGACTGATTATAAAGGTTCTTTGAGTTAAATCGAATAAGTATCACCAGTCTTAGGCGCCAAAGCATCTAGCCCAAGTTCACTCCTTAAATCTTCAGCGAATTTTATACAGCTCTCTTTTTCTCCATGCACTGTGTAGACTTTAGGAGAACCTTTTATCCCCTTGAACATATCGAAAAGCTCCTTTCTACCACTGTGAGATGAAAAGTCAAATTGGCGAACTTCAGCCTTGACCTTTCTTGGCCTGCCATTTATTATAGCCACCTTTTTCTCTAACAGCGTCCTTCCTGGAGTTCCAGGTATCTGATAAGAGACTATGGCTATGGCATTCTTGGGTTTCTTTGATACTTCACTATTGTAAAAGACAGCTGCTCCTCCAACTAGCATGCCTGCAGGAGAGATTATCACTGATGGCGTCTTGACCATCCTCCTTCTCTGACTCCAACTCGTTATGAATTCGATGCTTTCCATGCTTCTTCGGAAAAGAGATGGATCTCTAAGATATTCTTGGTATCTGAACAGTATCTCATTGACCTTCAGAGCCATACCATCCATAGCCACTGAGTAAGGAAAGTTATGCTTTTTTAGCACACATGCCATTTCTTGAGCCCTGCCTACTGAGAAGGCTGGGACTAACAGGGTACCTCCTCTCTCTATAACCTCTTTAGCAAAATCAATAAACTCTTTTTCTACATCCTCGCTTTTTGGATGGTCACCCATTGCATAAGTGCTCTCTGTTATTACCGCATCTAGCTCACCAAATTTCGTGTCAGCGTCTCTAAGCAGTAATGAACCACGCGCGTTTATGTCTCCTGTATAGAGAAGCCTTTCTTTATTACTCTCCAATATGATACTTGCACCTCCAGGAATATGACTAGCTTCCAGAAAAGTAGCAGTGAATCCCTTTACATCGACTGTTTCGTTTAGTTTGAGTCTATGAGAACTCTTCATCATGGATAATAGGTCTATATATTCAAAAGGCAGGTAAAAGCCAGAAATGTTCAAGAAATCTTCTATAAGAAGTTTGGTCAACTCTAATGTCACTTCTGTGGCGTATAACTTCATATTTCCAGATATGTAGAATAGAGGGATTGCACCACTATGGTCTAGATGAGCATGTGAGAGAAGGATTCCATCCACTTCTTTTGGTGAAACGTGCATAGGAAATGTGGGCTCTCTTGTAAGCTGAACTCCAAAATCCAGCAAGACCTTACTGTCCATACTCTTGACTAAGAAAGCTGATCTTCCTACTTCCCTTGCAGCGCCTAGAATTTTTATTTCCATTTCAAAAACAGGATAAGAATCCGAGTGATAAGTAATATATAAGATGTGCTATAAATATATAAAGTGATTTAAATTCAACTGTATAGAATCCATCTACACCCGATTCTGGCCTTTAGCAACATTCATCAGAATTTCTTCTGCTATTTCATCAAAATTGTTATTAGTGCTAGTTACATCGATTATATCACAATTTCTTATCGATCTAACCATCCTCTTAAATATGGGGTTGTAAGCTTCTAAATTATTAAGAAGAATTATCTTCTCAAAAGGATGTTTTCTTATGAATTCTTTTGTGCGCTTTAAGATTTCTCTAATAACATACCTATCTGGTTTAATCGCACTTACGTATTGTGATAAAGGATAAACGTCTGAGAGTTCAACTGGTATTATCCCAAAAGGTAAGGCTAAGAAGCAGATTTGAATTTCTTTTAGAGCATTGCCAAGAGCATTAACTAATTTTATGTAGAATGGAGATTTATAGAAGGGCTTTACATCAGACTCTGGAAGGATTAGAAGAGTCTTCTTCTCTAATGGTATCGATATATCCTCTAATATCCTTTTGTGGTACCTTAAAGCTTCAGGCCTCATCAAATCATAGTGTTCATAAAAGAAAAGTGCCCTTGGTTTGAACAGTGGAGTACCATCTTCTAAAAATTCGTAACGATCTATCAGTAATTTAAAAGCCTCCCAAAGCTTTGGGTGAGCCCTTGCTTTTATGCCAAGATACTCCCAGATTCTTCCATCCTCTATTGCCTGCTTTGTCGCTTTGAGTTCTTTTGATAAAACGTTTAGGTTATGAATTGCTATCTTCTTTGTTCTTTCTTCAGATTCAAGCTCTTTTATTTCCTTTAATGTATATTCTGAGCATACAGGGCAATTACATGGTAAGTATGTTAATTCGTCAAATCTTAAAGTACCGTAATCTGTCATGTATCGCCCTTCTCTAGCATATAGCATATAGGAGGCTGAATCGAAAAGATCACAGCCAAGAGCAACAGCGAGAGGTATTGTTAATGGATGCCCAGCACCGAAAAGATGAAGAGGCTTATCTATAGGAAGAGACTGCTTTACTGCTATTATCATCTTAGCCAAAAGATCAAAATCGTAAGATTCCATGACTTCAGTAGGGCTTCCAAGGGCGAATAAATCGAAACCCATCTTGCTAGTCAGCTTCGCAGATTTTTTTAACAAATCGATATAGCTACCTCCTTGAATAGGACCGACCCATAGAGTTCCTTCAGCTTTTATTGCCTTCAGAGTTTCTTCTGCTGCCTTTAAAGTTATTTCGACAGTCTCACTGGCTCTTTTTTTATCTACACCTATCCCTGTTGGTGTATCAAGAACCAAAGCCATATCAGAGCCAATCTTTTCTTGAAAGATAGCCATCTCTACAGGATCAACCTCTATGCTCCCATACTCAAGAACTTGATAGCCTCCTGAGTCTGTCATGATAATTCCATCGTAATCTATGATTTTGTGTATTCCTTTCTCCTCTGCCTTTTTGCCAAAAACTTTCAGTGTTATGTAGGCATTTGTCATGACAGCCTTGAAACCCATTTTCTTCATCTCTTTTGGTGCTATACTCTGCCTTACAGGATGTATAACAGGTAAGATGCAAGGCGTCTCTAGTAATCCGCTCTTTGTTCTTATCTCTCCTATTCTACCCGCTAAGTCTGTAGCCTTTATTTCGAACATGTATTAATCACTCTTTTAAGTCTAAGCGAAGATTAAAACATATTTGCCATTAAGATGACTTGCTATCTATCAATTTTCAAAAGTTCCATAGTAATTCTTTGGAGGGTTATATTATTCAGTTGCTACAATCTTGTTGAAAATCTTGGAGTAGTGATCTAAGGCTGCTTTCATGTAGTTCTTATCGATCAATCCACGAAAGCTTGGAACTTCAAAGATTCTTTCAGGAATTCTAAGTTCACTAGGTCTGAAGCCTTCCGAAGCCTTCAAGGCTTGCTTTTCCCTGTAGATGCATCTCCCTAGCTCTTTTAACCTTTCTTCATCAAATTCATATCCTAGAACATCAAGAGCCTTTTTGACTATGCTAGGTTCATAGATTCCTCTGGCGAAGTAGCATATTACAAGGCTTGAGAGGATTTGCCTCCATTGCTCTTCTTCTATTAACTTATCCACCATCTCTTCAGGCGATAAACCCTTCATCTTCTGATCTATAGAGTAGCCAGCTGCATCAAGATGGCTATGGCGAGAACCTATTAGATAGCCAATATGACTTGCAGGACCTGTATGATAGCCGGGCATCTCATTTCCACCAAAGGATAGAGCGAAATCTCTACCACCATAAATTTTAGATGAGTGATCAACGCCCATGGCTAAGGCTTTATAGAATTCGTTGGGCTGGTCTACTATCAACTTGACAGCCTCTCTATAAGCATCTGCCTTTCCCCAGTCTAAATCTACTACTAAATCATTTAATTTGATCAAGCCTTTTTTGTAAGCTTCTGTAGCCCAAGCCAATGCCACGCCAGTGCTTATAGCATCTAATCCTCCTATTTCCACTTCATCCATCAGCTTTAAGAGACCGTTTATATCAGAGATGCCGAGCATACTTCCTAGAGAGTATAGAAGTTCATAATCATAAGATACAAAAGTAGTCTTGTAAAAGTAAGGCTCATCGGGATAGGGTTCTCTTATAGTTGCTAGGTGTATACAAGCCACTGGACAATGGCTACAGGCTACTCTTCTACCAAGCTTTTTGGCAGCTAAATCTTCGCCACTAATATTCTCAGCCCCTTCAAATCTAGCTTCTAAGAGGTTTCTCGTTGGCAAGGCTCCCAAAGCATTAATGGGTAATATATTCATGGGTGTACCCAATTCGTGGTACTTTTTCATGGAGCCGGACTTTACTGCAAGATCATATATCTCATCATAAACATCTCTATAAGCCTTAATCTTGGGCATACGCATACTTGATTTACCATGAATTACCAAAGCCTTAAGCTTCTTAGAGCCAAAGACTGCTCCCAATCCCATTCTGCCAAAATGTCTGTAAGTCTCCGATACAACGCAAGCATACCTAACTAATTTCTCACCAGCCCTGCCAATTCTCATTATCGTCCTTACACCAGTTCCAGGTGAAGCTTCTCTAAGAACTCTACCAGCAGTGAAAGTGCTTCTCATCCCCCATAGGGTGGCTGCATCTTTAAACTGAACTCCTTTTTCACTTATTACCAAGTATATGGGTCTATCGCTAACTCCTTTGATCAATATAGCACCATAGCCGGCAGACCTAATGGCTGTAGCACTTCTTCCACCAGCATGACTCTCGCCATAATTCCCTGTCAAAGGACTTTTGAAGACAGCCACAACCTTTGATGCTAAAGGGTAAAGGGCTGTTAGTGGTCCTACAGCAAATACGATGACATTTCCAGAACTAAGAGGGGCAGAACCTTTGACTGCCTCTTCCTTATAGAGCTGAAGAGCTACTCCAACTCCTCCAAGCCACTCATTAAAGAGATCGGATCTATTCTTTACGTAGAAGCTCTTTCTCTCAAGATCTACGTATAGAACATTGTTTTGATTCATCGGCTAATCATCCCCTCAACACCTAAAACTCTAAAGTTGCAATAGCCAACACAGTAACCGCAGTGCACACAAATTACAGGCTTGTTCATGCTGTCGTCCCAGAATACAGCCCCAATGTCACAAGCCCTTTCACAGAATCTACATCCTATACATTTTGATAAATCTAGTATAACTCCTCCTCCATCTCTTGCTCTTAAAGCATCAACAGGACAGGCTCTAAGGCATGGAGGGTCTATGCATGCTCTACAGACAACGACTGTGAATCCCCTCTCAAATCCTCCTACGCTCTTAACATGAAGGGCTGATTTGTCTAGACCTGCGAAGCCAAGCCTTCTTGAGCATGCAAACATGCAGAGCTGACAACCAACACAGCGCTCCGCATCCATTATGACAAGTCTCTTCAATTTAGTATCTAGCCTCCTATGATCACTATATATTAAACCTTTGGCAGATAAAAGTGCTCGTTGTGTTAATGCTATGATAATATCATGAGTTTACAAAGATCAAGAATAAAGTATCTTATTTGTTTGAGGAAATTCTAAGAATCGGCAAGGTCAAAACCGATGAGCATTATCCCCAGTTTTGAATCCCATCCCATAATATGTCTTAAGTATATGTCTGTAGGAGCGCATGGTGAAGCAGAGATCACACTGCAAATCTCATCGAGGCATTCAAGCTCTGGAAAGGAGAGAGGTGGAAATAGAATTATAAAGTCCGTCAATGGCGAACCCTTAAGCCTGTCTCTATGTATGACAAATGTTTCGCCCATGAGCAGAGCATCCTTTTTTCCTTTCAATTCTTTCAATGTGTTAGCATCCCAGACCTCTTCACCAACATCAACTCCTCCTAGCCTCCATTTCACAAAAGGTTCAGGTGGGTGACGAAAATCGTTATTATGCGCTAGAACCAGAACTTCCTGTCTATCAAGAACTTCTCTGATTCCTTCATTGTAAAAGCGCCGAGATTGCATCGATGTTTCCTCTTCAAAAGTCTTCTCTAGTTCAAGAATTTTGGCTCTATGATCGAGTGATAGCCGCTTGATATCCAAAGTGCCTTTTATACTCTTTAGAATTGCCTCCACTTTTTCGAGGGTCTTATCTTTTTCCACTTTAACCTTAATATCCACAATCTAGTATATCAATTTTCTTTTCGACTTAAGACAATTCCAAATATTTCATAAGCAAGGTTAGCAAGCTCTCAAAAGTGTGAACCATGCTCATTCTCTTCTAAGCTAAAATCAAGGCGATACTGTGACAAAATCTTCTCTACTTTGCCTTCTAAAATATTCTCCAATACTTTATCCTTTAAATCTTTGACGACAGCGTATATCGTCATTTCACCTTCTCTCGCAGAGCCTTTGAAATTTCCAGAAAAATCCACTCCATGCTTAACATCCAAAAGACTAGCCTTAAAAGAGCCTGATGAAGTCTTTACATAAGCCTTTACATGCCCTATCAATCCACTCCCAGAATTTAAAGAAGCATTGGCAATTTCATTGAATATTTCGCTAATAACCACCTTAAGTTTTGCTTCGCTTACATCTTCCTTCGCTTTAAACGACAACTTAAGGGCGGCTCTTCCCATGCCAGAAAGCATTACTGAATCTCCATCATCGCTTAGGGATGAAACCTTCATGTTACTTTGCAGAATTATATCTATCAGTTCGTTCATTCCATCTCCTCTTTTCGCTGACATACTAAATATGTAAGCACTTGGATTAAGCTCTCTCACGGCTGACTTTAGCAAGTCTATATCCCATCTCGATTCTATAAGGTCGACTTTGTTTATGGCAATAACATCGGCTTCTTTGATCTGCTTGATGAGGAAGTGCTCCATTTCTTTGAACATATTTCTAAATCTTGCACCATCCACCAAAGCTATCACTGGCGCTTGTTCCATTGGCAAATCTATCAAACCATCTACGATTTCCTTAATTTTTGAAGGAAAGGCGATACCCGTTGGTTCAATCAAAACGATGTCAGGTCCATAATTTTCATAAAGAATTTTTAATGTCGATTGTAAATCTCCTTTAAGTGAGCAACAGATGCATCCTTGGACAATCTCTTTAACTTCAAACCCAAAGTCACGAATAAAAGAACCGTCTATACCTACTTCTCCTACTTCGTTAACGATAATGCCTACCTTCTTCCCATGCTTTGTGGATAGTTCCTTTCCTAATTGAATCAGTGTAGTAGTCTTCCCACTACCAAGAAAACCAGCAATTTGGGCAATTCTAGTCAATCTCAAGTCACGCGGATTATTTCAATTCCCTTGAGTGCCATATTTTATAAACTTATTTACAATCATTCTACACACACTTACAATATTCATGAATATTTTTGGCGACTTGTGTAAAATCCTCTTACTTGCCAATTTAGGTTATGTTTTATAACCACATTTTTAAAGTTTCTATAGCATATTCTGCTATTGTAAATAATAAAAAAGTGTGGGGTTTACCGGAACTTTTTGATCACAAGGATTCTTCTTTTATGGGACTAACCATCCGAACTGCCATGTAATAGCTAGGATGAAGTTTATTACAGAGCATATGGCTATGAGTCCTCCTCCAGCCTTTGCGCCCATACCAAATGCAGGAAGACTTCCTCCTAAGCATGCTATGCCATATAGAAACACAACCAGACCTAGAGACAGAAGAGCCATATTTGCGAAGAATGTGCCCATTATGTAGAGTCCATAAATCAATAGGAATATTCCAGCGAAAAGAACTACAAGACTCAATGTCTTTGCCTGAACTGTCCAAAAACCAGCTATGCCTACTAATGTGAAGGTCATGCCAGCTATGCCTAGTATGGTAGCTCCTAAGTAATCTCCCGTATTATATAGTATGAGGGCGATGAGTATGGTGACTATTCCAGGGAGAATTCCTGCTTTGAAGGCTGTTCCAGCATCACCTTTGCCTAGTAGTGCGTATGCAATTGGGAAGAAACCGAACGCGTAAGCTATTACGGCCCAAGAGTATATTTCTAGAGCCATAAGCGTTCTTCGCTCTCAAAACTATTTAACGATTATGGGTAATTTTTCCTAAGTGCTTATCAATATTGATGATTTCGCCTTTTTATTTACAAAAATATTGAAATAAAGCCTTAAAAAGATTTTAAGACGGTATTTGTCAAAGTCAGAAAAATATTACATTACATTTAAAAATAGGTAAAATGAGTTTGCTTAGTATCCCCAGATTAGATAACTCTTAAATAAAAATAATGCGAAATATAACATGTTATGAGCGAAGAGTCAGAAACAGAATACAAGCATTTAATCCTCACGCCAAGGAACTTTGATGAGATAATAAACTCAGAAAAGCCTGTAATCGTAGACTTTTGGTCTAGTTCATGCTTTTCATGCAGGTTCATGCTACCAGTCTTTGAGAAGTTGGCAAACAAATATGGTGAAAAGATGATCTTTGGTAGGTTGAATGTGTTGGAGAGTGTTGGGAATAGAGATATAGCAGCACGTTACGAAATTTTCTCAATACCTTCTTATTTGGTCTTTGTAAAGGGAAAGCCGATGGACAGAATAACAAGCTCAGCGAGAGAGGAAGATCTCGAAGAACTTATCAACAAATACATAAATGCCTAAGATAATATCTTCATGAAGAATTATTTATAACAAATATTAAAGCCTATGAGTTCTGTGCCTAAATCTCTTCGATCAACTTCTATCCCAAGCTTTTTCATCTTCTCTTTGATAAGCGTATCAACAGGTGGGGAAGGAATGGCTGCTACAACGCCATAGATTTCATCAATATCCTTGAGTTCAGGGACTGATAACGTAGGGAATAAGAAATAAGATATTCGTGATAAGACTTCAGATACTTTATCCTTGTAGATTACAAATGTATCGCCAATGAGAACAACGTCTTTCCTTCCTTTGAAATCTCTTAATTCATCTTCAGTCCTGATCTCCTCTCCTATAACTTCTCCCATGGAGATAATCTGGATCTTCTCAGGAGGCCAACAATACTCGTTGGTATGAAGGATAGCAAGGATGACTTCTCTCTTAAGGACTTCTCTCATGCCTGCATTGAAGCCTCTACCCATTCCTCCAAGGACGCATTTTTCTGCCTCCATCTCACGTTCTAAGAGGACTTTACACTCTTCCTTCTCTAACTCACAAACCGCACGGATGCCCTTTACGTTCTTAAGGATTGAAGTAACTTTTTCTATCACAGCTTTTCTGCAAGCAAGACTGCTCACTCTATTACACCTTGTTTAATTTGATGTCTTTAGGCATTACACGATATAAAATTCTTTTCTTTGTTAGGAAAGGAATCTATCAAATAGTTGTAAGCGTTATTGAGAGTTTTGAAAATTGGCATCATAAAACTATTATATCATAATGATGTTATAATATAGTGTATGAGTGAAGAAAGGTATGGCATTGCTCTAGACATCGGGACAAGTGGCCTAAGGGCACAGGCAATAGATTTGAACTCTGGTAAGCTCATTTCAACAGCTATAACCTTGAGGCATCCGTTGCCTGGAGCAAACATTATGGATCATTTACACTTTGCGGTAGAAACAAGCATAGAGACAGCGCATGCTGTGGTTATTGATGCAGTGAATAGAATAATCAGAGCGTTAGACATCAACCTTAACAGAGTAGAGCGACTAGCAGCCAGCGGAAATCCTACTCAATTGTCCATCTTTCAAGGTATAGAGATAAGAGACCTTGCGTATTGGGGAAAGCATGCACTTGAGAGGTATGGTGTCAAGCCACCAACTAGGGATGCAACCATAGTTGAAGCAGGAAAACTGGGAATCTTAGTAAGGGATGGAGCTGAGGTATACATTCCACCTTCCGTTAAGCATGAGATAGGGGCTGATGCATTAGCCATGTTGTATGAAGCAAAGATATTTGAGAAGGGAGAAAATGCTTTCATTACAGACTTTGGGACCAATGCAGAGATGGCTCTATGCTATAATGGTGAGATATATACAGGCTCCGCAGCTGCAGGTCCTGCCATAGAAGGGCAAAGAATAGAGAAAGGTATGTTGGCTGCTCCTGGTGCCATCAGTGATGTAAGTGCTTCTACCCTTGGATGGAAGAATTATGTCTTGAACGGGGAGCTAATAGCAAGTGAAGGGGATGTAGTATCGCCATCATCGGGCAAAGTTCTGGAACAAGGTGAGATGCATGGTAGAGCTTTGGGAGTGACTGGAACGGGTGTAATAGCTGTTACGAGTATAGGAATAGATCTAGGTCTTATAACTCTACCAAGGATCAATGCAGCAGAGAAAAAGATTCATCTTCAGGATGGGATTTATGTTACTGAGAAGGATGTAAAGGAAGCTGGAAAAGCACTGGGCGCCTTTAGAGCAGGGTACTTTACTCTAGCTGAAGAGGCCGGAATAATGCAAGACGATGTGAATGTGGCATACATGGCAGGGGCATCAGGCTTTTATGTTGATGCTCTTAAGTCTTTGAACGTTGGTCAGATACCAAGATGCTGTGATACCATCTACCAAGTAGGCAATACCTCTCTTGCACTAGCAAGGGATATAGTTCGCAAGCCTGAATTGATGGATTTCTTGCAAGACATGGCCAAGCAGATAAGGGGCAAGCATATACTATTTCCAGAGTCTCAAGTATTCATGCAAGTTTACCCCCTTGAGCTTGCATATTGGGAAGAAGGAATGCCTTTATGGGAGTATGAACAGTGGTTAAAAAGATACAATTATCAAGGTTTTCCAATAAAAGCCAGAAACCCAAAGGTCTACAAGATCTTTAAAAGAGACATTCCTGATCTAGGCGAGAAAGGTCTGAAAATAATAAGAGATATAGGAGTGATGCTAGCCGGTGAATTTCCTGGATGCACTGCTTGTAGGTCATGTGAAACAGAATGCCCTGAGGGGGCCATAACAGTGGAGGAGAGAGATGGAACAGGTAAGATATTAATTAGATCAGACCTTTGCCTTGGGGTTGCATGTTTGAGATGTGAAAGAGTATGTCCCGAGAAAGTATTCAAATTCAAAGAACTCTTGCATGAGAAGTTTGGATAAATAAATTTAAATTTATGGATTCTTCCTAAAAAGGATTATGAAGCCCATTAAAGAGATATTAGAAGAAATTTCAAGTCCTATCTCTCCCTTAGAGAGAATCAATATGGCTCTGAGACTTGAGAAACCTGATAGAGTTCCTATCGCTCCTGTTATAACTATCCACACACCACCTGATCTGAGAAAGGCTGAAGAGTATTTCGAGAAGATATTCATAGATTTGGGAGGATGTGATGGTTTTTTCTTCTGGCCTTTGACTTTGATGACTGGTAGAAGTTATACACCAGGCAAGCTTGGTGCCCCTGAAGCTGTAACCATCATGAAGGACTCAACGGGTTACGACGAACTTATGGAAGAGGGGTTTATGAGTTATCTTTCTCGAGTCTATAGAGAGCAAGACCTTGATGAAGATATAGAGAAAGCCTTGACTTATGCTGCAGAACAAACAAGGGCATTTGCTCAAAAATGGGAGGAAGAGAGAAAGGTGCCTCTTTACGCAGGGGCTTTGGGTATAGTGCCTTTTGGTTTTCTTGCCTACGCTAGAGGATTTACAGAAATTGTCAAGGATATCATAAGATATCCATGGAAGATCAACCGAACATGTGATACAATCGTAGATGAGATGACAAAGCTCTTCATAAAGCTCTGTGAAATATCCAATGTGAGAAGGTTATGGCTGAGTTTTATAAATTCGACTCCTGAGACTGTAGGTCCTCCTCATTTTTCTTCATTCGTGTGGCCAACAGCAAGAATTATGATCGAGCAGCTAATAGATGCAAAGATAGTGCCTATATTGCAATTCGATGTTGATGCATCGCCAGTATTCAACTACCTTAAAGAACTCCCAAAGGGGGAGTGTATTCTTCATCTAGACAGTTCCACGAATATCATCAAGGCAAAAGAGAGTATCGGGAACCATATGTGCATCATGGGCAATGTATCATTCTTGAAATTAGCCACTGAAGAAGATGTCAAGGTCTACTGCAAAGATCTAATCAATCGAGTAGGCGAGAAAGGAGGTTTCATCCTAAGCTCTGATAATCCAATCGTTATAGATGAAGAGCCCATAGAGAAAGTGAAGGCTATCATAGATGTGAAGAAAACATAAGGGATCTGATTAAGCGTAGATATAACATTGGAAGGGTAAAACTAATCGCCATTATGGCATGATTTATTAAGCCCAAAGTGCAAGAATATTTTTGCATTTCGGGTAAGATCTTTAAGAGGGTGAAATCAAAGCCAAAGACCCATGCCTAGTCTCTTTTTAGAGTAAAAAGCGTTTTTGCGCAGAAATTATAGATTTGAATATTTGTTATCAATAAGAAACTTTTCCACTGGTAAGAGCCATAGTCCGATAAGCATCATCATCAATAGCTGCAGATATTACTGCTTCCCTTGCCTTCCAAGCCCTAGGTGCAAAGGCAGATATGAGCAAGTCACCTTCGACAAGAGGAAACTCTTTATTCAATTTCCCAGCCAATGGAGGAAACAAGGCTGAAAGGTCTTCGTAGACTTTAGGGAGGATAAGTCTGCCCTTCTCGTAAGATATCATCATACATGCTGAAGCACCAGCTCTTACAGCCTTGTCCCTTAGTGCCAATACGTTGAAATTTTTTCTTTGTGGTACATGTGCGACTGCACAGCAACTATCCAAAGCCAAGAACTCAAAATCGAAGTTCTTGATACTTTTGATCTTGAGTTTTTCCAATATTTTTGATAAAAGATCCGTGCCAGCCTCAGTTAGCAGTGCACCTTTTTTTGTAGCACGAACGATACCTATGTCTGTAAAATAAGATAAAGCCCCTCTTATGATGCCTTCTGGAATCTCTAGCTCCTTGACTATTTTATATCTCCCCACAGGCCCCTTCTCCTTTATCAGAAGAAATAACGCTACAATCTTGGGAAACTTGATTTTTCTTTCACGCATAAGACCGCCGATAAAATCATCAAGTTCAGAAGAATGAACTAGCATCTTTGGTCTTCAATAGTATAACGTTGTGAAATATAAATATTGATATTTTTTCTTTAGTTATATAACACTGCAAAGAATACAATATTGATGCCACTGTGACTTTAGGTGAATGGGATTGGGCGAGCTTAGTCCAAGGCTAAGCGGGGCTTCGAAAATACCAAAATTATCTGATGTTGAACATTAAAAAAGGTTAGAACCTTAACTTGGTAATTTATAGTATTCTTTGACAGCAGTGACTATTGCCTTTATGTTTTCTAAAGGAGATCCTGGTGCAAGACCGCATGCTGGAGCCAATAGATCTACCCCTGCATCAAGTGCCCTTTTAGCTTCTTCTTTGACTTTTTCAGGATTGCCCAAGAAAATCGTTCTGCTAGTAGATACATTACCAACAATTCTAGACTTACCTGCTGCAGCCTGTTTAGCCATTTTTATGTCGACTTTATCTTCTATGCTTATAGCATGCGCCCCTGTTTCTGCCATATCCCTGACTATCGGTGCTGCCTCACCACAAATATGAAGTATAAAGTATCCTTTGACAGACCTTATAAGATTCCTTAGAACTGGTTTCACCAACTCTCTAAAGTCTAGTGGGCTAAGCAGGTTAGGCGATGATGTTGGGTCACATGGGTTAAGGACGTCTGCTCCTGCTTCTATTAGTGCATTCGCATAGATAATGTTCGCCTCGGTAGTTTTATCTAACAACTCTCTCACATCGTTCCTTCTACTTATCAACCATCTCATGAGATTTTCAGTTCCAATTAGATGTCCTGCAAGTGTTATAGGCGCCTCAAATCCCACTATTATCGGTAGTGTATCACCATATTTTTCCTTCAGAATCTTAGTAGCTTCTAAAACAACTGGTATGCGACCACGCTTAAGGAAGTCATCGGGAATTTCAAGTTGATCAACAGAAGTAATAGGATGCTCCTTCACCATTGGTTGCCTATCGATCTTGCCTATATCTACTCCACCACCTAAAGCTTCAACTTGTACAGTCAAATCAAAGGGGACTCTAGCAGTTTCAAGGCCTGTAAGTTTATAGAGCGAGACTCCTAAAGTAGCCATCAATTGAGGGTCTTTATGAGCTTCTGGCCATCTTGCATTTACAGCTTCCATTCCTTCGACAATCCCAACTTGTGTTACGCATGTTGGTGGCGTATAGTCTTTGGGTTCTCCCAACATCGCGCGAATGAATCTTTCTTTAGGATTCAATTTCAATTCAAATCTCCATATAATACAATTAATAGTTTTCGCTTTCTAAAGAATTCATAAAATAAAAGGTGGGGCATAGCGAAATACGCTATGCTTCTTCTTACCAGCCTTTACCTGTAGCGTACTCTCCGACTACTTCGCTGTATTTGATCCTAAGATCCTTCCAACCCATGCCCTTGAGGATGGCATCTGCAAGCTTTGGTGCGTGGTGGGCTTTAGCTCCGAAGAATCCAAGATCGAAGGTTTCTACCCACTCCTTCGATAGAGCTCCTCCACCACAACCAAATGGAATGTCGATGCCTGCATCCTTGAGCTTTGCAGCTATCTTCGGGAAGTTGGACATGGTTGTAGTCATTAGAGCAGTTCCTGTGAGCCATATTGGCTTCTCTTTCTTAACAGCATTTACTACTGTCTCTATTGGTACATCTCTTCCTAGGTCTGTCACATCATAGCCTGCTGCTCTCAGAAACATTACAACTAGGTTCTTTCCAATATCGTGAGGGTCTCCCTCAGCAACATGGCAGACTACTTTGCCCTTCTTTTCCGTTGTCTTGCCTAACGCTTTCTCACATTCAGCAATACCAGCCATCATGGCATCAGCAGATACCATGACGTTTGGTAGGAAGTATGTACCACTTGCGTATAGTGCACCTACTGCATCCATGCCTTTAGCCAATCCCTTCTCGATTACGTCTAGTGGCTTTGTCGTTCTTAATGCATCTTTAACCTTTGATAGGACTGTGTCTG
>JARVKD010000050.1 GCA_029775875.1 Nitrososphaeria archaeon
AATAAAGCCAGTATGAACGCCTGACACAGTCAGCATCGTTTCTCCTCTCAACGGGTTAGCGTCTACAAGAATCAATTTTCCTTTCGATATTAAGTTCTTCAAATCCATTCCAAAATTCATCATGTTTCTGATTATGCTATCTGGGCTTTCTTCAAGAGTTACATAAACGCCTGGTTCGTTATGATCTAAGATGCCCTTACAAAGGAATTCCATGCAAAAAGTCGTCTTTCCAGACCCTGGGACACCTGATATGACTATGGTTTTGCCTTTTGGGAAGCCGCCTTCCATCAACTCGTCTAATCCTTCAATGCCGCTCGGGACTCTGCTACTCAAACATACATCTCCTAACGATTTAAAGATGTTAATCTTTAAATATAAAGGTTTAAAAAAATATACCCGCTCTTTAAATATATCGGCCACAAATTAGGGGATTAGGTTTGGAATTTAGACCTTCAGAATTGGTTGGTGCTCTGGTAGTGGACTCTGAAGGTTATATTTATGGTCACGTGGTAAAAGTCGATATTAAACCCGAGGGACCCCTTTTTAAGGTTAAATCTTTAAAGAGTGTTCAGGAGCAAGTACCTGACATCGATGCCTTGAGACAAACTCTTCTAAGGGATCATAAAGAAAAGCATGGCATATCTAACGTTCAAGAGTTGTACAAATTTATAGCAAACGAACTCAAGATACAATCCCTCACAGAGAATGATCTAATAAACTATGCGAAACTCAAAGAAGTAAAGATGCCTATGAGAGAAGTTTTAAGGGAAGTAGAAGAGGAGAAGCCAGATATTCGCTTGAATGACGTAGAAGCTATGAACAGAAGTGATTTAGGTAGTTGTATTTTAGTTAAAAATCCCATAGAAAGTACGATAAGAGGCATAGAGCCACAAAAGGCTTTACCTTACCAAAAGGAAGAAAACTTAAAGGGTAAGCATGTCATCGACAACTCGGCTAAGATTTTAGGCAAGGTTCATGGCATTCTAATGAGCCCTGAGGGTCTGAGTATTCAGGTATGCAAAGAAATTATGGTAACGAAATTGGTCCCAGACATAAGTCAATTGAAGAAAAGAATCTTTTCTGAGATAAGACCAAAAGAACTTGTAAAACATATGGAATCCTTGGGTTTTGAACAACCTCAAGATTTGACCGATGACAAGATAGTGGCATATGCCAAAATGAGAGGTTATGAAATACCTACAAATCTTGTATCCAATAAGACTGTTTTTTTGTACAAATCCTCTGTACCTTGGCATCAGATAAGAAAGATAGGTGACGTTGTCTTATTGAACAAGACCCTGTTAGAACTTTTTGTAGAAGAACCGAAGACGGAAGAACCTAAACCCATAGAAGTTTATTCTAAGGACTTAGCTCAGAAGCCTTACTCCTCAAGCGTACAAGCAAGGGAATATCCAGTTCCGTCCCAAATGGGTCTAGGGAGTTTTGCCTATGGAACTTACATTGGCACTCTTCTTATGATCTTTGTTGGCCTCCTTCCATATATTGGCGCTCTATTTTCTGGAGGTGTGGCAGGATACTTAGTAAAAGACTGGAAAAGAGGAGCTGCAGCAGGTCTTCTAAGCGGATTGCTCGGTACACTGGCAATAGCGATAATTCTCCACTTATTACTGCCTATAGGATTAAAGGATTTCTTAGCTGTGTCTTTGCCTAGTTTTATTCTAAATGCAACTATAGAGATTTTGTACTATGCAACAAGTGAAGCATTTCTTTATTTTCAAAGCTTGGTGAATGCGTTGATGGGATTCATCGGAGGATTATTCCTGGGATTTTTAAAAAGTAGATGAGCCAGAGCATTAGCTATAAATTGTAACATCATAAGTGTTAAATACATGTTCCTCCTCTTGTTTTTGATTAGGCTTGCAAGCCTCATCAGAACTTAGGATATTTAACACACCTGAAGAGTTAAAAAAGTCTTTGGATGATGAAATCGGTAGGGTTAGAACTTTACTTGGGGATTATCTTCGCCGTCTGGAAGAGATACGCATTAGAATAGAGAGATTGAAGAAGACTCAAGAAGCTTTAGTCAAGTTTGCAGGGGAAAAGCAGATGCCTTCACTTGAAGGGCGAGAAATAGATCTATTAGGCTTAAAAGTCCTTGTAAACCCTAGCTTAAGGCAGGAAATGGATGCTCTTGAAGATATAGTCAAGAGTTTACAGGATAAATTAAACATCATGCAAAAGATAAGAAAGGCTTTAGACCCTCTCACAAGTTTTGAGGAAGGGATAGTAACCATAGTCACAGTCATGAGTGATAATGTCCCTATAAAGATCATGGTTCATCTAAAGCCCTAATAATTTTTGAGTATGATATTTTGTGAGAAGATAGGGCGTAAGTTAATTGATATCGTGGACTCGTTTTATCGCAATAGTAATCCTCTCTTTCTTAGCATCTGTTGCATTAGGATGGGTGTTTTTTGTCTTTATTCAGACCTATTTTGAGCCTTTTATACCGCCTCTCATGCTAGCAACTTTAATAATTTTACTCTTTTTCACTTTATTCGTCATTCTTAGTGCCCTAACTTTTGTTTATGAGACTCATTAACCATCGCGTTTTTCATAGAATGACTAAGCCTTTTTCACCGTAGGGTTTTTTCTCATGATTTAATTTAAGTATTAACTCAATTTTCTCGAAATGAGAAAGCGCATCTGAACCAAGATTAGTTATTCTATAGAGTATGCCTTCGCTCACCACGGTTCTCTCAACAAGACCTAAATCCATGAGCCACTGGAGATCTCTCTTCAATTCATCCCAAGTTAGATTCGCCTTATACATTATATGTGTTTGTTTTATAAGACCCGTGCTTGCTATAGCTCTTAGAATGTCTATTAACCTCTCAAGCTTGGATCTTCGGATTATCTTCAAGGCATAAATGATGCGACAGACTCGTTAATAAATTTTTCCTATTTTTGTCAATTTGGAAAATTTATTTCGAATAGATTTCTGCTCTATTTCTTTTTATCATAAATCTTTTTACTAATCGTCATTTCCATAACTGATATTGAAACTTAGAGATGATAAATACAATTGCAGAAGGGCAATGTATAATTAAGGCGATGAATAAATAATGGAAGAAAGAATGGAGAAGAATCTGGTAATACCTTCATTCGCCATATCATCCCTAGATAGGAAGCCTATAGATGAAGAACTTGAGATGGCATCTATTTACTATATGGTTGAAAAAGAGAAAAAGAGATCTTTTATAAGGAAGGAGCAAGAGATCATATCCTTTATCGTGAAGGCTTATTATGGAATTTGGGCTTACCCAGTAAACAATTGGTGGATATTCATCGATCCTATTAATCTCCATTCTTTTTCTTTAGCGGCAGTTGAGCTGGCTCCAGTAGACGAGTTTATGAGTCAATTAAAGGATGCTCACAATAGTAGAAATCTTTTCAATAGCGTACTCGTGAGGCATGACAAGACCTTTTCTCAATTTAAAAAAAAGAATTATACTATAGCAGGTTTGATAGACAAACCTCTTGCATTAGCCATTACGAGTTACGTAGTTGATGTTGGTGTTGTTAGTGCCCTATATCCAAATTCCCTCATGCTACCCTTACATATAGATGAGCGAAAGATGTTGGAAGTTGTCTATGAGCTGAATAAGGTGAAAAGAGAAGTTGAGAACGACATATCTAAGCTCGAAGAGACAATAAGAGTTCTAGACGAGGAAACTAGCTTTCATATGGTTCAAATAGATGAGGAGATAATCGGCATAAACAATGAATATAAGAATCAAACAGAGGTTACAATGGAAATCGTCAACAGATCGGTAGAGCAACTTAAGACGAAGAAGGAGTTGGAGATGAAGATGGTTTTATCAAGGTTCGAAGAACGCAAAGAACTTTTCAACTCCCAGATAGGAGAATACAGGAAATTACTCATGTATCTAAAGAAAGATTATGAGACTTTGAAGGAGATGGTCGATTCATCTAAGTCTTCACCAAAAGAGAAGATTTACCTTGATCTCTGGAGTAGGATATTAAAGGATATATCGTCAAGGATGGAAGGTATTGAAAAAGAGATAGAAGAGCTTCAATCTGTGATAAAAGCGTTGGATGATGAAAGAGGAAAAGAGGTATCTTCTATCGAGAGCGCATACAAACAGCTCATAGAATCTAAGGTGAAATCACTTAACGACATAGAGATGGAAAGAGAATTAGAAATAAGGAAGAGAAGGGAAGAAGCCAAAGATCTTTCTAACAAAGCCATGAGTTTAAGACGCCAGATATTAGACATGCACAAGCATGCCAAAATTAGCTTAGAACAGATAGAGCAACTACCCCTGCAAGAGTTTAAGGGCGATGGACCAAAATTTTTGTGTATACCTTTTTACCTTGTCTGCTACGAAGACATGAAAGGGAGGAAAAGATACAAAACATATCCTCCTAGCTTGGTTCAATTCCCTGCCGCTCACCCTCCATTAAAATGGGTACATGGTATCTCTTCTCCACCTCTTAGACCTTATTCTGGTCAAATTACGAATATATTCGAAGTTAAATTCATTGAGAATCTTAAGGCAGATCCTATCTTTGAGGGCGATATCTATAAGATGGGTAAGAAGTTCGATTTATTGGCTTCTTATGAAACTAAAAGGCACATGTC
>JARVKD010000051.1 GCA_029775875.1 Nitrososphaeria archaeon
CAAAATCTCTTTAACCAATCTATCATCAGCAAGCTTCAGAGATTCTTTTCTCTTTAGAATCAGTTCATCATCATCTTTCAAAACTTTCCATCTTTCTTTTATCATCCTCAAGACTTCATTTGGACTAGGTCCGCCCTTTATTGTTCTTATCTTTACATTTTCAACAGGGTCAAGGACTTTTCTCAAAACTTCCTCAGATATGCTCATGCTCTTTCCAGTATTTTCTTTAACGATATCCTCCAAATCTTCTTTGACAGCTCGATCTAGGCTCTTCCCTTCACTTAAGGCTCTTTTCACGAGCATTCCTACTATCCTATGAGAAGTTCTAAAAGGTATCTTTTGCTCTCTAACAAGAGTGTCTGCAAGTTCTGTTGCTATCGACATTCCGCTTTTTACAAGCTCACGAAGCCTTTTCTCGTTAAATTTAACTTTTT
Source organism: Nitrososphaeria archaeon (assembly GCA_029775875.1). Taxonomy (GTDB): domain Archaea; phylum Thermoproteota; class Nitrososphaeria; order Nitrososphaerales; family JACAEJ01; genus JAVZMU01. The sequence continues at coordinate 435 of JARVKD010000051.1, forward strand.
CTAGCATGTTTTTGAACACATTTATCGATGCTAAAGTGATTTGGCATGAATCCCAGATGTTAGGAGTTAGGTCTTGCAGATCAAGATTGTAGCTATAGGGCAAACTCTTCAAAATCGATAGAGAAGCCAACAAATCACCATAAACCTTTGATGTCTTGGCTCGAATCAATTCAGCCACCACTGGGTTCTTCTTCTGTGGCATTATGCTACTTGTGGATGAATACTCATCTGGCATCTCTGCTATAGAGAATTCTTGAGTACTCCATAAAATCAATTCTTCTGAAAACCTGCTCAAATTCGTCATCAAAATGGCAAGGTCTGATATTACTTCTATTGAAAAATCTCTTGCACTTACAGCATCTATGGAATTTTCAACTAATCCATCAAAGCCCAAGAGTTCAGATACCATTTCTCTATCTATTTTGAAGCCAGTAGTTGCCAAAGCGCAAGCTCCCATAGGACTCAGATTGACTCTTTTATACGATTCCATCAGCCTTTCACAATCTCTCATGAATGCGTCGTGATGGGCAAGGAGATGATGGGCAAGAGTTATTGGTTGGGCATGCTGTAAATGAGTATAGCCTGGCATTACTGTTGTCAAATGCTCCTCACATCTTTTTAGAATAACCTTTCTTAGATGATTTAGAGAGGATGCTATATTCAATATGAATTCTCTCAATACCATTCTTATGGCTGTTGCAACTTGATCGTTTCTGCTCTTGGCAAGGTTTAACTGCCCTCCTATAGTCTCTCCTACATTCTCTACAACTAAAGCCTCTATGTTCATGTGGACATCCTCAAGTTTTGGGCTCATAGACATGTCTTCAGGGATTTTTTCAAGGGCTTGAAGGCAACCATATCCTTCCTTTAGATCTACTATCCCTTTTTTCATTAGCATGAGCATATGAGCCTTGTTTATCTTAATCACTGATGATATGAGAAACTTGTCACTATCTATCGATGAAGTGTAGTCTGCAGCATCGGAAGAGAGATCTGATAATCTTTTTCCTCTTAGTATATCCATGATCGATTCACTCTTTTTTCATCTTAGAAAGCATCGAATGGGCTACACGAGTCGGTAATCCCCAAAGCTCTATGAATCCTTGGGCTAATGACTGATCGAATTTTGAAGATATGCCATAGGTTGCAAGATTCATATCATACAATGAATAAGGCGAAGACCTTCCAACAACTCTATAGTTGCCTTTGTAGAGCTTTATCTTCACATTTCCACTGACTCTTTCTTGAGTCGAATTAATGAAGGCGTCAAGGTCCTTTTTCAAAGGGTCTAGCCATAAGCCTGAGTATACAAGCCATGCCCACTGTGAATCTACGATTTCTTTAAAGAACAATTCATGACGAGTCAGTACGAGCTTTTCAAGATCCTTATGAGCTTCGATAAGGCATAAAGCAGCAGGGCACTCGTAAACCTCACGAGACTTTATCCCTACCAATCTATCCTCCATATGGTCTATTATCCCTACTCCATTCATCCCAGCTATCTGATTAAGATTTGATACAAGTTCTACTGGCTTCTTCTCCTCACCATTTATAGTAATTGGGACTCCTTTCTCAAAGCCAATGCTAACATAACTTGCTTCTTCTGGTGCTTCATTCAATGGCTTTATCCACTCGAAGGCTTCTAAAGGTGGCTCCACCTCAGGATCTTCTATTGGACCACACTCAATGGACCTTCCCCACAAGTTCTGGTCGATACTGAAGACGGATTTCTTTGGCTCGATCTTTATCCCATGTTCTTTCGCATACTTTATCTCTTGTTCACGGCTAAAGTTCCATTCACGAGCTGGCGCCATCACTTTGAGCTTTGGATTCAGCGCCTTTATCGTAACTTCGAACCTTACTTGATCATTGCCTTTGCCAGTGCAACCATGAGCCACTGCAAAAGCCCCCTCTTTTTCAGCTACTTCGACTAACTTAGAAGCTATAAGAGGTCTTGAGAGAGAAGTGCTCAATGGATACTTTGATTCATATAATGCATTGGCCTTTATCGATGGGAACACGTAATCCCTTACAAACTCTTCCTTTGAATCTATTAAATAGTGCTTTATGGCTCCTATTGCTTTAGCCCTTTTGCCTATCTCTTCTAGATTTTCCTTCTGACCAACATCCACTGTTACTGTTATTATATCAGCCATGAACTTCTCTTTGAGCCATTTTATACATACCGACGTATCCAGTCCACCAGAATAGGCCAATACGATCTTATCAGTCAGTTTCATCAACCTCCATGGTTAAACCGTTGTATTGATGCATATTCCAGTCCATAAAGATAGGACAACTTTTGTCCAAAAAGCTTTTATATTTTTTGGTCTAATTTGATCATTATTAGTTCAAAATGACCAAAATTGATCATGCCGAAAAAAGAAGAAAAGATAAAGTCATTATTCATCAAAGTGCAATAGGAGAAGGATCGGTATCAAAGATCGTCAATAAGATCATAGAGAACGATGTACCCCTCCAAGATGCCCTTAGAAGAGATTATGGCAATTTCAGCGCTATTGCAAGGATGATAAAGCCGAAAGTTGAAGAGATGGCGCAAAGAGAAGTGAAACTTCAAAGCATAATCACTGCTGTCAAAAGGGCAAAAGGATTTCATAGCAGGTTTTTTGAGAATGTAAAAGGAGTAATATCAAAGAGCACAATAAACGTAAGGACAGATGTTGTCAAATTATCTATAGAAAAGACGAGAAAGAATCTTATCACGATGAGAAATCTTTTGGCAGAGTATCAAGAGGAATTCCTCCAAGTTTCTGAGAGCATATCAGCCATAACTTTGGTCTTTGATCAGAAACTATTCCAAGAAATTCGGTCACTCTTCAAAAAAGAGGATGTTTTAGAGGAAAGGACGAACCTTGCAGCCATAATAGTGAGGAGCCCAGAAGATATAGCCGAGACACCAGGGTGTATAGCGACTTTTTATAGTCAACTTTCAAGAAGGCAGATAAACATCGATGACACTACCAGTTGCTTTACAGATACTATAATAATAGTCAAGATGGAGGATGTTGGCGCTGCTTTTTCAGCCTTGACTGATCTTATATCTGAAGCAAGGAAATAACAACAATTGTAACTTTCTATGAAGGATTTTTTTGCCTTCATCTTGTAGAGTTTTAGGTATGTTCCTTTAAGTTATTAAATAACTGTCAAATTTACCCGTTATGATCTAGTCTTCTCTTCCATTTTGGGAGAAATGATCGAGGAGCATATATAGAACTTCGATTTATTTTTGATTGCAAATTGGGTGTAGATTTAGGAGAGATAATTCAAAGAAAAAGAATATCTTTGGATGATTTATCAGGCAAAACAATTGCCATAGATGCCTACAACGCTCTTTACCAATTCTTAGCAGTAATAAGAGGAGAGAAAGGAGAACGTATAAAGTGGGAAAGTATTTTTGAAGGTTAATTGCTTCCTTATGCTCTTGATGGTAAAGAAATGAAGATAATAGATTCTGTAGAATTTTTCGGGCATCCTTTGATAAAGGCTACTCACAAAACTACTTTTGAAATAACAAAGGAAGAAAAAGTATCTGTGAAAGGGGATTGCATAATAGGAGTTAAAGCGAATAAATCTTGCAAGGACTTAAATGATGAATTAAAAAGGCTCATGACTAATGATGTTCCTATCAAGATAAGTATTCATGTAGGTCA
>JARVKD010000052.1:0-317 GCA_029775875.1 Nitrososphaeria archaeon
ACCAGCTGGAATTCGTCAACAAAATTTTTACGCTGGCGTATATCAACCTTGAAACTGTCCTGGCCCGCGAAGGCGTTACTTTTCAGCATTATTCGCAAATCTTCGTTATCAGTTATCAGCTACTTGAGACGCGAGATTTCCTGAGATGGGCCGACCTATATCTTTTCCAGCGCCTGAAAGGCCCAAACTTGGGCTCGATTGCTGAGAGCCTCGGCCTCGGTCCAACCAGAGGTCACATCCCGGGCATTTAAACTATAACAGAAATCGCCATGGGCTTTGTACCCATCATGGCTCACCAGATCTGTCTCTAAAAAACC
>JARVKD010000052.1:327-3497 GCA_029775875.1 Nitrososphaeria archaeon
TTAAGACGAATCTCACGCTTTAAATTCTCATAGATATTTAATCCTGAGATTTATCTGTCTCTGATTTTTTTAAATATGATAGGTTAAAAATCATTCGGATAGTGACTTGTTTATATCGATGGAAAAAGCGAACATTTTAAGAATTCTTCGCAGCGGAAATAGTGTATTTACTTTTAAGAAATTCTTTTAGCCTCAGGAGAGACCAAACCCTGTCTCTTTAAAAGATGATTCAATTATTATGTCCAGAAAGGGGAGCTTTACCTGGTGCATAAAAGAATATATGCCAATGCCCATACAGAGGTCACATCCCAGGCATTTAAACTATAACAGAAATCGCCATGGGCTTTGTACCCATCATGGCTCACCAGATCTGTCTCTAAAAACCCAGGCCTTGCTTCACCCTCATCCAAAATTCGGCTCTTAATTTTCTTTCGGGTACCCTGATACCTAGGGGGCATCTCTTTCAATATAGCTCTCTTAACTTTCATTTTTAACTCCATAGACCTACCTCCTGGCTTCATTTCTCCTTGAAATTATCATCCTTAATCGACAGAAGGCCAAATAATTTCGGGTAGATTTTCTCATAAGGCAACGAATCAATTTCATTTAGATTTTTGATGAGGCAATTAGTCGCTTTGACGTGCGATAGCCGAAGTTTTATTATTTCTAATGATGGGTTGAGATGATTTCAGAGGCTGAATAACTACCTAGCCGATGCGCCAGAAAAATTAAATTCCTATAATATTATATACAAAAATGGAGCTGTTATGATTCCTAAAAACATAGGGAGAGAACATATCTTAAAAGCAATTGAAGAGATAAGAAAGAAAGGCGTTCCGCAAGGAAGAGGTTCAAGAAAGTTTCTGATTGAATTTAATGGCGAATATTATCCGCCCAAATACGTCATCTCATTGGCTAATAAGTATGCAAATGGAAAGGACCTGAACCCTTCAGAGTTTAGCGGTGGCACGGAATCAAATAACTTTCTAAGAGCTTTAGGTTTCGAAATTGTGGAAGCTAAATTGTCAGAGAGGATTATTCCCCTCTCTCTTGAAGAACGTAAAGAAACCACTCTCTCAATGGCGCTCCATGATGAGCGATGCCCAAAATGCAAGGAGACCGTGAAAAAGTTATTGGAGAGAATTTATGGGAAGGTTGAGCCGAACTACAAGTTGGAAGTTGGAACGCGTCTTGAAAATTTCTTAAACACCTTGTGCTACAGCAAGTTGAAGGAGATCTATGAGACTCTCCAGAACCATAGAGGCTTTAAAGAATTTGTCAAATCTACGGCTCTTCCAAATTGTGATTACTTTATTCCAAGTCCTGGGTTTATCGTAGAGTTTGATGAATCTCAACATTTTACCCTGCCCAGAAGAATCGTCTTAGAGAAGTATCCAGATGAGCTTGAGTTGGGGTTCAATCGTGCAAAGTGGATAGCGTTATGTGAAAAAATCAATGCTAAAGACAATGACCCTCCTTACAGAGATGAACAACGGGCATGGTATGATACCTTAAGAGATTTCGTTCCTCTCGTCAAGGGCTTAAAGCCCACCGTGAGATTGTTTGCTGGAGATTTTAGGTGGTGTAGTCTGAGTCCAGATGACGAATCAGACATTGCGAGGTTTAAGAAATTTTTAAGAAATGCTTCTGAAAGTTGGAAAATCGAAGTAAAGGAAGAACCGAATCCATTTCTATCAAGGATAGTCATCGCTGGCAAATGGAATGGAGATCCAAACAAAGCTAAGAAACTTCTTGAAGATGTCTGGGTGAACTGGCCAAAGGGTAGGAAAGTAAAGTTCCTTATAACTTGCGGCGGGTTCGTTCAATTTGACTGGCCAGAAGAAATGTCACGAATAGATGTTGGTGACAATAAAAACCCAAGTAAAGAGGCGGTAAATGTCTTGGTTGCAGAAGCTGAAAAGTGGGCAAGGCTTGTTCTTGGTGGAAGATTTTGCGATAAATTAAGGCAATTTGCAGACTATGTAACGTTGGGTATAGACTCTTCTAAAGTGAAGATATCTACTACTCAGAATTATATCGGTCAACTCCATGTGGAGCTGGTTTTTCTGATTGATCTACGAACGAACGAGTTCTATTGGACTGGGAAATCATATCCAACATCGAAGCAAGAAGATGGATTGGTCAGAATTTCTGATTTGAAGTCACACTTTCTTGATCTAAGGGATGTTGGAAAAGTCATGATATTAGGTTGTCATGATCTGACGATGTTCAATAATAGAAATTGGGAGAAGACTGGTGAGTGGAGAAAAAAGATCAAAATGGAGTTTAGGAAGTTAGCGGATGATGAAAAGCCAAGAATAGTATTGCATCATCCTCACACAACAGTAAAAACCGCAACTTGGTACAACGCTTGGAGTAGTCTGAGAGCTTTGCTTCCTTCAGTAGAAAAATATGCAGGCGCTGGAAAGTACTTTGAACAACATCGACCCAAGTTTAAATGGGATTCCTTAGATGAAGTGTTGACTAGGACAAAACGCGGCAGTTCAATAGACTTTGTGGTATTGAAGGATTAAGTAAGAAGTTGTTCTTTTTCCAAAAAAATAAACTTTTGTTTGCCTTAGATGCACAAAGATTGACTTGAGTTGGCACAATGAGTAGACAGGTGGTCAAACTACCTCCAAAAATCTTAAAAGGTCATAAGAAAGGAGGAAAAAATGACCACCCAAGACAAGCTTATCAGAAAGAAGCTCAGTTTACTAGAGCTGGCTGAGTTTCTACAAAACATCTCCGAGGCCTGTCGGATTAATGGCTGCTCCAGGCAACATTTTTACGATGTCAAACAGGCCTATGAGCAATATGGGCTGGAGGGGTTAAAGGAAAAGAGCCGGAGGAAACCCTGTTTGAAGAATCGGGTTGCTCCGGAGGTAGAAGAAGCCGTGGTCGAGATGGCTCTGGAGTCGCCAGCCTAGGGATGACATACAGTCTTGTATAAGTTTTATAAAGTAGCCTTTCGCAAAAAGATTTATACTAACTTAGAAGAGATGCAGAAAGACCCTGACGGTTGGCTGGATGTATATAATAATCATCGCACTCACCAGGGTAAACGCTGTCAAGGACGGGCGCCTATGGAAAGTTTCATTGATGGTTTAGAGCTGGCAAGACAGAAGGATTTAGCCAAATAATTCAATGGAGGAGAGATGACACCTGTC
>JARVKD010000053.1 GCA_029775875.1 Nitrososphaeria archaeon
AGTTTTATTGAGAGAATTCTTGAGAATAGAGCTTTAAAATCATGGGTTAGAGAAAGTATGCATAGAAGAAGGGTTTATGATCTTGGCAATGCTGTTGTTGAAGTAGTCCATCCAATAGATAATACAGAATTTTGCGCCTTCTGCAATAGAATTCGTTTAACGAGTGATGGTGCCTTTAAGCCTTGCTTGATGAGGAACGATAATAAAGTATACATAAACGATGCCATTACTAAAAGTGATCATTCTAAAATTCTTAAGGCTTATCTAGAATCTGTAATGAACCGTGAGCCTTACTTCAAGCCTTGTTAAATTTTATATTAGTTTATAATCGAGGGAGATATACTCCTCAATGCTTGGCTTGAAATACTCATCACGATACTTTACATGAATTGGATGATCTCTATACTCCTTTAGCAATCTTTCATCAGCAAAATCCATGATTATAGAATAATTGTATCTTGCATCTGGTTTAATGGATAATCCAATGGACAAGTTCTGAACTCCAGGAATCTTTGATAATGTTTCTTTTGTTATCTTTGCAAATTGGTCAAACTGGTTTATTGTGCTTGTTTTTAAATTGAATAGAACTATATGCTTTATCATGATCATCAACTCATCTTTTTCATCAAAGTTTTACTATAAATGGCAAAAGCATTTTCATCATTAATACAATTATCACAAAGGCAACTTGAAGTTGAACTCTTAACATCACAGATCAGATAATATGCACAAGAGTAGCACTCTATCAGTGAATTACATGTAAAGCACCTTGGGACGAATTCAAAATCTTCTCCTAAAGCCCTCTTTAATATTGATGATATTGCCATCAGATTACTATTGGCATCAGCTTTAAAACCTTTGGATTTATCATAAACTAATCCTGCCTTCATTAAACTTACAAAAAATTCTTTTCCTAACCTTGGTAGCTTGAACCATTCTCCTACTGCAACCATCAAATCATTTCACCCTTACAGTAATTCTTTCAGCCTCCTTCATGATAACCTTTAATGTGCTATCATCCAAGCCTAATGCTCTAAAAAATCTTTCCATAGAATCCTTATCCCTGCTTAAAATTAGCAATAAGTATGGCATGTATGTTGATATAACTTGTCGAGAAGATGTATGAAGAAACCTCGATAGGACTTTGCCAAAGTTCTTTAACGCTTTACTCTCATTCCACATTCTAATCTTTAGATTCCAGGGCATATCGTCTTCGCTATAACTCACTGCGCCTTTAGGAATGGTATTAAAAAGAGAGTAGGCTAATACTCTATCAAAGTATCTTAATAATCTCCATTCCTGAGTCTTTCCTATCATCTTCACAATCTCATCAGCTTCTCCTATCTTCTCCAAAGCCTTTATGAGTTCATCATTACTTAAATCGCTGTTTACAACACTAGTATAGGCTAATCTTACCTTATCTCTTGGCATGACATCACAATTTTTTAGGGCTTCGTAGGCTTTTTCTTGAGAATCAGCGTTGAAGAAACTTTCAAAGCCTTCTCTTAAACTATATGTTAAATCTCTGCTCGATATTATAGAACTAATTTCTTCTGTTGATAGACCTGAAAAGGATTGAGCAGTGTTTATGGCTGCCCTCATATCGCCCTTAGATTCTCTGACTATCAAACGAATGGCTTCTTTGCCCAGTTTAACATTTTCTCTTCTAAGAATATTATCGACATAAATCTCTGCAAATCTTGGAGGAATTCTTGTAAATCTAAACACTTTTGATTTTTTTATCAGTTTAACTATTTTTTTATCATCCTCTAGGTTTGCAGCCATGACTATTGGTGCTATGCTTTTTTCGATCAATTCTTCTACGAACTCTATTCCTCCTCTATCCTGCCTTTCATACATTCCATCAACCTCATCCAAGAATATCAGTAATTTCTCACCGAATAGACCTTTAGAGCCTAATGCTGGTCCTAACTTTTGCATCATCTTTTCTTTTGTTCTCACATCGCTGGCATTCAATTCAACCATATTATAGTCCAATTTTTTAGCGACTAAATGCACTAAAGTAGTCTTTCCTGTTCCAGGAGGACCTAAGAGAAGGGCTGGCTTCGATCCTCTTTTCCAATTCTTTAACCAATTAAAGAATTCTATCCTGCTTTCTTCATTACCAACCATTTCCTCTACGCTCTTAGGTCTGTATTTTTCAACCCACATTAAAGGCTCTAGTGGCAAATTAGTCTAAAAAGCATTTAGTTTTATCGAAGAGATATAGTCTATTTGCCTGACTTTCTAAAGGCTACAAAAAGCCTATAGGCATATAGTGCTAATCCTAAGGGAAAAGAAACCATAGAGAACCAGTAAATTCCATTGGCTGAAATAAGCCCTAGAAATGGATTTCCATCTATTGGATAGAAAGGATTCATCTCTCCATAAAGAAAAGAATCTAAGAAAACGTGAGAATAAACTCCAAAAAGAGATGTGTAGAAAATTCTTTTGAAGGAAGATTTTTGCTCGAGCATAAATAATTTCATGATCTTTCTCAACCATCTATAAAGGTAATCCACTATGATTGCTGCAAAAATTCCTAAAATTGATGCACCAAGATAAGAGTGAAAGAATCCATGAAGAGGTAATGGAGAGCCAGACATTAAAATGCATATACCCTCCAAATCGACGATCACACTCGACAAAAATAGAGCAGGCAGATCGAATATCGGGAAAAGTAACATGCCTATAAGGAGAGCAGGACCCCAGTGAAAAGGTGTAAAAGGCATAATCATCCCTTAATCATAATTAACGCATTATTCCTCCTATGAGAAAGGCTATCAAGCCTAGGAGCATTCCAAGAAGAGCAATACTCTTCACATGTAGAGCATTAGCTTCGGATGGATTCTTAAGAATTCTAACAGATGCATATATGAAAATTAAGTTAGGAATCAATATCAGAATTGCATAGACTATGCCTACTATGCCTGTTATGAAAGGAAGCCAGCTAGACACTATTGCCATAAAGAACATGATAGCACCGAGAATAGATGCAAAACTTGAACCATGAATTCTTGCTATTGACTTGATTCCTCTCAGTTCGTCTCCTGCAACATCGCTTATCGTTTTTATGATTTCTCTTCCAGTGCCAGCCAAGAAAGATGTTAACGCTAACCATAGCAACAATGGTTCATCAGCATTTCCTACAGCCATGCCACCATATACGTAAGGTATCGCTATTGAAGTTGCAACTATAACATTGCCGATGAATCCTCGTTTCTTCCCCCAGAAGTTGTAAAACCATGCAAGAAAGGCAAATACTGATGCTACTACAAAATTACTCAAACTTATCAGAATAGATGATGCTATTCCAATTGAAAGAAGAATCAGAGCCAATATTATAGCAGAATTCTTTGAAATGGAACCACTTGGCAAAGGTCTATCTGGTCTATTCACCTTATCAACCTCAATATCGTAGTAATCATTTACCACCATGGAGAAGCTGG
>JARVKD010000054.1 GCA_029775875.1 Nitrososphaeria archaeon
TTCTCCTTATATCTGTCATACCTATAGGAGCGATAATAGGCGCTTTAGCCTTAGTGCTTTATTATATCATTCTACCAGAGATGCCATACGTTAAAACCAAAGAAGAAAGTAAATCCATAGAAGAGAAGAGTGATCAAAAAACATCGGCAGTAAAATCCCTTGATTCGATGATGAGTTTCTTTGACGCTGATGAAAAAAGAGTAATTGAAGTTCTAAAAGAGGCAGGAGGTAGTATGCTCCAGAAGGAAATTACATGGAAGACAGGCTATTCAAAGGTGAAGACCCATCGCATAGTGCATAGGCTTGCCAAGAGAGGAATTTTAGAAGTGGAGGAATACTTCAACACGAACAAGGTCAAGATTAAAGACGATTTACTAGGTGAGCCTAATAATATAGGGGAGTAATCTAATTTATTCAATTTTTCTTAAACTGAGCAATTGCTTCGCTATCATAAGGTCTTTTGGTGTATTGATATTGACAAATTCTTCACTATCCATTATGAATATCTCTTGATCTAATTCTTTCTCGAACTCTTCTCTTTTTACTTTATCCCCATCTAAAACATTTATTCCAGCAGGGACCAATCTCTTACCTTTATAATTAAGAATAAGATCGATGCTAACTCCTAAGTCTTCAAACCTTTCTGCAGGGACCATTACAGCCATAACTGGCTTGCCACAACTTTCATAATGCTCTATGATCCTATCAATAGTCTTGCTCTTTAGAAGAGGCAAGTCCGCTGAGACTGTTATTAAATGCTCTAATCTCAACTTCTTTACTGCTTCACGCAAATCTATTACGTAATCCTTGCCAGACGTTTCTATTACTTCAATTGAGAGTTCCTTTGCTCTCTTGGCTGTTTGAGGAGTATGCTTACTGACAGCAACGATTACTCTATCTATTTTTTTAGAATTTTTTAAAGCATTTATGACATGCTCTATGAAGGATTTATCATCAATCTTGATCAAAGGCTTCTCTTTTTGATTTTTCATTCTAGTTCCTTTACCGCCAGCCATTATCAATGCAGTTACAGCCATGTGATCATCGCCAAGATCATGATCAAGGAAGTCATGCGAGTAATCTCATTCGTAGCCCCAAAGACATCCCCTGTGATGCCTTTGAAGTGCCTATTAGAGATTAATACTATGATCAGGCTTACGGTGATGGATGAGATTATCACTATAGAACCGATAATGAACATTACGAAATTACTGATGAGCATCAAAAATATCACTATACTAAAGCATATTATCAAAGGTATGATCAATCGAAGAATTCTATAATTACTATGCATGGCATCGACAACGTAAGTACCAAGCCCTTTATGAGCAGACTTTCCAACCCAAGCTATGATCACCATAGCCAACTTTGCAGAAACTTCAGCCAAAATCAAACTCTGAATAACATTATCAACACTCAAAAAAGAGATGCTGAAGGCAGTTGCCATTAAAATTATCAACCCAAAGGATAGACCACCGGCTCCAGTCTGCTTATCATGCATGACTTCTATCTTCTTCTCTGGTGGACCTTGGTACATTATCCCATCTCCAAAGTCTAATAATCCATCTGTATGATGAAGACCAGTTATCAGAAGAATAAAGCCCAAGGTCAGTATCCCAACTATTAAGCTAGGTATCAAATGAAGGAGAGACCAAGCGAATATTCCGCTGAGCAGTCCTATTAATAGTCCAACTAAAGGGAAGAGGGGCATATAATTTCCCATATCTTCTAGTGAATTATCCTTCCCCACTGGAATTATAGTGAGAAAGGCTATTATGCTCTTCAACCCTCTAATGATCTTCAAAATCTTTCACTTTTCTCTTGATTTACTATATATTTCAGATAAAACCCCAGCTATCAAGCCGCCTATAGCATCGTCAAGAAAAGGTCCTAGTTTCTTCATTATGCCAGGTTTCTTCCTCTCAAGGTAAAGGAAGTTGTAAAAGCCCCATGTCCCTGATATGTAGTTCGCTATAGCTATCCCAATATTTTCATCTGCTATCAAAGATATTGGATCCTTCAGAAATTCATCTCTTGGTAAACTAGGTATCAACCCTAATTCTCCATCTTCTTGCAATCTGAGAGCAGCTAATATCAAAGCTGATACATTAAAGTCTGATAAAGCCCTTATCAAACCCTCTCTCAACAATTCTGCTGCTTTTTCTTTACTTTCAATCTCATGAGATGGTATGAATAATTCAAGACCAGCGTCTACAATATCATCAATAGTTATACCTCTCTCTTTCAACCTCTCTATGATGGATCTGCTCGATAGAGTACCGTCCTGCTTTTGAATACCTTCTTTAGTTGCTTCTTTAACAGTCTTTCCTATCATCATTCCTATCTCAGTACTAGTGCCAGCAAATTCTATAGGCTCTCCAGTTCCCGTGCATGCCACTGCTATTGCATCGGTAGTAGAACCGGTTGCAACACTGTTAGAGAAATGGCTTCTAATGTCTAATTCTCTTATAGCAACGGTCTTTGCTTCTATAGCGGTTTGTATGCAATTGACCATACAGCCCTCAGTAAGATTTCCATCGATGAGAAGTATTATGTTGACAGTCCCTACTTTATTGTTTTGAATTGTATCATCGCCAGCTGCAGCTGGGTATAATGAAGCAAAGCCTGCTGTAACCAGTGCACTAACAGTCAAATCTTTGGCCTTCTCAACTCTTATGGCCATGTTTGGAATTTCAACAGCAGTCATAAATCCTACAGTATCATCAGGCAATCCTAGATTCTTTGCAACATTTCTCAATACACCTTCAGGGTCTCGATGGTCAAAGTTCTTTGAGACATGATGGTTTATTATCGCCCTTGTTTTGCGTAATCCACCGTTTAATACTGCTGAGCTTAGAATCCTCATGGGCTCATCGAATCTTACTACAAGAGTGTTATTCTGAATCTCACATTTCACTTTTTTGATCTTTACATCTATCTCCTTTATCATGGCAGAATCCCTCCAAAGAATCCTTGCATTATCACAATCATCGGCAAAACTATTATCATAACGAATAGAAAAGTCGTTAGCTTCATTATCCTTATAGCTCTTGGTATGTGATCAGGCTTTAAAGAATTTACAGAATCACCTAGAATGTAAAAGCCAGGCTTCTCCAACTGGGCATTAAAGGCTCCTGCCACTGCTGACATAGTCCAGCCTGCGTTTAGGCTTTCAGTCTTATTCCTATCTCTCTTCAATATCTCCCATGATTTTCTCCAATCTTCATGTAATAGCCATGCAGACACTACCATCAAAATTGCTGTAATTCTGGCTGGGATATAGTTTGCTAGGCTATCCATTCTTGCTGAAAACCATCCTAGATTTACATACTCTTTATCCTTATAGCCAACAGTAGAGTCTAGAGTGTTTATCGCTCTATATGC
>JARVKD010000005.1 GCA_029775875.1 Nitrososphaeria archaeon
AATCCGAATAGAAGAGAATATCTCCATTGCAGGAGCATTTACCATAAACGCCCCTCTCCTCTAATACTTGAATTAAGCGTACTTTCTTCTGCCTAGCCATATCTTAACGCCCCAAAGTCTTATAACAAGATAACGACCTTAACGAGAAAATTTCTTAGAAGAATGAACCTTTAATCAATAACAAGATAACAACACTATTAGAAAAATTTTTTGTTAGATATCAACCCTTATCATCTTCGAGGAGCCTTCTTTTGATGATTCTTTGATAATTGTCCATGGTACCAACTTCCCTTTCTAAAATGATCTATACAAAGAAATAGTAGCATAGCTAAGGTTCAAATTATTGACCTTTATTATCTTCGAGGAGGTTCTTTCGGTGATTCTCTGATAATTATCCATGCTACCTTCCCTTTCTAACTTTGCTATTTTTAATATCTCTAATCCTTTTATACCTAACCTAATGCTTTTCTTGAAACCTTTTAAACAATAGACTTATAGGTCTTGTAAAAAATTATGTGTAAGGTGATAGAATGTCCAAGAAGTTGTTAAGTAAATTTGAGAAGAAGATGGGTTTCACTCCAGAGATTATGAGTGTAGCGGCAAAGCTAGATCCAAAGATGGGAGAATTCTATGAATTCTGTGACTTTACGATACAGGAGGATGGTGCCCTATCATCGAAGATGAAGATGCTCATGATAATGGTTATGGGCGCTCAAAGGCACTGCAAGGAATGTGTAGTTTCAGCAATGAGAGGTGCATATAACAAAGGTGCAACAGAAGCAGAGATATTAGAAGCCATAAGAGTTGTGGCAGTTGGGGGAGGAGCCCCAGCCATCGCTGCCTGCAAAGATGCTCTTCAAATGCTGAAGGATAAGAAGTTCAAAAAGGGAACTTGCTAAACTAACCATAATTTCACATAAACAATGTCATTAGGTTGTAGTAATCATAAGATTAGAAATTAATATGAGTATATGATGATAGCATGCGCATAATCTCTTTTGCCCTTTTCTCTAGTTCATCATCGATAGTCTTCTTTTTGATGAATTCTTGAAGAATTCTTGTCACTTCTTTTGCCCTCATCGTAGCATCATCCCAATTAATAGGCTTAAAGCCCTGAAGCTTCTTTGGTCCTTCGTTACCGCCTTCTGAATAGTACCAATCTCTAAAATCCGCCCAGCAACCAGCATGAAAGAGTAAATAGCCTATGGGAGTTACTATTGGAGGTATCCCAAGACTTAATGCTCTAGCCGTATTCTTATGCACATTGCTTTCACCCCAGATCATACTATAGGATACCATCATGCTACCCCCTGCTGGGATCAAATTGCCTAAGACCTTAAAGAGCTTTACATCAAGACCAGATTCTGCCAGATTAACAGTTACTCCATCAGAAGATATATTCTCATAATAATCTTCGTCTATCCAACCCTTTATCCCTAAAGAAATTCTACCAGAACTGTATATCCCAACAAAAACAGGGGGTCTGAACCTTTTTCCATTTCTTGTAAGATAGAACTCAAAGTACCTCTGCTCAAAATAGTGCCTTTTCTTGACTTCTATATGAATCTCATAGCCATCTAATTGCTTGCCTTCAAAGATGTAAAGGATATGTTGCAATCTCTCTAACTTTGATTAGTGAAAGAGGCTTTAAAGATTTATTCCAATTTATGAGCCAAAGCCTTCGCACTTATACTTTGTAAGAGTTTCAATTCCGTCTGATTTTACCAAAAAGGTATCTTCACACTTAAAAGAGCCTATTCCAGGGATCATCAAAGGAGCATGTATGAAAGCAAGGACCATGTTTTCAGAAACTTTGTATTGTCTTTGAGCAGATAGAATCGTTGTTATTGGATCTTCCTCTACCAAAAGACCTACTCCATGGGCAAAGCCTGTCAAATAATACTTCTCATAATCATTCTTTTCAAGTATTTTCTTTATTTCATTCTCAACATCGATGAACTTTACTCCAGGCTTAACATTGTCCTTTGCCTTTTCATATGCATCATGTAGGGCTTGATGAACCTTTTTTGCTTCTTCTGATGCTTTGCCAACAAATACAGTTCTTGTTATGTTGCTATTGTATCCCATATAATCTGCAGAAACTACTACTGAGACTGCGCAATTGTTTCTAACCTTAACATCATTGCGAGGCTCTGCGTGAGCCCTTGGATTTGGACCAGCGTTCACGTATACATGAGGAGATTCTGAACCTGCCTTCATCATATAGTACATGGCTTCAGCAGCAATATCGAGTTCACTAACTCCAATTGAAATAGAATCCAAAGCCTTTTCCAAACCTTTCTCGGCTATCTTGGAAGCCTTCCTTATCGCTTCGATCTCATCATTATCCTTTATCATTCTGAGATCCATTATCATACCATGAACGTTTCGCACTTCTATCTTAGGGTTAAGAGTCTTAAAGAGTTCAAAAAAGGCTACATAAGAATCTCTCTCAACGCTATAGTCAAAGCCAATTATTTTGTAATTATGATCTCTTATCCATCCAGTAATGCCTCTCATCAAATCTTCAACCCTTCTATAGGTAACAACATCTTTGATCCAAGTCTTGCTGAGGAATTCTTCTGCCTCTTGTTCAATTATGAATGCTGTAGGCTCTCCTTCTATTGGTATCATTAAAGATGGTCTTAGCCACTTTATGCCAGTAAAATACATGAAGGAGGATAAAGTTCTGATGTTCGAGGCTTCTATGCCAGCCTCTTTCATAGATTTTTGAAACTTCTCAACCCTTTTCCTTAGAGCATCTTTATCAAACATTCAACAAGCACCCTACCTAGCTCTAGGCTTTGCACAAATCATTAATTAATAAGTTTTAAACATGAGTAAAGAAATTATAACTTTTTGACTATAAGAATGACTCTTTGAAGGAATGTGATAAGGGCCAATATTAGAACTACAATAACTCCATAATTAGTAAAGCTCAAAATGCTGGCAATAGACAATACTAGTATTCTTTCTGCTCTCTCACCTATACCCGTCCCTGAGAGATTTATCCCCAAAGATTCTCCTCTCGCTCTAGCATAGCTGACAAGAAGAGAGAAGGACAAAGCCATTAAAACCAAAACAGCATCACTAAAACCTCCTATTAGTATACCAGTGTATACTAACAACTCTCCCAATCTGTCAAAAGTAGAATCTATGAAGGCTCCTCTTGATGAGACTAAGCCTTTTGCCCTTGCTACTGAGCCATCCAATACATCTGCAAAGCCCGATACTAGCAAAAATACTCCACCGTAAAACCCGTCTTTAAAGAATATACTTGAATAAAGTAAACCTGATAGAAAAGCCATTGTTAACCCAAAGGATGACCAAAAGAAAGGAGGCAAACCAGTCTTAGCCAATAATAAGCCTAGTTTATTGAAAAAAGGTTCAAAGATTTCCCTAAATTTGTTGAGCATAGCCCCCATATCTCTTCGATGATGGATTATATATATGTGAAAAAGCTCTAAAGTCAATTTGCTCAATTTTATATTCTAGTGTTTTGTAGCTTCTATGATGGCTTTGGGCAAGGTTCAGAAGGGCGTAATATGCTCTGTAATAGATTGTAACAATGAGGCTATTCGCTCGTTGGGCAGAGACAAATTTTCAGCATCTGATCTAAAATTAAAGGAAGGAAGAAGGGTTTACCTCTGTGAGCATCATTACAAAGTGTGGAAGAAAGAAACAAAAAAGATGAGAGAATTAGATAGGCTAAGGTATGGTCAAAAATAGTTATATACAGGATAACCTGTTATCCCATAAGGCGTAGTCATATGGCTGAAAAACCAACAGCTGCGTTTATCTTATCTCTAATCGGGGCTATACTAATCCTCATTGATGGTCTATGGGTAGCTGTCGCATTTTCTATCTTAGGTGGCATAGGTTTTGTGTTGCCAGGGTTTGAGTGGCTAGGTGGTTTGTTTCTCATTGTAGCTGTAGTAGCCATTATACTGGGTATACTCACCCTTATCGGCGCCATGATGATGAACACTACAAATAAAGATAAAGTCAGAACAGGGTCGATCCTTGTACTGGTCTTCTCGATAATAAGTCTGATCGGAGGAGGTGGTTTCTTCATAGGTTTTATTCTATGCCTAATAGGCAGTATACTAGGACTTACATGGAAACCCACAGCTGCAGCCCCGCCCCCACCGCCTCCTACGTAAAGGAGGCTTTTTATTCTCTACTAATCCTGTTAAGATAGTCAAAAAGCTGGCGAGTGTAGTTACTTAGTCCATCGACGCGTTTAACTATTTCAGCGAATTGAACTTCTAAACGTGTAACTCTCTCTTTAAGTTCAGTTATATCCCTATCATAAGATTTTTCAGACAAATTCTCTCGTCATTAAATTTGGATTTATGACTATTTGAGCTTTGTGCAAAATTCCCCAAATCTTAAACTGGGAATTGGATTTGTTTATAAATCCATGGCCAATTCTATATACCTTGGTTTGTGGCGTTTGGTGAGGTAATGAAGATGATAAATTTCCAAGCAGGTAATTACTATCTAATGGATAAAGATGGACAAGTACACACTATAGATGGCGCAAAAATAAAAGATCAAAACCTTCAAGCTTTAATCGAAAATGAGGTGTATAAAAAGAGCGTTGCTAAAAAGGCCCCACACATAGAATTGATGAAAAAACTCAAGTTAGTAGGATATGAAGAATTATCTGAGCCTGGTCACATAAGACTAACCCCAAAAGGAACCCTGATCTTTGATTTATTGGCTGACAGGGCTTTACAAATAGCTTTAGAGTTAGGGGCGAATCCTATCAAAACGCCAATCCTTTATGATCTTGATCTTAAGCCTGTGAGTGAACATGCTAAGCTTTTTGGTCAAAGGATGTATAAACTAAAGAGCGGTAAGAGAACCTTTGCTTTAAGGTATGCAGCCTGCTTCGGACAATTCTCTTTCCTCTCAGATTCAATTCTATCTTACCGAGATTTACCTCTTAAGATCTTCGAATTGGCTGATAGCTACAGGCTTGAGCAGAGGGGAGAATTGATAGGGCTTGCAAGGTTAAGGAAGTTTCATATGCCAGATATACACATACTATGCCATGACCTGGAAGAGGCTAAAGTTGAATTTAAGAAAATTTATAAAAAATGCTTTGAGGAAGGGGAAAAATTCGGCTGGGATTATGTGAGCCTATATAATGTTAGTAAGGGCTTTCTTGACGATCCTGAAGGATTTGATTATGTTAGATCTTTGGTAAAGATGGAAGGAAATCAGGTCTTAATTAATGTAGTTGAGTCTGGCATGTATTATTGGGTCCTTAACATTGAATTTAATTTCGTCAGCCAACAAAAGCGTATCATCGAGAGCTCTACTGCCCAGATAGATGTTGGGAATGCTGAAAGGTTCAACATATCTTATGTAGATGAAGAAGGTAAGGAGAGAAGGCCTGTAATAATCCACACAGCAGTCATAGGATCTTTGGAAAGGTTCATGGCAGACTTATTGGAAAGGGCATCGAGTTTAGAAATTCCCTCTTTGCCAACATGGATCTGCCCAGTTCAAGTTAGGTTCATCAACGTAAGTAATGACTCTTTAGACTTTACAATAAAATTGGCTGAGAAGTTTAATCATAATAATATTCGGGCTGATGTTGATGATAGAAATGAGAGTGTGGCAAAGAGGATAGCCAGTGCTGAAGTTGAATGGATACCATACATAGTAGTTATAGGCAAGAAAGAAGTCAGTGGTGGAAAATTACCAGTTAGGATAAGGTCTTTGAGAAAGACGATAGATATGAGTGAGGAAGATTTGTCAAAGAAAGTTAAAGATGAAACTCAAGGTTGGCCATACCGTCCTTTATACTTTAACATGCTCTTATCAAAAAGGCCAAAATTTGTCTAATGTTTTCTATTATTCTGAGATAAATAAGATAAGCCGATAATTTCATTCATAAGCTTTGCAGCTACTACGGCTGTAATGCCACTATCATAAAGAGGTGTGAGCTCTACTATATCAAATCCTATGATCCTTTTTCCCTTTAATGAATAGAGAAACTCTAATAGTTTATGTAGAGATAGGCCATCAGGCTCAGGGTTGCCTACTCCTGGGGCGAATGAAGGATCCAGTACGTCCAAATCAATACTTACATAAACGTTTTCAAAATCCTTGAGAAAATCTAGCAATAACATTTCTGCATTTGGAATAGTTTGTATAGTTTGCAGGGATATCAGGGATAGTCTTATCTTATCAGCAATCTTCCATTCATCTTTGCTAGCAGCCCTAGAACCAATATGAATGATAGATTCAGTTCCTACCTTATCTGTCAAGCGCCTAAGAAAAGTTGCATGGCTTAACTTCAGTCCAGCAAACTCATCTCTTAAGTCTAAATGGGCATCGAATATTATGAGTGCGGTATCTTTAGGCATGGAAAGATATGTGCCAAAAGTTAAGGTATGCTCCCCACCGAGGATGCCAAAAGTCACTCCTTCTTGAACTAGTTCTTCCACAACTTTTTCTACTGAATAAACCATATCATCAACATCATTGGTCAGTTTTAAGTTTCCAAGGTCTAACAAACTCAAACTTTCTAGATCAACATCTAAAAAAGGGGAGTAAACTTCAATGTTCATGTAGGCTTGCCTGATAGCATTAGGACCAAATCTTGCACCAGGTCTGAAGGTTACAGTTGAATCAAAAGGAACGCCAAAGATTTTTACAATAGGCTTTATACCCTCTTTTATAACGGTTATTAAAGGCTCTGATGTGAGGAAAAGATCCTTATAGCTCATTCTAACTTAACCTTTCTAAGAGTGAAGCAACTATTAAGGGAAATGCCAATGTTACCTCACTTACTACCACGACCTTTCTTGCATCCTTGTTTATCTTCCCCCAAGACACAGCTTCATCCAACGTTGCGCCAGAAAGCCCTCCAGTCTCCGGTCTATCAAGAGTTATCTGTATGACGTAGTTCAACTTTTTCCTCTCAAAGTAAAAGGATTGGAATACATAATTTTTAGGCACTCCTCCTCCAAGGATCACTGCCCCTACATTATCGTACATCTTTCTTATAGCCCAAATCTCTTGAAGATCCATGAATGCATCGACGCGCAAAGTATCTTTTCTCTTTTTATTGTGTATCGCTGCCATAAGGCCATAAACAGAGTCTTGAATGGCAGGGGCAAATATCCTCACATTATTAAGATAGGCAGACTTAAGTATGGAATCCTCGCCTGGCAAGCGCTTAGCTATCTCCATAAGAAACTCATTGATCGAAAGAATTTCCCCCTTTCTAGCCTCAGCTATATCTTTGTAGATTTTAAGAATAGGTTCATCAAATCTCTCTTCAAAATCCTTTTCAAAGACAAACACATCGTAGATTCTGTCTATCCCCATTTTGTAGAGACTCTCGTCGTTCACGTATGGAGAACCTTTATGATGTTCCCCACCAAAAGCCTCCAGAACATCATGGACAAGATTCGCTCCAGTGCTTACAATGGCATTTACCCAGCCTTTTTTTATCAAAGTTATTATGACTTTCTTCAATCCAGCTGGGACCAAAGCACCAGATAGAGTAAGGAAGATGTGCGCCTTTTCTCTAATCATCTTTTCATAAATATCTACAGCCTTTGCAAGGGCTCCAGAAGAAAATGAGCCAGAACTCTTCATTTGAAGAATTAGTTCATTTACCGTCATGCCTTTCCAGACTTCTATTGGTTTAACTGGCTCTCTCTTCAGCTCATTGTTTGAATTCTCCATTTTTGTCTTTCTTTCCTCGACCATTATAGTGAATTAATGAATTGTTCCATACTTATAACTATTATTGATGATTCATGTGTGAAAAACCATGATGATTACTTGCTTGATAACTTATAATGCTCAAGAAGGTGATGATATTGCTCTATTGGCATTAGAGAATTGAACGCTCTTTCTACAACTTCACTTAAAGCAGGATGGATATGCATTCCTTGAAATATTGGGTCTGCGCTCTGCTTAGGGGTATACATCAAGTTTATTATCTCATGTATAAGAATGGAGGCATAAGGTCCAATGATGTGTGCCCCTAATATCTTCATATTTTCCCTCTCAATTATCACTTTAACAAAGTAATCCTTTACGTTCATAGCCTCTCCTTTTGCTGTATCTTGATACCTATGAATCCCTATCAGCACTTTATCCTTTCCATATCTTTCTATCGCTTCCTTCTCTTTAAGACCGACGCTTGCAACTTCAGGGTAGGCAAAAACAGCATGTGGTACTGCATGATAATCCACCTTTACCCTCCTTTTCAATATGGCATTGTAGTATACGATTAGGGATTCGTAGTTTGCCTTATGCTTAAACATATATTTACCATTCGCATCACCTAAAGCCCAAACATTTGGTTGAGAAGTTTCTAAATATTCATTGACTATGATCCATCCTTCTTTGTCTACTTTTATTCCTGCTCTTTCTGGATGAAGTATGTCAGTATTAGGACCTCTTCCACTGGCTACGAGTATTTCCTCTGCCATTATCTCAATCTTTTTTCCGTTCTCCCTGTTAATAGCGAAGAGCTTTTTCATGCCATTCGATGCTTTCTCCACTTTACGAACCTCATGGTTTGTGATAACTTTCATGTGCTTCTGAAACTCTCTCTTTGCCAACGCTGACACTTCTGGCTCTTCTTCAGGTAGAAACTGTGGGTTTCTACCTATTATCGTGACTTCTGAACCCATGGCAGAGAAAAAATGACCGTATTCTGCTGCAATGTATCCTCCACCTATTATAGCAACGCTTTTTGGCAATTCGTTCAGTTTAAGCAATGTATCGCTGGTAAGGTAACCTACTTTTTCTAGACCTTTTATTGGAGGGATTGTGGTTTTAGAACCTGTGCAAAGTATGATCAAATTTGATTTTATGGTATCGTTTCCAACCTTTAACGTGTATGGCGCTATGAATTCTGCAATGGTAGGATAGTAATCTATGTTTTTGGAATTGGAGAGTCCTTCTCTTATTCTATCTATCTCAGCATGGATAATATTCCTCATCCTCTTCATTACTTCATTAAAATCTATACTCTTCAATTCAACGTCTATGCCAAATTCTCCTACTCTCTGTATTGTCCTAACCAACTCAGCAGGGTATAGCAATATCTTCGATGGTATGCAACCTCTCGTCAGACAGATACCGCCAGGCTCATCTTTGTCTATTACGGCAATTTTTACGTTTGGATTATCTTGAATCAATGCATCTACAACAGTCATGGCAGAGCCAGTGCCTATTACTATCAAGTCGTATTCCTTCAAATTAGACACCTATTGCCTGTCGATATGAAAAAGTGCATAACTCTATAAATATCTCACGTTTACTCTGCAATTAACCTATAAGTTTGTGGTTTTGTTTCAGTTATTCTCTCTATAATCTTCTTTGCCTCAAGGTCGAGCTTTACAACTTCCATTTTACTCTCTCACCTACGCACTTCGACAAATCCGTTACGCTATGTCAAAATTTATCTCTATTTTAGCAATAACGTTTTGAGAAGTCCTGAATGAGTTAGACTATCAATACCAATCCATATACATCGAAAGCCTCAGTTGCAGATGTATAGACCTTGGTCTTATATCCAGCCTTTTCTATGGTTGCTGCTACATCTATCCCCATGGACTCCATAGCTGGTCTAGCAATACTAGGATTCTTACACTTTCCTGGCTGAAGCGCACATTCATCACACAAAAGGCAACGTCCACAGGCCATAGCGAAAGCGGATAGATATCCAGATAAGAGAATCTGCCTCTCCAACTCTGCAGCTGTTTTTTGTAGATTTACCATATTCTTTATCGAGTGAATCCCACCTTGAAAGACACCTTCTGGTACTTCCGATGAGAAGCGCATAGTGAAGAGAAGGGCGTAGTTATATTCTTTAACAAGCTTCCTTGTCTGTTCTGGTGTTGGGCTAAAGGGCGGGCAAGTTAGAGAGTGAGCATAGAAGGGACATCCATACTGACACTTTAGCCTTGTTCTATCGTTTATGACTATATCGTCTGTGCTTATGATCTTTGCATCGGAGGCTCCGAGCTTTCTTGCTACTTCACAAAACTTTGTCAAATCTTCTAGAGTTTGCATAACAGTATTCTCTCATGAATTTGATTTAAAGTTTATGTTAAAGAATTGATCTCATTATTCTTAACTATTTGCTTTATATTCCCTGTAATTTAGATTAATTTAAGGAGTCCAGAAGAAGTCCTCAAGCTTCATAGCTCCTAATATTTCGTCAAAACTGTATCCTAGAGCATCCAATAACTGCTCAAAAGTTCCTCTAAGGTAGTCAAGATACTTTTCAACATCTATCTCTTCTATTTTTGCTAAACTTAACGGCTTTACACTTGGTGGCGTTGTAGTCTTTACAAAGGATATTATCTCTCCAGCCTTTACTTCTTGACCTCTGTTTATCAATAATTGTGCAGCTTTAACATGCTGAGGGGTTGTCTCTGTATATTTGCTTGGAGGCTTGCCTATCATCACATTGAAAGCGAGATCTTCTAAAGGTATCTTTCTCTCTCTCAATAAGATATACTTCTCACGAAGTTGCTTCTTTATAGCCTCTCTAGCCTTCTCAAAATCTTTTGGAGATTCTACTTTGCTCAAAGTATCAATGGTCTCATAGAAAGCATTTCTTATGAATGCAGGGACATGGCTCTTCTTTCCTGTCAAGCCTTTTATATCAACACTACCATCTGGTAGAACTCCAAGATAGTTCTTCTTTCTTTGGCTAAAAGCAACATATCGATAAGTTTTATCAAGGTCAAGCTCTATCTCAAGCTCTTTTTCAGCCCATTCTGAAATATCAGTTACTTGCTTTTTGCTAGGGCTCTCAAGGAATAATGAATCAGTATCTCCATAAACCACGTTTATATTGAGCTCTTTACACTTTTCTATGGTGTTTGTTATGACATACCTACCTATGGCTGCTGTTGCCTCGGCTACAGGAAGGCAGTAAAGAGGATAGATTTCAGACCCCATAACCCCATAAGAAGCATTCAGTATGACTTTTAGAGCTTGAGCTACAACATTGTACAGATTCTTATCAGAAGGATTAAGAGAAGGATCTTTTGATAAAGGCTTGTAGTAATTTACCCTTAGGTCTCTTAATGATCCTATAACTAATGATGATATGCCTTTACGCTTTTTACATACCCAATGCTCGGTCTCAGGTATCATGTTATCCATACAATCAGGATGAATACAACGCACAGTCTCATAAGATAAATTGTGGACTTTTATTATGCTAGGATACAGTGATGCAAAGTCAAGGACTGAAACGTTGAAATGAACGCCAGCCTTTGGCTCAACCACAAGGGCTCCTTTGTACTTTTTACCCTTTATCACTGGCTCAGAAACGGCTCCACCCTTCTCCTCCAATTCCTCTTTTTTAGGTATCAAGGCGTTCATTCTTCTATGCTCGAAATACATCATGCTCCTTATCCAGTTCGACACTCCTAGCCTTGCAACATCATCCATGGGCATCTTTGCAACTCTTGCTATTACCACCAATAGTTTCATGAGGAGATTATCGTTAAAGCTCGTTAGCTTGTAAGTAATGGCACTATCATTATGGCAGTATCTTGCAAGTTCGTAAAGAGGTAAAGAGCCTAAAGAGCCTTCAAATTCTATCTTTGACTCTCCTATTAGAGCCTCACTTACACCGCCCAAAGTATGTTCAACATACTTTCCTCCAAAGGCATATATCTGAAGAGATCTGTTCATGAAGGTCTTGTAAAGGTCTATGTGCACGCCATGCTTAATGTAGGCTACATCTTTTCCCAAAGAGATGGGTATCTGCTCC
Organism: Nitrososphaeria archaeon; assembly: GCA_029775875.1. Lineage (GTDB taxonomy): Archaea > Thermoproteota > Nitrososphaeria > Nitrososphaerales > JACAEJ01 > JAVZMU01. The sequence goes on from JARVKD010000005.1 coordinate 11,780, forward strand.
TTAGTTAAATTGAACTTCATAGCTCTATGATACAGATAGTTAAGATCGAAATCATCTCCATTAAAAGTTATCAAGAAGGGATAATCCAACATGCGCTTAAAGACAGACAAGATTAGTTCTTTCTCGCTTTCAAAGAAGAAGATCTTCACATAATCATTTACGACCTTCTTTCCTAACTCTGCATCCTTTCTCTTGAGCAAGAATACTTCGTTGGCTCCATCGCTACCAACTATAGATACTGCTAGAATAGGTAACTCTGCCTTAACAGCGTCTGGGAGACGGTTCTCAGCCTCTGGTAGGACTTCAATATCTAAAGCGGCACGGCGTATATCTGGTAGAGGCTGGCTCAAGAGCTTAGCCCATTCTATGATATGGGACTTAAATTCAGGGTCTGACTGATCAAGAACCTTCTTTAGACTCTCTTCTACTGCCTTTGGCAGTTTGTACTCAAGGGGAAATATCCTCGAATTCTTGACCTCATAAAAAGCCCCTACTATCAGACCTTCGTCATAAAGATAGTTTTCATAGTACTTTATGTCAGCTTCCCATGCTTCTATCACATTTCTTATGCTTTTTTCTGATGATGTTCCTCCTATGGCAAGAGGGTCTGTAACAACTATCTTCGTCAAAATCACTTTGCTATCCCTCAACAGATCTTTCTTCTCTTCTTGTATTAGATCGATGACATCTGATCTACCTTTAAGGTCCTTGAGTTGTTCTATTGGCAATTTTGAATAGCAGTATGGCTTATGCCCCGTATCATCATACCAAAGATGAATCTTTTGAGTGTTAGAATTATAGAACTTTAATACTGCAACTTTGGCATCGCCATCATAAATGGCTGAAACAAGAAGAGAAGGAGGAATGCTAGGGTTATGCTCTAAAAGCCTTTTCAATTTATTTTCATATTCGCTCAAGCTCTCTACCAACATCCAACCGATTATCTAACAATGGTAAGATATATTAATTAAAAAAGTTAAGGGTAATCACTTTGAAGATAGACTCTAATAAGTTGATCATAGGTCTTGGTTTATTCTTTTTGATAACTGGTATTGTATGGGTATCTTTTGCAGTCTTTCATGAAGGAACAATGCTGCTTATAGAGCCAGGTATAGCTAATCTCATCACTGGAGCTTTATTACTAATGAAATTTGGTAGAAAATATGTTAGAGCTTTGGTGATAGCCTCAGGCTTGTATAGCTTCATAATATGCTCTTACCAATTCTATGCTGCTAGCAATCTGTTGGGATTGGGATTGACAGCCTTCGCTTTAGCATCATTGATAGGTTATGGTCTAGGCTTACTGGCTTTTCTTTTTGTTGTAATACTATCGTATACGAATGCCAAGGCTTTCATTCCGGCTACTAGCCAAAAGGAAGATAAGGAGCCAAAATAGACAGTTACTTCTTTACTTCAACCCTTATCTCTCTTATCAAGTTAATTCCTAGAGATGCAATCCTTCCTCCCGCTATCATGATGAAGAACATGAGCAGATACCAGAAAAGCATCGCCATGATCTTGTTCATTTCTTCACCTGGTGCTAATAGCACATTTTGAGACCCTCCATCTGATGGAATAGTTATTTGAATATCTGGGAAGTTGAACAATCTTGGCGGGGCGGTAGCGCCAGTGAAAACACTGAACATAAAGTAGACAGAAAGAAATATCATCGCAACTCCAACTGCCAGTAAAACGTATCCAATAACTTTCTCATATCTTGGATTCATTCTTCTTTTTATCCTTATGGTTGAAATATAAAAGATGATTTTTAAGACAAATCTGACCAACTGGGTAATTCTTTTTGTATTGGATTCTTTCTATCATGAAGAGTTTTCAATCTGTAAGATTTGTCGTGTAATCATTAATCTAAACCTTATTAACCTTTAAGATACTGATTTCTGTAAGTAGTAGCAGAAGATTGGTGCTGATCATGGATATAGAGGAGAAGATCGATCTAATCGCTAGACCGCCTACCGAGGAAGTAGTTACAATGAACGATCTTAGAAGGCTTTTGGAGAATGAGGAGCATCCAAAGCATTACATAGGCTTCGAGATTTCAGGACTCATGCACATTGGAACTTTGTTAATATCGGGCTTCAAAATTAATGATTTCATTAAAGCAGGAATTAATTGCAGAGTGTTTTTGGCTGATTGGCATAGCTATATCAACAATAAGTTTGGCGGAGATTGGGATAAGATAAAGATAGCATCTAAATATTATGAAGAAGCCTTCAAGTTCTTCTGTCCTAGAGTTGAGATTGTTCATGGGTCGGATCTATATCGTGGTAACGATGAGTACTGGAAGAATCTAGTAAAATTCTCAAAGCATATAACATTAGCGAGAAACACTCGATGCTTAACGATAATGGGAAGGAGCAAGAAGGATAAGTTGGATTTCGCTCAGTACCTTTACCCTCCTATGCAGGCTATAGACATCAAGGCTATGAATATCGATATTGCCCATGCTGGCATGGATCAGCGCAAAGTTCACATGCTAACTCGAGAGGTATTCCCAAGGTTGAAATGGAGATTACCAGTAGCCGTTCACCATAGCCTATTGCCAGGACTGTCTGAACCTTCTCGTCAAGGGTTGGATGAGAATTCTAAGCTTGATATGATCTTCTCGAGCAAGATGAGTAAGTCTAAACCATTTACTTGTATATTCATTCATGATGAAGCTGATGAGATTGAGAAGAAGATACAAAAGGCATGGTGTCCAGAAGGAGTTACAGATTACAATCCGATATTAGAGATAGCAAAACAGATAATCTTCCATGAATTTAATGTTTTAGAGATAGACAGACCTGCCAAATTTGGTGGAAAAATAACCTTTGAAAATTATTATGAGTTAGAAAAAGCCTACAAGGAAAAGAAACTTCATCCAGCAGATTTGAAAACAGAGGTGGCAAGAATTATTGATAAGATAATAGCTCCTATAAGGTCTTATTTTAAGGGCAAGCCTGAACTCTTGGAGGTCTTTAAATCTGCTGATATGACCTAATACAACAATAATCTTTACGCATAGTTCTTGATTTTTTAGCTTTTAGATTCTATTCTTCTAAGGAAGTAAAAAGTGTAGAAGGAGATGATGGTTACTGAAAGAAATATCTTTGTGGCAAAGACAAGGTTCCAAGGTATTTCAGGGTTAGGGAAAGGAGTGATGAGCACATCAGGATTTAGCTCGCCCAATATCTCACTAGCCCCCATTAAGCTTCCCCAAAGAGTGAAATTGAACAAAACCTCATACAAAGACATGGCTCCTACAAAAAAAGCAATAAGCATGAACAACTGTCTTTTGAATTTCGAAAACTTTGAAATCATTTCTTTGTTCAGTTCGAGAAGGGAAAACCAGAAGACTATCACGGATGCCATAAACCAAGATATAGGCTTGGCATAAATTGGAAAGATCGTTGGGGGAGGGAACTCTGAATTAACGAAAGTCTCTCCAACAACTTTTATTCCATACATCATTGCAGTAACGATGCCATAAATTGTAACTGTAATTATGATGAAAAAGGAAGCGAGGCAGACTATTTTATACATGGTTCTGATCTTGTCTTCTTCATTTGAGAAGCTTATCAATCCCATATTTGTCTCTTAGTGCTTTGTGAGTTTAGAATAAAAAACTTTGCTATTTCAATTCTTATCACTATGTTAATTAGATGTCAAATCCAATGCCTAGTGGTTATCTTGATTGCCATTAACAAGCCTTTGATAGGAGATGAAGAAAAGGAAGAAGTGATGAAAGTTTTAGGCAGTGGGAGGCTTACAGATTCTAGCTTTGATGGGAGCCCCATGGTGAGGGAATTCGAGAAGAGCCTTGCTAATTTCATCGGGGTTAAGCATGCTATAGCCTTGAATTCTGGTACTTCAGCGTTGATGGCTTCTCTTATCGCATTGGATATTGGTCATGGCGACGAGGTCTTGATGCCTTCTTTCACTTTCGTTGCTACAGCCAACACAGTCCTTGCGAGAGGTGCAAAGCCAGTGTTTGTCGATATAAATTTGAATGATTACACTATGGATACAGATGACCTTAAAAGAAAGATCAATAAAAGATCAAGAGCAATAATCCCTGTTCATCTCTATGGTCATCCTGCTGATATGAATCCTATAATTGAACTGGCAAGAAAGAATGACTTATTTGTAATAGAGGATGCTGCCCAGTCTTTGGGCTCTTCATACAAAGGCAACCAGACTGGTTCAATGGGTGATTTAGGTTGCTTCAGCTTTTACTCGACAAAAGTTGTGACATGTGGAGAAGGCGGTGCTATAACTACCAACGATGATGATTTATATGTCAATTTAAAGAAGATAAGAAACCATGGTATATTTAGTAATCACAATCCAGAAATTTTGGGTCTGAACTTAAGGATGCCTGAAATAGAAGCAGCTTTGATAAACGTTCAGATGAGAAAGATAGATTCATTTTTAAGAATCAGAAGAAAGAATGCAAAGATGCTATCAGAATATCTTGATGGTTTAAAAGGAGTAATTTTACCAAGGGAAAGAAATGACTGCAAATACAACTGGTATCTTTATACCATCTCTTTAGAGAAGAGTCGTGACTCAGTACTAAAAATTCTAAACGATAAGGGTATTGGGGCTACTGTCTATTACAGAACTCCTTTGCATAAAACCCAACTATATAAAAGACTTGGCTATGATGATAATCTTCCTAAAACCATATGGGCATCTGAACATGTTTTATCTTTACCAGTTCATCCAGAGATCAATGAACAAGATATTTCTAATATTGCTTCTTTACTCAAAGACGCCATCAAAACTATATCCTAGATGATGGTAGCAATGGCAAGGATAGTGATACTCGTACCAACCTATAATGAGCGTGATAACATATCCCTTCTTCTAGACGAGGTCTTCAAGAATCTTTCTAATAGAAATCATGATTCGCATATAGTAGTCATAGATGATAGTAGCCCAGATGGGACAGGAGATTTAGTCAAGAAGATCACTGAAACTAATGATCATGTCCACTTATTATCTAGAGCAGGAAAGCTTGGATTAGGCTCAGCCTATATCGATGGTTTAAGATGGTCTCTTTCTAATCTCTCTCCAGATATATTCATACAGATGGATGCCGATCTTTCACACCCGCCTAGTTATCTACCAAACCTTGCAGAAGGCGTTCTTGAAGGATACGATGTGATCATAGGCTCTAGGTATGTTAAGGGTGGAGGCTCTACATCATGGTCTTGGTATAGAAGAATAATTAGCCATGGTGCAAACCTATTGGTGCGTTTGATGCTTGGCATAAAAGAAGAGGATGCAACGAGTGGCTTTAGGGCTTTGAGCAAAAGAGCTGTTAAATTCTTACTTAAATTCACTTTGAGTAGCAGAGGTTATTCATATCAGATAGAAAGCCTGTTCTTATACTCTAAGCTAGGATTACCAATAAAAGAGGTTCCAATAATATTTCATGGAAGGAAAAAAGGAAGGGCTAAGCTCTCTATCTCAGAAATCTTAAGCTTTGCCTTTTTGCTTATACGCTTAAGAACGATCAAATTTAAGTGATCAAAGTAATTTTCAAATACTAGTGTTTCAAAAGTTATATCGAATTGAGCAGTCCTAAAGAAGAGAAAAAGGAAACTTTCGGGGGAGTAGTCTATGAGTGTGTTAGGTGTGGCACTCAAGTTACTGCCGAGAAACTTGCCCAACTACCAGAGATAAAGTGTATCTGTGGTTATAGAATACTGAAGAAGTCTAGGCCTCCTATAGTTAAGCAGTTAAAAGCCATCTAAACGAGTTTTCCTAATAGATAATTGCTTCTTGCTTCTATTATCTCAACGTCAACGAATCTTCCCAATAAATTCTGGTCACTCCTCACCACTATTGGTTTGTAAGCAAAGTTTCTGCCTATCCATGAACCATCTTTCTTACCTTTTTCATTTATTAAGCATCTACCAGCCCAATTAAGCCATTTTAGATTCCTATCATGAGATATCTCTTTTATAATCTGAACCAAACCTTTGCATCTTTTTTCGATGATATCACGAGGCAATTGCTTAAGCTTTGATGCTTCTGTCTTAGGACGGGCACCAAACTTCGATATGTTAACTATATCTGGCTTTATCCTTTTAATCAATTCAATTGTATCTTCAAAATCTTCTTCATCTTCATTGGGAAAGCCTACTATTACATCTGTGGATAAAGTTAGAGAAGGAAAGGAGGCTTGAAATGCATCTACTATCTCTATGAAATCCTTTGGTGAATATACCCTCTTCATGAGTTCTAGAATCTTCTCACTTGCAGACTGTAAAGGCAGGTGTAAGAACTTGTATACCTTCCCATTATGATAAGATTCGAGTAAATCCTTCAACATCATTTTCGTGCGCAAAGGGTTCATCATCCCTACTCTTACAAAGAATTCTCCATCGATCCTGCAAATCTTTTTGATAAGTTCTGGAAGCTTTGTTCCTTCAAAATTATATACACTATTATCCTGAGATGTTATCCATATCTCTTTACAACCCTTTTTGGTCAAGCGATCAACCTCATTTACTATCTCATAGTCAGGGTAACAATATGTAGAGCCTCTTGCAAATCTTGTGCAACAATAAGTGCATGCCATGGAGCAGCCTTCAGCTATTTGAACGATGCCTGTAACTGGATTGAGAAGATGCTTGGGCAAAGAAGGCTTTATGGCCGGCTCATCTGAAAAGATCAATAATTTATCCTGACCATCATCGATTCTTTTCAAAACTTCGACTATTAAGTGAATTGATCTTGGGTCTAGCATTGCAGAAAAAGTTGATACTGTCTTTTTAATTCTCTCAAAATTTATTCTTGGAAGACAGCCTGCTATAATCAACTTCTTATTCAAGGACGAAATTTGCTTCAAAGTAGAAATTACTCTATCTTCCGTGGGTTGCTTTACTGCACAAGTGTTTACCAATACGTAATCAGCCTCTTTCAAATCGGTTAGAGAATAGCCAGCTTTTTCGAGAAGCCCTATCATGATTTCAGTATCAGATCTGTTGGCAGAGCAACCAAAGGATTTCACGAAGAAGTTCTTATTCAATGAGGCTCACCTATGCAGCCGAATCTATTAGCAACATTATCTATAATAACCCTCGCCTTAATGATAGTCGATGGCTACTCTTAAATAAGCAGAATATCACTTCCCAAATATGATGATATTGTTCAAGAAAGCTTTGTGAAAAGTAAAGAATCGATCCCAAAAAAGAAAGAATGCTTGCAAAAATTGTAGGTCAATCCCTTTTAACAGATGGTTTAACATTTTAATCATAAAAGGATTAATTCATAGAATTATAAACCAATGGCGCCATAGGGCGCCATTAAATTGAAGTTTAATCATTCTCTCTCGTTATTGAAGGAGGTAAGGGCTCGACCTCTTGAGATAGGAATAGTTGCTTTTGGTGTGGGAAGCGCTGGCTGCCGCATCCTTTCTCATATCCATCGCTCCAGCACCCTCATCGAAAAGTTCGCATACGTAAGCTGTGATGAGCAAGACCTTGGCTACTCTCCCCTAGGAGAGAAGATACTGATAGATTCAGACATAAATTCGCCAAAATCACCCTCAGCCATAAGAGGCATAGCAAATAACCATCTAGATCAGATAAGAAAATTTTTGGTTGATTCTAAGTATGTATTTATCGTATCAGGATTAGGGGGTAACATTGGGTCAGGATTATCTCCATTACTGGCAAAGATAGCCAAAGAGAACAAGGTTACCGTTGTTAGCATAGTAGCCATGCCCTTCAGGTTTGAGAAGAATAAGCACTTCTATGCAGGTGTAGCCTTAAGACAGATAAGAAGAATGTCCGATGCTGTTGTAATCATTGATAATGATTCACTATTAGAGAGAGCTCCGAAAGAGCCCATGCTGGATGTATATGCTCTCATGAATGAGAAGATTTCGAATGCACTTAACAAGCTTGTAGAACCTCCTCAAGGAAAGGAAGTTGGGGTTGGTTTGAAAACGTTCATCGAGACAATAAACCGAGAAGGCTATGCCATTTTGACTGTTTGCGAATCTTTTAAAGCAACAGAAGAAGCATTAGTAGGAGCAAGTCAATCCATACATCAAATCGCTGAGCTTAAGCAAGCCAGCAATGCCATTCTTTGCATTGCAAGCAATGGAAAAGTATCCACAGAAGATGTTGCTGCATCTATAAGTAGACTGGGTTCATTGTTTGGCGACGGCTCTATGGAGATACAGTATGGGATAAGCACAAACGATAAACAAGGCTTGACAGCTATCTTATTGACATCGGGCTTCAAAAACACAAAGTTCAGCGATTATGACCCTATGGCTAAGGTCTTAAAAGGCATTGAGATGGATGAAGATTTAGATACGAGTCTGAACATTAAATTGCCAAAAATCTCTAACTTGGAGGAATCCTAAAACTTAATCTTGGTTATTCGCAATAAATTTAACTTAATTCTATTCATTATTGAAGTGGGTCTCCCAAAGATCTTTCCTCGACCATTGAATATTGATTTCATAGCGTCTAAGAATTCATTATCTTCAACCTCCACAAAGGCATCTCCAACCGCTGAAGGTAGATGTGAATCACTTCCAGCGGTCTCCGGCAGATTTAGCATCTTGGCATAAGCCCTTGATAGCTTGAAGTTATGCTTGAACAAAATGGATGATGAGTTTAAAACTTCTATGGCATCTATGCCTTCTAATCTCTTTATCTTTCTATTACCACGAGAATCAAAAGGATGGGCAAGAACACAAAAACCTCCAACTTCGTGTATGGCTTCAAGGGGATTTTCTTTTGACAATTTTATGTCAAGATCATCTTGAAGATTTATTCCTAAAACATGCCCATAGGGCGTCTTTAATTCAATACCTGGTATGAACAACGTAGAGTTGATATTTTCAGGCTTATGTATAGTAACTCTATTATGATCTGTGACAACTACGGCATTTATTCCTTTGAATCTTGCCCATCTACTGATCTCAAAAAAGTCTCCAAATGCATCATGGGACCATTTTGTGTGAACGTGAAAATCTATCCTAATTTTAGCCACCATCTTGTAGAGAAAAGAAAGTCAGAATCGTCTGTAATCCCATAATTTCTTATCAATAAGCGGATCTTTTCACAGCCTTTAAATCTGTAAACGTAATTCAATGAGCAAATCTCTCTCATATAATTATCCACTCAATTTCATGCTATAAATCTATCACATTTTTATCAAGCTTTGAATTCAAAAGCTTCTTCGTCGTCTTCCAAGATTTTCTTGCAAAAGGGGGCATGTCGCCATATTCCTTGATCCAATGTTCTAAAAATTTTATAGTCTTATCATCTGCTGGATAGCCACTGCCAATATCGCCAAATTTCTGTGACAATTCTAAAACTTCCCGATCTCTATTTACTTTAGCTATTATCGATGCTGCAGATACTATGGGATAAATTCTATCGGCATGATGAACAGAAACTATCTCAACCCTTCTTTGCAAAACCTCCAAAATGTCTTGCTTAAATCTATCAACATTCACGTCAGAAGCATCTACATAAACAATTTCAGCATCCAAAGATTCTATTACTCTTGCCATTGACAAAGCCTCAAGGTAATTCAACCTTTTGTACTTCTTACCCCTTAAAACATAATCGTCTATTTGCTCAGGCTTGAGTTTTATTACAACTACATTGTCAGCAATATTCACGATTTGATTATAGAGTTCCTCCCTTCTATTTACCGATAATAATTTGGAATCTTTAACGCCTATCTCGATCAAATTTTCTAGTTTATCTTCTTTTACGCTCACTCCTGCAATTACCAAAGGTCCTAGTATGGCTCCCCTGCCCGCATCGTCCACACCGCCTATCTTACGATCATCAACTTTCATGGTCTTTACCCTTTATCTTTGATGAGATTCCCTCAGCCAGTATTGTAGGAAGTCTTTCTCTATTCTCGAAAGTGACTTCTATTACTTCAACGAAAGGCTTTGACTTTATCTCTTGAATAAGGGGATCGTTAAGACGCTTATGAACAATTCCTAGCACTGGCTTTCCACTCTCCACTATGGTCTTTACAGCATGCCTAAAATCTGGGCTAAAGAGCTCCATAGGTCCTATCTCATCACATATTATTACATCACAGAAATCTATAGCATCCAGCAAACTCTTTGCTCCTATCTCTGCTAAGTCTACGAGATTGACTCTATACTTGCCAAGCCTAGGACCCACATTAAGCTTGATAGATGCCAAAATTCCTTTACGACCTGAAGCTACATCTATCAACTCAAAGCCAGTTCTCTCGCCCTTGATCCTAACTTCTTTGGAGAGCATTCCTCCTAAAGCGTATCCATAACCCCTCATAATGCCCATAGTCTTCATCAAAACTGTAGTTTTACCTATTCCTGGATCGCCTGTTACAAGCCAGACCCTAACCGATTCTTTCGAGCCTTGCACAAAGTTTAATTTATGAAGATACAATTTAAGTTTGCTAAAATAATAAGTGCAAAATAAGGTTGGAGGTTCTTGTCAATTCATGAGCATGCTATAAAGATAGTAGAGGGTAAAACGACTCTATTAGTGCCAAAAGTCTCCATTAATGCTAACATCCCACCAAAAATGCCTGCCTTTTACAACCCTCAAGCAAAGTTGAACAGGGATTTGTCGATATTCATCTACAAAGCCATGGCGAAAAAGCTCTCTGGACATGCTAGAATGGCAGACTCTCTATCAGGTGTAGGAGCAAGGGGTGTTAGAGTTGCTGTAGAAGTTCCTGAAATAAGTGAGGTTTTCATGAACGATCTTAACCCTATTGCAATAGATTATGCAAAGGCATCAGCCAAGATAAATGAAGTTTATGATAGATGCTCTTTCACCGTTATGGATGCTTCACGTTTTCTCATAGAACACGCTTTTCCTAAAAATAGGTTTGAAATAGTCGATGTTGATCCCTTCGGTTCTCCTGCTCCATATTTAGACTGTGTAGTAAGGGCTGTAAAAGATAAGGGACTGATTTCAATAACTGCCACTGACACAGCCGTTTTATGTGGAATCTATCCAAAGGTTTCTGCAAGAAAGTACTTTGGCTACTCTCTTAACACTGAGTACTGCCATGAAATAGGGATTAGGCTATTGCTAGGAGCTTTAGCGCATTCAGCCATGAGATTAGATATAGGGATAAATCCTTTATTCTCTCATAGTACGAGGCATTACATTCGCATCTATGCTACAATAGCATCAGGAGCAAGATATGCTGATGAAACTAGAGATAGTCTAGGATACATTCTTCATTGCTTCAATTGCTTTAATAGAAAGATAAGTTCAATGATAGAAAAGAATTGTTATGAATGTGGATCGATTTTTAGATTCGCAGGTCCCCTTTGGATAAAAGAAATACATGACAAAGATTTCCTGTTGTACTTATTGAACAAAATCACTTTGACAAAAGAATGTGAGAAGATGATAAGAAACTCGTTGAACGAGGCTGATATGCCTCCTACTTATTATATACCTGATAAGATTGCTGATCGATTACAATTAACGATACCAAGATTAAATGATATTATTGATGCTATAAAGAACAAAGGCTATAGAGCCATTAAGAGCGCAATAAATCCTAAAGGGATAAAGACAGATGCACCATCATCAGTTGTAATGGAGATAATAAAGGAATTGAATAGATAGAATATATGAGACAATCACAAAGAATTTCAGCTTCATATTAATTCTATCTTCATTACGTTAGTGAAAAGCCTGGCAGTAGCTTTGAAGCTATGCATTTTGTAGCATCACTGGCATAAAAGAGCCCTTTCTTGGTGAGCTTTAGATACCCTTCCTCATCCTTCAAGAGCCCAAAGATGAAGAGCATCCTCAAAAACCACTTTAATTCTTTCTTAATCTCTCCATTGAACCTTCTTCTGAACTCATCCTTCGAAACTTTAGAATGGTAAAGGTTTCTCAAGAACCAGATCTTCATAACCTTTCTTAAGGGGAATACTGTACCTTTTAAAATGGGCAAATCTCCTGACTTTAGTGAATTTATGTAATCTGTTAAAGACGGAGTATTAACGCTAAAGACCTTTTCTATGACTGACCAAGCATTTGGACCTACTCCAACAAAGTCCTTGAATTCAAAGGGTCCACAATAGCCTTCTGGGTCTTTAGAGAACCTCCAAAGGGCACTCATAGGATAGCCTGCATCAGATAAAAATTCAAAGATCATTTCATACATTGAATGCTCTTTTTTTATGCTCGGAAGCTTTATCAAACCTCCCTTCACAGAATCATAAATTTCTGAGTATGGCACAAGGATAAGAGGATAGGTAGATATACTCGAGACTTCTAAGTCTATTGCAGTCTCAAGATCATGCTTTATATCATCTAAATCTTGTTCAGGAAGGGCGAACATCAAATCTAAATTAATGTGCTTGAAGCCGTGATCCTTTACTCTCTTGATGGCATTCAAGGCTATTTTGGACTCATGCCCTCTTCCTATTATTGCAAGAATTTCATCGTTGAAGGATTGAACCCCTATGCTTATGCTTTCTATCCCAGAATCTACTAGTGTGCTAAGGGTCTTATCGTTCAGATCTAGAGGGTTTGCTTCTATCGCTGTTTTTCCATCAAAGTCGTAAAGTTCTTCAATCTGCTTTAGAATTTCAGCCACTCCTTCTGGCATAAGGGTTGGAGTTCCCCCGCTGAAATAGACAGTTTTGACATTGATGCCTTCGAATAGATGTGAGTAGATTTTAAGCTCTTCTTTTACAGCTTGTAAATAAGATTTTGCAAGCTTAGGGTTCCATGGGTTGCTTCTGAATAGACAAAAATCACACTGTGATCTGCAAAAAGGTATCCTAACATTTATGGATAGATCATCACAATTTACATTATCAATTCTAAAGGAAGGAGAGTAATTAATATTGTCAAAGGTCCTTGATACTAATCGATTTATGATTAGCTCACTGAACACACGAATCTTTTTAGGCTAGAGGCTTAAAACTTTTTTGCAAAAATTCAGAGTTTGTAGCCTATCTTTCTAAGAAAATCCTTTCTCCACTTAATGTCCTCATCCTCTTCTATTCCCTTAGATTTGAAGCCATCTACAACTCCCAAAATCCCTCTGCCTTGATCTGTTTCAGCAAGAATTACTTCAACTGGATTTGCCGTTGCGCAATAGATGTTACAGACTTCTGGTACTTCTTTGATTTTGTTCAATACGTTGATAGGATAAGCATCTTTCATAAAGATTATGAAAGCATGCCCTGAACTTAACTTAAAAGCCATCTCTGAAGCAAATCTTCTTAACTCATCATCATTACCGTCATGCCTAACAAGGCATTTCCCAGAAGATTCACAAAAAGCCAAGCCAAACTTTATGGTTGGAACTGAATTTACTAAAGCCTCATAGATATCCTCAACAGTCTTTATGAAGTGACTTTGCCCTATGATCATGTTTACGCCTTCTGGAGGCTCTATCTTAACAGTTTTCAATTCCAATTTGATTCTATGTAAATGAGGAAGAATCGAATTTAATGTTTTCTTTTGATTATGAAAAAGATTATCTATTTTGTGTTACAAATTATAACTATGAGAAAACCATCTGAAAAGATAGATGTAAAGCCGAGTTTGGTGACTAGATTGTTGTATCCAAGACCTATAGTGCTGATTACTTGCATCGATAGCTCAGGAAAGCCGAACATAATGCCAGCTGCATGGGCTATGCCCGCATCTTTTGACCCTCCAATGGTAGCCATAGGTATAGCTTTGACTAGATATTCCCATGAGCTTATATCAAAGACTCGTGAATTCGTGATAAACATACCTACAAAAGAACTTGTAAAGCATATCGATTATCTGGGGAGTGTATCTGGTAGAGATGTTGATAAGTTCAAAGCATCTAAATTGACAGCTCTGCCAGCAAAGAAGGTGAAGACACCTTTGATAGGAGAATGCGTAGCTCATATTGAATGTGAGGTAGCTTCAATGCTTGATACTGGCGATCATACGATATTCGTTGGAAGAGTGGTTGCTGCTCAGGCGAACAGAGACGCCTTTAAAACCAACTATGATCTAAATAAAGTGAAGATTATTCTAAGACATGAGAAAAGGTATCTTACTACTGGCAGGTATATCATTTAGCTCTTTTTAAGCTTTGAGACAGATTTGATGATTTGATCCAAGCTACTCGCTACCTCTCCAGCTTCCACTATGCAGGCTGATGCAGCAGATTTATCGATACCAACAGCTGAGCCGATCTGGGCTTTGCTAGGCACGAAGACATATGGTACTTTTCTTTCTTCACAAAGTATTGGCAGATGAGCCACTATCTCAGGAGGCTCTACATCTTCAGCGATTACTACGAGTTTGGCTAACCCTCTCTCAATAGCTTTCGTAACTTCGTTAGTCCCTTTCTTTATCTTTCCACTCTGCCTCACTTGGCGTAAAACCTCATAGGTTGCATCAGACAACTCTTTAGGAGTGTCAAACTTTACGAAGTAGGGCTTAGGGTCCTTACTATTTTGCATCTTTTCTTCCGCATCCATTTTGATTATCATCTGCGGCTTGCGCATCTAAATCAATTATGGACCTACTTATAAGGTAAGCGCTAAAAGTCTCTAAACTTGATTTTGACAATTTACAAACCTTAATCTTATTTCAGTCTATCAAGACTTCAATCTTTTACAGATGAAGGGTACAAGCATCTCATCCTCAGACAGTCCACCATGAGAACCTTTCATTATGAAATCCTTCTCCAATCCTCTATGGCGATAAGCAAAGGAATAATTTGCGTATGGGAGCATTATCAGGTCTCCTACTCTATCAGTTACTCTCTTCTTATTGGATCCAGCACCAAAAAGACCTTTCTCAATAGCCTCATTGGAGTCTAAGACAAGAAATTTATCTTTAAGCTTTTTATTGATGTAATCTTTAACTTCATTTATCTCGCCAGGCTTGACGTAAAGGAATGTTGCCCTTGAGTCGCCAGTAGGCGGGATCCATAATTTGTTCATAAGTTCATGATGCTCTGAAGCAAAGATGGTATTCTCCCTAGACAATTCTGATTGTCCATGATCTGCCGTGATCATCAAAAGTATCTCTTTGGCTGCTTTGCTTTTCAATTTATCTATGAACTCACTTTTATAAGAATAAAGGAAACCTCTAAACTCAGCAAGAGCTTCTTCAGAAGAGGGACCGTAGATATGAGAGATAGCGTCTAATAAGTCCCAGTAAACGTAAACGTAAGTTTCATCACCTATTTCACTTTCCAATAGTTTTCTTAAGATTACAAATAGGTCTGAAGAGTTTATGTAATTTAAGATTTTAGCGCCAGTGTGGTGCATTCTAGATAGCCCACTATCTCTATGCCTTGTGATAGCGTATGATTTTATTCCTTTTTTGTTAAGGATTTCATGAATGGTCTCAAGCCCAAGAAATTCTTTTGGGTCAAGCCCCATTTCTAACAACACTCCCCACTTGTAATCGTAAGCTGGGGTGAAGTCTATCATATTGGCGATCAATCCATACTCTCTCAGATACATGGTATAGCCCATGATGCCATGCTCTTCTGGTGTTGCTCCAGTATTGACGGTAGTAAGAGCGGTGGTTGTTGTCGATGGAAAGGTTGAGGTGATAGGAATCATCGTGCTATTATCTGACAGAATTTTGATGAAAGGACTTTTTATTTGAGGGATTAAAAAATTCTTGTAGCCCATAGAATCGACCACTAAGAGGATGATTTTGTTAACACTGTCAAGATGATCCTTGATAATCTCCTTTGGTAAAGTATCTCTTTTCGATACATTTGATTTGAAGATTGATAAAATCGTTGCAGGTATGTTGTATATAGAATATTTCTCGTAGAAAGGTGTAACAAATCCTTCCAATTTGCTCTTTTTCTTTATCTCTCTCCCAACTTTTTCGGCTAGAAACAACACATATTCACTAATACCCTTGAGAATTCAATCAGGCACCTCTTTAACTTTATCATGGTACTTATCTTGACGTGAAGTAGATAACTATCTTGTCATCAGACTTTGAATCTATGCGCCCAAAGCCCAGCCTTTCTAACTGCACTAAAGAGTTCATGGGTTCATCAGCAAGGCTCTTCTCAGCCAATCCTTCAATCTTCTTTCCTGTAGGCATTACTAAGATTATCTTAACAGTATCTTGAGTAGGAAGCCAGTGAATGAGAGGTGCTTCAGCCTCTCTTGCCTCATGAATAGACAATCCTTTAAAACTCGCTTTAAGATAATTGCCCTCAAACTTTACATCACCAATATTCATAAGCCCCATGAGCCTTGTGATAGGTTTTGATAGCAATAGCTCCTTATCTGACTTTGATACGAAGACCTTTGCAATACCGTTTTTTTGATGGACTTTAAGTTCTCTGTTGCCTCTTGCTTTGTCATCAGGATGCTTGGGTAAGACTGCCTTTAGATTCTCTTTAATTCCATGAATTTGAAGCTCGATTTTATCCATTATGGCAAAGTACCTAGATGCAACCTTATCGACAACTTGTCTGTTATAGGAGTAAAGATTTTGCCAACTTAAGGTTGCATCCACTGGCTTAATTCCAACATCATATATCAGCTTACGAATGGCATCTGGCTGAAAGCCTCTCCGCCTTAAAGCCAAAAAAGTTGCAAGTCTAGGATCGTCAAAGCCTTCGTATAATCCATCTCTTATGCCTTGAATTATCTTAGATTTGCTCAAGACTGCTCCTTCTATCTTTAGCCTCCCATAATGAATGGCAACCGGATATTCCCAATTCAAATGCTTATACATATACATCTGCCTTACAGCATTTGTTAAGTGCTCCTTACCTCTTATGATATGAGTTATACCCATTAAATGATCGTCAACGCCTGCTGCAAAGTTATACAATGGCCAGATATGATACTTCGACCCAACTCTTGGATGTGGATGCTTTATCGTATCGACTATGCGAAGAGCAGGCCAGTCTCTTACAGCAGGATTAGGATGATTGAGATCTGTTTTAACTCTAACAATGGCTTGTCCCTCTTTATAATTTCCATCGAGCATATCCTTCCATCTACTCATCTGCTCCTCTAAAGTCAAATTTCTACATGGACAAGCTTTGCTTGAGGCTATATGGCTGCGAAAAGTTGTTGGTTCGCAAGTGCAAACATAAGCTCCATTTGCCTTGATCAGATCTTCTACAACTTTATAGTATATGCTGAGCCTATCGCTCTGAATGAACTCCTCATCCCATCTACATTCTAGCCAATTAAGGTCCTCTCTGATCAAATCATAAAATATCAAAGATGCCTTCTTTAGCCTTGGATCAGTATCTTCAAACCTAAGGATGAATTTGCCATCGTATTGCCTAGCGTAATCATGAGAGAGGATTATGGCACGGGCTGAGCCTAAATGAAGAGCGCAGTCTGGGTTTGGAGAAAATCTAGTGACTATCTTGGCATATTTATCAGCATCTGGAAGAGGAGGCAGTTTCTTCTCTTCAGCTTTAACCTTAGGAACTTCAACAATAGCATCTGGAAAATTTGTTTTAAGAATAGATAACTGCTCATTCAGGCTAAGTCGATTGACTTCATCCACTATCTGCTTCAAGGAAGGGTATAATTTCTTTACAAGATTTTTTAGATCTGGTCTCTCTCCTAAAACTTTCCCTAAAACTGCACCTGCCTCACATCTCCCATCATGCTTGTAAGCGTTCAATAAAGCATGCTTACGAATTAATAGTGAGACATCAGGCTGAATCTCCGCCAATTGTAATCAATTTAATTAGTAACTCTTATGTTAAATATTTCCCTTTTCTATAAATTTCTGGTCACAATAAAATTGGTCAATTCTGATAAACTCTTCTTTGCAGAGGAATCGGGGTATCTTTTAAGAATTGAAATTGCCTTATCTGCATAGAATCTGGCTTCGTCTCTAATTTTATCAGCTACTCCTGTTTTGGAGATGATCATCAACGCTTCGTCCATCTCTTCTTGTGTAACCTTTCTCTTCCCAAAGACTCTTTGAATCTTAATCCTATCTTCATCATTTGCAAGCTTTAAGGCTAAAGATAATGCTAAAGTCTTCTTTCCTTCTCTCAAGTCACTTCCCACAGGCTTTCCTGTCAGTTTAGGGTCTCCTGCAATACCAAGCAAATCATCCACTAATTGAAAGGCTATGCCAAGGTTTCTTCCAAAGTTAGCCATGGATTCTTCATCCTTTTTTTCAGCATTACCGACTATGCTACCAATCCTACAAGCAGTCTCAAAAAGAGCTGCAGTCTTGTTCCGAATCATATCAAAGTAAGTTTCTTTTGAATGAAAGCGCTTGCTTGAAGTCATTTTTAGATCCTTGGCTTGCCCTTCACAGACCCTGATGGAAGACTTGACAGCTAATTCTAAAACTCTAATTATAACGCTTTGTTTTATGTTCATCTCTTGCATCCCTGAAACTATAGCCTCGAAGGCTTTAGCAAAGAGAATATCTCCAGAGATTATTGCAATAGGAACTCCGTATTTTGCGTGAACTGTAGGAGCGTTATGGCGTGTTAAGTCATGATCCATTATATCATCGTGCACTAAAGTGAAGTTATGAATGAGTTCAAGACCTGCAGCCGCAGGTATGGCTTTTCTTACATCTTTATCAAAAAGTTCAAAGGATTTCATAACAAGAAAGGGTCTTAGTCGCTTACCTCCTGTTCTTATCAAATGTGATGAGGCATCATACAAAATCTTCGGTTTACCTTTCAATAATGAGTAAATGTAATCGTTTACCTGTAATGCCGATGCTTCCAGTTGCTCTGTTAGACTCATTGCTTTAGCCACTCTGCCAATTCTCCTGTGATAGTAAATCTTACCCTTCTCATATCTTGTATATTATTACAACCAACTGCAAACATGGTCGTCTTAAGCTCATAAATAGTCTTTTGGAGAAAGGAAAGCAGAGAATTTTTAGAGACTGCTGCATGTCTTAGCAAGGGCAAAGCCATACCTGTCAGATTAGCTCCTAGAACTAAGCTCTTAGCTATGTCCAAGCCTGTTCTTATGCCCCCAGAAGCAATTACGGGTATCTTTGTGGCTCTTCTAGTTTCTATCAAGCTTACAGCCGTTGGTATTCCCCAGTCCCAAAAGAGCTGACCAAGTTCAGCCTTTTCTTTATTATCTAAAGCCAAAGCTCTATAATGCTCCACTGCAGACCAGCTGGTTCCTCCAGCCCCTGAAACATTTATGGCTGAAACCCCAGCCAATTCTAGCTTTATGGCTACTTCTTTTGATATTCCGAACCCTACTTCTTTGACTATAACAGGTACGCTCAATTGGGATATCAACTCACGAATCTTGTCTATTATTCCTTTATACTGAGGCTCTCCACCAACTTGAATGGCTTCTTGTAAGGGGTTCAAATGAATGACAAAGGCTTCAGCTCCTATCATGTCTATGCACTTTTTTGCCTCTTCTTTTCCAAAACCTTTCAATAGCTGTGCAGCTCCTATGTTAGAAGCCAAGAAGATGTTCGGGGCTCTCTTTCTTACTATAGAGTAAGTTTCAGCCAAAGATGGTGAAGACAGTCCTACCCTCT
The DNA here is from genome assembly GCA_029775875.1 of Nitrososphaeria archaeon. Taxonomy (GTDB): domain Archaea; phylum Thermoproteota; class Nitrososphaeria; order Nitrososphaerales; family JACAEJ01; genus JAVZMU01. The sequence goes on from JARVKD010000005.1 coordinate 31,288, forward strand.
GGCTACCAACTACCATCCCTATGCCAAGCTCTTCAGCGGCTAAAGCCAAGTTTTCGTTTATCTTTGCAGATTCAGGGGAGCCTCCCACCATAGCATCTATTAGTATAGGTGCTGAGAACTTATGATTTAGGAATGAAGTTGATGTGTCTATAGAATCTAAATTTAATTCTGGTAAAGCGTTATGAATTAAATGGACACACTCAAAAAGGGTAGACTTCTTTGACTCTACCTGTTTTTCCAAACTTATGTTTATATGATCTGCCTTTCTTTCTATCAAATCTTCATTCATTTTCTTGAACCTCTTATCAACGTGCCTTTTAAAAGCTCGCCCTTTAACGCTCTTAGGATTCTCTCTTGGTTTGTGCCATTTATGAACATTACATCTATGCCATCCTTTGCCATTCTTATAGCTTCCTTTACCTTAAGCCCCATGCCGCCAGTAACGTCCATGTCTATGCTCTTGACTTGAATCTTTGTTAAATCTTCTGGCTTTAGCTCTTCTATGAGAGAGTCTGGTTGATTTAAATCCCTGAATATGCCATCTACGTTCAAAAGAAAGATTACTCTAATTGGCTTTAATGCTTCTGATAACATCCTTGTAATTTCGTCCCCTGATAGAACGTAGAAACCTTTTGATTTTAAAAGGACATCTCCATAAGTGACAGGAGTTAAGCCATTATCAATAAGGGATAAAAACAGCTTTCTTTTTGCTTTAGTGGTCAATTGTACAAAGTTTGATGGAGGCAAGGAATAAGGATTTAATCCATGCTTATCCAAACAACTTAGAATCTTAAGGTTAAGTTCCAGCATAGATGCCCTAGTCTTTGACACCCCTTCAGCAGAAACTTTTGATGGCTTTGTCGTCAATCCATACTTGTCAGCAAAGTAGTGTCCAAAAGAACCACCGCCATGCACTAATATGAGAGGATTTTCTGATTTTGATAGAGCATTGCCAATAGCATCTATCACTTGTAAATTTATAGTTAGAGGCTTCTCCTTATGCGTGATAAGAGAACCCCCTAACTTTACTATTGCTAACTCTTTTCTTGCCAAACCTTTACACCTTCAAGAGGCAATTTCACTATAGATGCATCGATGCCTTTCCTCTTTAACGATTCAGCTACAACTCTTGCTTCGCTAGATTTTGGTAAAGCTATAATGCAGCCTCCTCCACCAGCACCAGTAAGCTTTGCTCCTATACAACCAGCTTCAAGAGCCTTTTCTATTAATTGGTCTAATTCTCTTGTTGACATTCCAAGATTGCTCAAGACTGAATGAAAGAAGTTCATTATGGCACCTAAAGTGGTAAGGTCTCTATTCATTAATGCAAAGGCTGCCTTCTCTGTAAAGTAATTAGAAGATGCAACTAAGGATGCAAAAAGATTAGGATATGACTTCTTAATTTTTGAAAATTTTGAGACCATTTTAGACGTTCTGCGCTTAATCCCGCTATGGCATACAATAAACTCAACATCTTTATCCAACTTTATTTGTCTAGGCTTCTCTCCCATCCTGAATAGAATTACTCCGCCATAGACTGCAACGTTCACGTCTATGCCCGATGGCTTACCATGAGTTATTCTCTCAGATACCATGGCAAGATTTACCATTTCTTCTGGCGATAATTCATGATCAAAGGCTGACGCTGTGGCTGCAACCGTTGCCACAGCAACTGCGCTAGATGAGCCAAGACCTGAAGACACAGGCAGATTAGAATCTATCATCACTCTAACGCCCTTTTTCTCTCCTATGAATTCTAGAGTAGCCTTTATGGCTTCCAAAGTAGGTTTAAGAGATAAGGGAACTTGCCCTTTTTTCGAAGAGTAAGAGCCTAAAGTCTTAGATAAAATCTCAATACCTTCAAAAGCTTCAGCCTGTACCAATGCTCCTTTATCAATGGCAGCAGCAAGGGCCAAAGAGCCGTGAACTACAAAATGCTCTCCAGTAATTATGATCTTGCCTGGAGCCTTAGCAAAAAATTTCAAAATTAACTTCACTGAAATAGGATAGATGCGTAGCCAACCACGCTACTATAGTCTCCAGTTATATCCCCACTAGTCGCATACTTGAGAAGTTTTCCATTCGTTATGTTCAACTCTTTGGCTGCTGTAATCATCGTTGCTACAGGCCCATATCCACACATAGTCACATTCAAATTTTCAATGACGTTGTAGAGTTTAGATACATCCATCTGTAGTATCGCCTTAATCGCCTCTGAATCCTTCCTTGAAGCAATCTCTTGCGCTTCATAATGGGTAAAGTCTGAAGAAGCTATTAGTAAGAATTTCTTATCTTTTACACAATTTGCTATGGCTTTGCCAACATCAATTGCTGTACTCATGTCTTGAAGCATCATACTTATTGGTAGTATCTTGAACTTGCTACCAAAGATGTATTGGAGAAATGGAATCTGGACTTCGATAGAGTGCTCTCTCATATGGGCTGAATCATCAAAGTCAACGATGCCAGACGATTCTACTAAGCGCTTTGCCGAATTGCCATCGACTTCAACCTTTCCTAAAGGCGTCTCCCATATTCCTTCTCTAACAGTTGCTACACCGCTACCAATGCCGTAGTGGTTTGGTCCTGCTATTACTACTAACTCTACGCCCTTCAAATAAGAACAAGCATAGTATCCATGGGCAGCTACAGGACCTGAATACATGTATCCTGCATGTGGTGAAACAAGGACAACTCTCTCACCAATGGCTTCAACCGATGGACTCTTCTTTTTTGGACCTATTCTATGAAAGAAGGATTCTTCAATGCTTGCCTTTAATTCATCACTGTCAAAAGGATAAAACATGCCTGCTACAGCAGGACGTCTTAACCTCACTTTGCACTTTCCTCCACAGTCTTTGTTTCAAAATCCTCTATTGAATGCTTCATTGGCTGATCAGGAGTTAAGGCTCCTGAGTGAACTAGAACTGCTCTTGCCAATAGCCAGAAGATGGTAGCCAAAGCCCTTCTCCCTCTGTTATTGCCTGGGATTACTAGATCTATGTTAGAAGTAACGTTGTCTGTATCACAAATAGCAATTACAGGCACTCCCACCTTTGATGCCTCTTCTATAGCTCTTGCGTCTATCATAGGATCTGCCACTATCACAAGTTCTGGGTCTATATGTTCAGGGTAGAGAGGGTTTGTGAACGTACCGGGCATGAACCTGCCTGTTATGGGAATTGCTCCTGTCAATGAGCAGAACATCTCAACAGGAGTCTTACCATACTCTTTTGCGGAACATACAACTATTCTCTTGATGTCAGACCTTGCTATTGACTTCGCAGCTACTTCTATTCTTGATAGGATCTTCTCAAGGTCTATTATCCGTAGACCATCAGGTCTAGTTCTACTTATGAACTTCTCCATGTCCTTGGTCTTGACCAAAGTGCCGACTCTTATGCCAGTAGCAAGTAGAGTCTTCTCTGAGAGCTGAGCAACTACGACCTTCTCAGAAGAGCCGCTTTCATCCTTCTCCTCATCAGTTTTTCTGCGTGACAATTTCATACCTCCAGTTTAGCCATATTACATCCGCCCAACTCTTCATCTATCCTTAAAAGCTCATTGAGCTTTGATAAGCGTTCCCCTCCTACCACTCCAGACTTTATCATCTTAGACTGAGTTGCTATAGCTATATGAGATAAGTGAACATCAGAAGTATCTCCTGATCTATGAGAAGTTATCAAAGCATAATTGTGCCTTCTTGCATTTTCAGCGAAATCCATGGCATCGCCTAAAGTCCCTGCTTGATTTACCTTTAATATCGCAGCATTCCCTGCTTTCATCTCCACACCTTTTAATAATCGCGATGTATTTGTTACGAAGATATCATCACCTACAACGTATACTTTACTCAGCTTCTTCGTAAGTTCAGCAAATTCTTCGTAAGCTTCTTCATGAAAAGGATCTTCCAAAAAAAAGAGATGGTATTTCTTAACCAATTCCATAACAAACTCTAGTTGCTCCCCGGGGGATCTCTTTGCTCCCCATCTAGTATAAACGTAAGCTTTTGAATCTTCATCCCAAAGGGAAGAGGAAGCAAAATCAACTCCCAATCTTATATCAACACCCAAAGAATCAGAAACTATTTTTGATGAGGATGATACTAATTCAAAGGCCTCTTCGTCTTTTATGTGTGGTGCCCAGCCTCCTTCATCCCCCTTACCTCCTGTGAAGTAAGGGTCTTTCTTTTCGATCTGCTTCCTTACCTCCTTATGCACGGCTATGTTAGCCCTCAAACCCTCTTTAATGCTCTTTGCACCTAAAGGACAGACCAAGAATTCTTGAATATCAGGTGCGCCAGGACCAGAATGCTTTCCTCCACACAAAACATTACCTAAAGGGTAAGGCATGAGATATGGTCCTTTTGGTAAAAGAGCTTTGTATAGAGGTACACCTTTAGCTTTTGCAAAAGCCTCGGCTGTTGCCACGCTTATAGCATAGGCAGCTGATCCACCTATTCGACTGAAGTTCTTTGTGCCATCTATCTCCCTCAACAATTGGCTTAAAGATTTAGGATTGGAAGCATCAAAACCTATCAATTTTGGTGAATAATCAGTAATCAATTTTAAAGTAGCTTTAATACCATCTGGATTAAAGCCAACTGCCTCATACTTGCCAGTGCTAGCTCCCCTTGGAGCACAAGCCCTCCCGATGAAGCCCTCAACCTTTACGTCAGTTTCTATAGATTCATCCCCTCTACTATCGTAGCAGATTCTTGCTTTGATTGACTCGATCGAAGCTTTTTTCATTACGGCACCTCAAAGTTGCTCTGATTCGAACTCGGAATGTCTCTCAGCAAGGACCTCAAAGTAAGGTATTGTACTATCAATCACATTAACATTGGATAACAAAATCCTCCTGCAACAGTACCTCTTCACTCCTATTTTATCTAGGACTTTGCCAGGATCCTCCCCTTCTTTCACTTTCTTGACGAATTCTTCGTACTTGTCTCCTATCAGTGAGCCGCATGTAAAGCATCTAACAGGGATCAGCATAGAAATAACCTTCTTTTAATTCACCCTAAAATGGTTTATGGTCATAAATAAGAATAAATTAGCAGTATTTAGGTCTTCTCTAGATAATGCCATTTTTGAGTTCATTAGTTTGACGAAGTTTATTAACAATTTAAACTTTTTAGCTTCATATTCTATTCATAAACTTTTAACTGCCTCAAATAGTCATTACTCCAAAAATTCTCTTTTGATAAACGAAATCTTTGAGACTTCATCTATGTATGCCTCGGGGTCCATCTCTCGAACTAAAACTCTGTCCAGATCAATTATATATATAGCGTGCAGACGAGCATTCTTTATTTCATCAAAGCTTACTGGAGGGTTTTTGTAATATTTATCACAAAGAGTTTTTACCTCCAGTATTTCATCAACCCTTCTATAACTGGGAGGTTTCTGAAAGACCTCTGGTATCTGCAATATGTTCGTGGGCAAGGTTCCAAGGCCAAACTTGTCTGAGAAGGCGCTATACCTTGCTATCTTGCTCGCAAGTCTGGCTCTATTGTAAGTGGAAGGATCGAGAGCATGCTCTGGCGAAGTATAGCCTGTTTCTATCTCGATTATCAGCTTTCCCTCTCCCCTAACTCCAAAAAGGTCACATACTAGTATATCGCTCAATTGGTGCTCTACGTCTACATAATAGCCTCTTAAAATCAGATGCTTTGAGCATAAAAGTTCCATTACTGAGTGGTTTATCTTGACCAAGTTCCTTCTATATAGCTCCATTAACCTATGTGCAACTTGCTCTAACTCGGATCTTACTCTAATGTCCTCATTTTCAGATATTCTCCTCAATAGAGTGTTTATATCTTCATCGAACTTCTCCATATCAACCCTATTGACTACTCAGTACTTTTACTTTAATTGTGATAATTAAAATGGACCTAGATGCTTGAAATATCTATGAAAAGAATCTGCACTTTATCTATAGGATTTCTGCTTTCTTCTCCTAGGGCCTGGTCCTCCAAACTTCTTTGGCTCTGTGCGCCTTGGATCTCCGGCTAGAAGGTGTTTGTTGAACTCTATAATCTTCTGTTTCAATTCTGAGCTTTTACTCCACTCCACGAGAGCTCGAGATATAGCTATGGCTGAGGCTTCAGCCCTACTCATGAAACCTCCACCCTTTACCTTCACATCTATGTCTACCTTGTCTCTTATATCTCCAGCCAACTGCAATGGGGTGAGTATGACTTCTCTCGCAACTTCAGGTGTGACGATCTCTGCAGGGACTTTGTTTATCCTAACTCTACCACTCCCAGCAGAAATGGCAGCTGTTGCTCTTGCTGTCTTTCTTGAACCTGAATATAGTTTCACATTAGAGCTCGATTTACTCACCTTTCCAACCTAGCCTAAAGGACAACTCACCTAGTGTAAGATAGAAAGATAAAGGTTTTTTCGCTATAGCATCTTCAAATTTGGTCTTTTCAAAAGTCTTGTACTGCTCAGGTACACCTATGTATACCCTCAATCTTTTCAAAGCCTCCAAGCCTTTGGCTTTGCGTATTGGAAGCATCCCACGAATCATCTTGCTCAGTATGGTATCAGGTCTTCTCGGATGAAAAGGGCCGTGACGGGGGCTTATTACACTACCAATCTCTAATCTTTTTAAATACTCGTTTATGATGCTCGACTTGCTGCCTGATAGTAAGACTTTTTCAGCGTTCACAACAATCACTTTATTACCGTTCAGCAAAGATTTCGCTATATGGGAAGAGAGCCTTCCGGCTATGTACCCTTGAGCGTCTACAACCATGATTTTAGCGCTCTTCACGCTAGCCGCCAATCAAGATCACTCCTTTCCCATTAGGAAATTTTTTTATGAACTTGCTTAGTGGCATGGCGTTACCCCCTGCCTTTTGAATCTTCCAGTAAGCCTTTTCTGAGAAGCTATAAGCTCCAATGGTTACTTTATGTGAGATAGTACCACCTCCAAGAATCTTACCAGGCACAAATACTAAATCGCCTTCCTTTGTCAGTCTAGAGACCTTTCCTATGTTCACTGCTGGTCTTCTTGAACTAGACTTCGACAAATATTCAATAGCAGCGAGCCAGATATGAGAGTTGCTTTTCTTGTATGCCTGTCTTAAGGTGTATATTGCATTATTCAAAACAGGATTTTCGATTCTGCTCAAACTACTTCACACTCTTTGATTTTTCTGAGAAATCTAAAAGTTTCTTATGTAAGATTTCGACCGCTTTAGTTAAGATTTCGCTGGCTGGGAGAGAGCCTGAAGATTCGATATACAGCATGTGAGTATCCTCCTCTTCAGAAATAGGCTTAAGGACTGAGACTGTCGTGGGTTGCCACTTTGCATGTTCTTTTCCTTTTCCTAATCTGGCATATGCTTCAAGTTTTATCACTTGTCTAGGGGCAAGCTTGACTATGGGTATGGAGCTGCTTATGGGTTTTACAAACTTGTCTTCAGACTTTAAATCTCCAGAGTAAACAACCTTTGTCTTATCAGTGGCTTCAGCATCTAAAACTAGAAGAACTCTACATCTAGGGCAACCCAAAGGACTTTTGCAGTCACATTCTTCTGGCAGAACATATCTTTCAAGATCAGTCTTTAGGGGAATCAGACCGAGCCTATGGGCTAAAAGCTCGTCATACATTATGGAAGAGTTCTCGATTATTACAACCTCATCAATAGCCATTGTAGGCACTTCAGAGATGGCAAAACGGCGTATTGCATTAGCATAACTCCTGTGAATGCCCTTGATCAACACTTTGATCTTCATTTCATCCTGCTCCAATACTTGTATTTTTACCAAGAACAAAACCCTCCTATCAGTAATTTAAATGCCATTTTAGGTTCAGTCTCTCAGGCTCTTCTACCCCTTCTACCGCCCGGTTTCCTAGTAGTATCATGAGGAATAGGTGTACAGTCTTCTATCCTTCCTATCTTGAAGCCTGAGCGAGCCAAGGCTCTTATGGCTGCTTGAGCACCTGGGCCTGGAGTTCTAGGACCTGTACCGCCTACAGCACGGACTTTAATGTGTAGAGCATTAATGCCCTTTGCCTTTGCTATTTCAGCAACTGCTGTAGATGATTTCATAGCAGCATAAGGAGAAGATTCGAGCCTATCCGCCTTTACATGCCTCCCTCCCGAACTAAAGGCTATTGTCTCAGCGCCAGTCAAGTCGGTTATGTGCACTATGGTATTGTTATAAGAGCTATATATGTGGGCCAATCCCCACCTCTCTTTTGTTTCCGAGCTTTTCTCACTCATTTTATTCACCTTGAGCAGATATTGTTTGACTCTTAAGGGTGCTACTATCGCTCAACCTAACTTTATCATATTCGTCTCTTTTTACCATGTATCCAGGTCTTGTGACGATTTTATCTCCTATCATTACATGACCATGGGTTATCATTTGACGAGCCTGATAAGGAGACAAAGCCATGCCTTTTTTCCAGACTACAGTTTGGAGACGCCTTTCTAACAGATTCTCAACTGTCAGGCCAAGGACATCGTCCAAACCTGATTTCAAATCCACTATTCCCAAATTACTTAAGGATGATAAAAGTTCTTTTTCTTTCCTCTCTCTTATCTCATGGGGTGTTGCCAAAAGCATCCTCGCTTGTTTCCTTATCCTTGAAAGTTCTGTGTGTGCCTTCCATAGTTCACGCTTGTTTCTCAGCCCATAAGTGCCTATCATAAATAACTCTTGAGATAATTGATCGCTTCGCCAAGGATGCTTTGGTGCAGAATACTTCTTGCGAGGCTTTTTAGGATCTCCCATAATGATCACTTTTGTTGTAATACTGGGGCGCCCTTCTTCACACCAACGGCTCTTCCCTTTCTCCCAGTAGTTCTTGTACGCTGTCCTCTTACCTTTAAGCCTAATGAATGCCTTACACCACGCCAACTCATTAGCATCTTTTCACGTTCTATCTCTGTCTTTAGAACAAAATCTAAGTCTGAACCTATGTAGTGGGAATTAACGCCTGTGTCTGGGGCTTTCTTATGGTTTAACATGAAAGCAGGAATGCCTATCTTACTAGGATCTTTAAGACATTCTTGAATTTCAGAAATCTGCCCATCGCTAAGGGCTCCCAGCCTCATTCTGCTATCTATCTTAAGGGCATTGGTAATAGCACTGGCTAAATTATGACTTACACCTTTAATATCTGTTAGAGCAACGGCTACCTTTTTCGTTCCATCTAAATCCTTCCCAGCGATTCTAACTATATGCTTGAATTCTGAGGACAAAGATTATACACTTTTTGTGAATATTAGCCCTAAACATCTATTATAAATGTTTGCCGTTAACATAAATCGTTCTATCTCAGTCACGATAAAACTTCGATGGAATCCACTTTACCATCGCCATTTAAATCGAATCCACGAATCACTATGGCCCATTTTCTTTCGTCATGATAATTCTTCAAGACCTCTCTAGTAAAGTTCGTTATGGCTATGACTGATGACTTCGTGCCTATATATCTTAGCCCTGCAAGAACGATTATGCTCTTCTTTTCATCATGAGGATTTGGAATCTTAGCTATGAGTCCGTCATGATCGCCATTGAATGTTCTCCCTTGTGCATCTAATAGTCCAGCCCAGTAATTTTGCTCATTGAATCTGATTGGCAAATACTTGTTGACATCTGCAGTGATAAGGTTCGTACCGGGACCGCCTATCAAGATGAGATTGTTTTTCTCTTCCTTCTCCGCTTTTACATCCACATCGAGCTTTACAATAAAATCGTTTGGCATCTTACTGAATTGTCCAAGAAAGAAAGCAAGTTGAACTGCATAATGCCCGTCTCTCGCAGATGCCTTATATGGGCCATGAGCTTCAGGGGAACCAACGATTATACGCCCATCAAAAGCACTTGAATCTAAAAACTCATTAAAGAAAGAGATGATCTTTTCATCCACAAAGGCTGAACCTGATAAGTTAAGTCTTTTCTCACCAAATGGTAACTCAACGCCAAAAGCTGGGTGAGTTACTTTATAGTACTTGGCCAATGCGCCTTTTATAGGTTCTTCTCTTTCAATAGATAAAAGCCCTATTTTATATAACTGCCTAATGTAATAGTAAACCTTTTGTTCATAAATCTTGAGAAACCTCGCTATTTCGGCAGGGTACATAGGCTTCTGAGCAAGAAGGTTGAGGATCTTCCAACTAAGGGGGTTTAAGGTAGGTCTCATAATCGATGGCTCATCGAAGATCACAATACTTTTCATCAAAGGACCGTCTTTTCCTTCGATTATAAGCCTCTTTTTCATGAGTAAATTTAGTTAGGGACTATTATAAATTGTTTTTTAGTGGCTCTATTCACAAAAATTTAAACCTAAGGCTACCGATTCTTGATTAATACAATCTCTAATAGGAACATTTGGGACCAAACGGAGAACGTCAGGCTTCCCAACTAATCTTTCTAGATTTTAAGCCTTTACTCGAACAAGTACTCAATTGAATTGCATGATTAATCGGTCTTCTCCTTGCCAGTAGATTCTGTTTTAGTTGAAGCTTCTTGTGTTGAGGTGGTAATTTCAGCTTCCATAGGTGCTGGCGGTGGCGTGGTAGCCATAGTCCAACCTATCCATGCTAGGATCCCTAGAATTACCAAGATGGCTATGAATGCAGATATCTGTAGTACGAGTTGAGGAGCAACGAAGAATAGGAGCCAACCATAAACTATTATGCCTAAAACACTTGCAATCAATATCAAAGCTCCTATAACTTGATCCTTATTCAACGTCTCTCACCTCCTCCCTTTTGGTAAGCTGTATAACAACCTTGTGCATTATTAATCCCCATTTACTACCCATTCCATAAAGGCTCCCTCATAAAGATTTCCTTAATCCAATAAATCATTCCTCTATAAATGGTTTTTTAATGGTCAATGAAAAACTCTCATCCTGATTACAAAATCAACATAGCCTACTTAAAAAGAGATTATAACGGCAATACATTAGAGTGCTATGGGATTTTTAAACCTCTTCATAAAAACTAGTCTTGGTTATGTGTGGAATCATAGGATACGTCGGTGATAAAGACGCAGTTCCTATCTTAATGAATGGAATAAGGAGGCTTGAATATAGAGGATACGACTCTTGGGGTTTAGCTATTATCCAAGGAGAGATCAAATTAATGAAGAATACAGGAAAGATAAGTGAAAGCGGGTCAAATTCTTTTGGACTTAAGGGAAATGTAGGCATTGCACACACAAGATGGGCTACTCATGGCGGTGTTACAAGAGAGAACGCTCATCCACATACTTCGTGTGGAAAAGAAATAGCCATAGTCCATAATGGAATAATAGAAAACTACCAAGAAATGAAGAAATCACTATTAGCTGAAGGTCATAAGTTTACAAGCCAGACCGATAGCGAAGTAATAGCCCACCTTCTTGAAAAATTCTATAATAAATTCAAAGACATAAAGAAAACTCTTTTAGCAACTGTAAAGAGGATCAAGGGAAACTTTGCTTTCCTCGCGATCTTTCAAGATGAACCTGATTTGATCTTAGGTGCAAGAAAAGACTCTCCTCTTGTAATAGGCGTGAGAAAAAATGAACTCTTCTTTGCTAGCGATGTTTTATCCTTTGTTGAATATACGGATAAGGTGATCTTTTTAGATAACTTAGAGGCAGTAATGGCAAAAAAGGATTCTTTAAAAATATTCGATTTTAATGGGAGAGAAGTTCGAAAAGGCATAACACAAGTAGCATGGGAAGCTTACGATGTATCAAAGAAGGAGTTTACTCATTATACCCTTAAGGAGATTCATGAGCAATCAAGCACTATTAAGAATTCTCTTTACCAAGACCCAATTAAGTTAACGAAATTTTGCAAATCTATCAAAGTAGCTAAGAAATTGTTCATAACTGCTTCTGGCACTAGCTTTCACGCAGGACTCTTAGCAAGGCATCTATTCTCAAAGATTTCAAAAGTTTACTGTGAAGCCATCCTGGCAAGTGAATTCAGTCAGGTAATGGACTGGGTGGACAAAGATACAGTTATTCTTGCTATTTCACAGAGTGGTGAGACTGCTGATATTCTACATGCTGTTAGGGAAGCAAAAGAGAAAGGAGCAAAAATCCTCTCAATAGTTAATGTCATGAGTTCAACTCTCGATAGAGAGAGTGATCTCACGCTTTATCTGAACTGTGGCCCAGAGATAGGCGTTGCAGCAACTAAGAGCTTCACAGCCCAACTTGCACTTATCTATCTTCTTGCCCTAACCACGGTTGATGAAGTTGTTAACATAAATAAGCTCAAAAGGCTCAATGATTACGTTGAATTTATTCTTGAACAAAAAAACAAAATCATGAATATAGCAGAAAAGTACAAAGACAGCAGCGACTTTTACTTTATAGGTCGATCTGTCCACCATCCGATAGCATTGGAGGGCGCTCTTAAGCTCAAGGAACTCTCTTACATTCATGCTGAGGGAATGGCTGCTGGGGAGTTAAAGCATGGCACTCTTGCTTTGATAGATGAAAGAACTCCTGTCGTAGTGCTTAACCCGAAGGACCAGACTTACCATGAGACTCTTAGCAATGCACTAGAAATGAAGGCAAGAGGGGCGAAGATAATAGGAATCTCGAATTTAAATAATGAAATTTATGATGATCTCATCCTTTTACCTCAAATTGAAGAACTGCTTTACCCTATAATAGAAGTTATACCTTTACAGATGCTTGCATACTATATGGCTGTCAATAGAGGGGCGGATGTCGACAGACCTAGGAACCTTGCAAAGTCTGTCACTGTAAAGTAAACTTCGCATTATGTGGCTGTATAGACAATATCGCCCTCTCTAACTCTTTGAACTACCTTTAAGCCTACAGACTTTCCTGCCTCAGCAGACTGAACATCTTGATGCTCTATCTGCATGGATTCTACCATCTGCTCGAAATTAGTTGTGCTTCCTCTTATCAGAATCTTATCCCCAACTTTTAGAGGCGCTTTTAGCTCTACTACAGCAACTCCTATCTTCGGATAATAATGTGTAATCTTACCTATTTCTCCCATCACATCTAACTATACAAATACTAAGTATATTAAATTTAATAGTCAAGAAAAAATATTTTCATATTGGAAATTGCTCATGAAGCAAGGGTCAAAATTTTGATGATTCTTATAGGAAAAAGTATCGTGATGGTATTAAATGGCTTATTAATAAACCAGTTTTGCCATTTGTCCCATTAGTATTTAGAACTTCTCATTATCTGACATAAAATCTTAAGACCAAGGGGAAGTAATACACTGCTAATGAGTCAGAAGCTGGTGTATCAGTTAATTAAGGAATTAGGCGGTACAGCTTTTCCAAAACAAATAATCGAATTGGCTAAAAAAAGATATCCCGACAGTAAGCTATACGCCTACATCTATACTCGACTACAAAGTCTAGCAAAGTGGGGATATATTAGGAAGAACCCTGATGGTAGTTGGTCAATAATGGCTGAATTACCATGCTGAAAAATTAATTGTCACTCATTAAAGTATTTCATCAAGCTAGTATTTTCAGTGGTAATATTACTGACAACCTCATAAACTTGAGGAAGTCTCACGTCACCTTCCATATATTTGAAAGCGCATCTTAATTTATTTCCGAAGTAGGCTACGTCCCACTTATCTCTTTTTGTAATCCTCACTAGAAAGTCAGCTTTAGCAGGTTGCCAAGAGGTTGTTAACGATGTATCGATACCAAATGCAACACCAATAACGATACGCCTTAATTCTCTATTTTCTCCCATTCTTTGAAGGGTCTCAATTAGTGCCTCAGTTATGATGCGTTCTCTTCTAATCTTATCTAATTTAGCTATAGTTTCTTCGATTTCCTTCTTATTGAAAGAGCATTTACTTTCCTCTAAAGCAAGCTCATTTGATTGCTTTGAATTGTCTGGTGGAAGCCATGCCATGACGTCAACATACATCCTTTTCTGCTCTCTTCCTTTGTGCTTTTCAGGTAGTATGGCAGCGTCTCCCTGTGCCCCTTGATACCTTACTGACATTATGTCGAAGTTATTAGGTTTAAGAATTTGGTGAATTACGACGTAGGTTACTTCATCTTCGGCAAGTTCTCTTTCTATTTTCTTAACAGAAGAAGGCCTTACGTATCTTCTTGAGTCGAACAATCTAATTAGAGATTCCTTGAACTTGTTTTTGTCTATCTTAAAAATAGATTTACGGTCCCATTTAAGCCGAAAGGTAGCTCTTTGGTCCCTATCATGGATGATCATTCCATCAGAGAATAAGAAAATCGAGAACAGTACTTTATTATTATACCATTTGTCCGTTATCCTCTGGAGTAACTCTGTTAAGTCGAGAGTGTTGTCAGTTAGGTTGTTCTTTATGAAACGTTCAACATTTGTAATAAAATCAAAAGGTAACCCTTCAGAGAGAGACTGTTTGATGAACCTGTCAATTAACGTCTTTCTAGTTTTAACACTATCATCCTTTACAACATATCTTACAAAGACCGTACTAACAGGGATTACAAATGATGAGAATATTAGCATGCCTCTGTCTGGGTCAGCAGCATGCGAAAATCTGTTAATCTTAACGACTAATGAGTCTTGATCTAGCCGAATCCTTGACTCCCCTTTTTGATATTTCCTTTGCCTCCAATCTTGAATCCAATCTGCAAGGCTCATAGCAGATCGTATATCTTTTTGATAATTTTGAAATTCATTCGCGTTAAGTAACCCACGGACTACAGTCTCTTCCACAGTCTTATTACTGCTTATAATGTCAGCATAATTATCTACCGTTTCTTTTACAGCCAAAGTTATTGTTTTCTCTGCAAGAGGGACTAGGCCTTTAGCCGGACAGGATAAGTAATTAGGGTCCCTTTTCAGAATGTAAGGGTTTTTATCCATAGTGGGCCACGTTCCTACAATAAAACCTTTAAAACCGAACACTTCATCAAGAATTCGCCCAACAGTCAAAGGATTGAACTCTTTCTTACCTCCATGCTCTTTTAAAGACAGCTTTTGGCCAGATATCTTTAGATATAAGCATCCTGATAGAACGGACGCTACTCCGCCTATTGCTCTTTGAAGTTCATGATCTTCTGTAAGGACAGATTCAGAAAATTCGCCCAAAATTATTGGAACCTCTACCGAACCTTCACAAATTGTGATAAGAAAATCTGGAGTTGTTAGAGAATAGATGCTATGGATAGCACACTTTTCTGAATTTTTGAAACTTTTAGGACTCCTAACCAACTTGATGGGGATCTCTTTAATCTTAGATTGGTTGATTCCTTCCTTAACAAACGGTAGAATATAGTGGTACGCCTGTTCTAAGCATTCAAAATAAACTCTTATTTCCATGCCCACACCTTTATTTTTCACATGTTAATAAGATCACGTGCTCCTGTTTTGTTTTATTCCTAAATGCTGGGTTAAAGGTTTTGCTTGCATAGCCCAAATTATACTCAACCTCATTCACAAGTTTAAATCCTGTCTTATCAGCAAGCTCACGAATTATTGCGTCTCCCTTCAGAAGTTCCTTTCGTATGATCGAATCTCCAACAACTATTATGAATGGTTTTCCAGGTTTGAGAATACGGTTAAAATGTTTAAAACACTTCATCATATCATTCATGTAGGTATCAATATTCTCCTTCTGGCTTGAATGCCTAAGTCTTGAACCCATCTCGTTAAATTTCGCATTTTCCCAATCTAATCCTAGCCAGAGCATCCGTAATTTGTGATACAAGTAATAATCATAAGTATTTGGATAAGGTGGTGAGGTAACTATAAGATCAGCAATGTTGTCATCAAGGAAATCTAAGTATCTGCTGTCAGCATGATATATGTCTACTCTACAATCACTAGCCATTTGATTAAACTGTTTAACCCTACTAACCATGTCTAGTGCCTTTTCTCTAAAGAGGAGGAAAGGTTGTTTGGGAGGGATTTCTTTTTTTATAGCCGCATACCTTGTTTCGCTATCTTGATTAGAAACAGGAACTATGACGCAAGAAAACGCTAATAGAAGAAGGTCTTTGAGTTCAGGGGTAACGTCTGCTTCCATTATAAGTGCCTTAATTATTGAAAGTTCGTGTAAAACATGTTCTTGAAACCAATGATCTCTATTTGGGAAGTCAGGTAAAACATATGAAAAAGCTCCATTCTTTATATGCTCTCCCATAAAAGCTAGAAGTGTTTTATGTCCATGGAGTTTTAAAACAAAAGAGTCTATTCTTCTCTCTATAATTCTAATCAAATCAGGTACTTTGCGTAACTCATCCTCTGGGATTTTTGTTATTTTTACCTTTGACATGAAGACTCCAAGTGGATGTATATCAACACCTATGCTGTTTCTCCCTAATAATTTTCCCTCAACTAAAGTCGTCCCACTACCACAAAAAGGATCAAAAACAGTGTCATATTTCAGACTAAACTGTCTTATCATAAAGTTTGGTATTTGCGGTATGAATTTTGCAGGAAAAGGATGGAAGTTATGGGTAAGATATGTAGTATCTTTAGCATTTAATACTATGTTAAGTATTTGTTCTTTAGCTAGGAATGTCATATGCTCGCCTTAGTATTTGCTTCTTGAGGTTTTCTTAATACTACCAAGAATGTGTGATTAATATTTACGTAGAATACTGTGGGATAACCTAATAATACTAAACTTCTTTGCTCGTTTTGATCCCAGACTATAAGATCATGATACAGGAAACCTACTTTTTTACCTATATGGGCGATATCGGAATGGAAATCTATGAACGGCCTTCCATTTTGAGGATCTCTGCAATCTTTAACTACCCACACATTATATCCGCCTGGCTTAGTTACTAAGATTAATTTCCTCATTAAAGCTTTGATTTCTTTTAAGAAAGCATCGTAAGGAAGATTACCAAAATCCCTAGGATCTTCCCCATATTGTTTAACTACAGATTTGTTGTCAAATACTAGTCTCGAAGTTTTGTGAGTTTTTTTCCTATCTTCAATAGAGCGAATGATAAAGTTTGCATATGGTGGTGAAGTAAACATTAATTGTACACTATTTGGTTCCACCCATTTTAGCAGTTCTCTACAGTCGCCACAAATTACTTTTTGATCTGGCTTCTCAATAAGCGTCTGTTGACCAAGAACCTCTTTTGCAAGGTCAACAAATTTATCATATAATTCTATGCCTATTCCTCTTCGTTCGAGATTCCTTGCAGCGACTAAAGTCGTCCCAACTCCTACAAACGGGTCTAAGACTAGATCGCCTTCTTTTGTGTACATTTTAATTACTCTCTCAGCTAAAGCTACAGAAAAAGTGGCTCCATGCTTAAGATGGTACCACTCCCGTGCAGAACTTACCTCCCTTGCGCTCCAGACACTCTTACTTAATTGTGTCCACTCTTTAGGTGTTAGACCGTTAAAACCAACTCGCTCACTTTCATTTGTTCGGTTTTCACTCTTGGCTGGAGTTTTCACTACACTCTTGCCTTCATCTGTGACTAGCTCTACTTGGTAACCATCTTGGGTACGGTTAATCTGTACACGGCTTCCTGCAGAAAACTTACCTTTCAGAAAAGGCGACCAGATTCTTGCATATTTATCAAGTCTTCCAGGCATTCCATTTACCAGGACATTGGAGGGCATAAGCATGTCCCCGATAAGTTCACTTCGGCTGTTGGTAGGTATTTGGATGAAACCTTTAAGAACTTCCATGCTTCTAAGAGTTTTCTTAATTACTTTCTCGCTCATTCAACTTTCACCTTATTATTAAAGTAAATTCTCGCTGGACCGACTTTTCTTGAATAAACATCCCCTTTCTCTTCCATTGCTGAAAGGAAACCTGCCATAAATTGTCGGTTTACATGGGAGGCTTTTGCTAGTTCCTTCACACTAAGCCCCGGAGTCTTTGAGAGAAGTCTCCTGACTCTCATAGTTAAATCTTTATTCTTATGAGACTGCGTATTCATTTCTGTCATCCTTTTGGTTTTCCTTTATGATAATACATGTTTTCCTTAATAAATTTAACGAACTATTTAACGCTTTGAGAGACTTAGTAAGAAGCCGTTTCAATTATAGCCTTTGCTACAAGTGAAAGAATTATATTATTTTTGACTTTACTTCTTCATGTATTCTCTTATGCCTTTTACCTTATCTTCCATAGTTCTAGGCTTATCTCTTCTATCGTCTATTCTAAGGTTAGATTCAACTCTTTTAATTCCAGCTTTGAATAAAGCCTCATGGGCAACTTTTTCTACTGAATAAACCATATCATCAACATCATTGGTTAGTTTTAGGTTTCCAAGGTCTAACAAACTCAAACTTTCCAGATCAACGTCTAAAAAAAGGGAGTAAACTTCAATGTTCATGTAGGCTTGTCTGATAGCATTAGGACC
>JARVKD010000006.1 GCA_029775875.1 Nitrososphaeria archaeon
CTTTTAAGAGATTAAAGCACCTTTCAAGGAATAACTTATAGTAGTTGTAGTTACCTCTTTGATACTGATAGGCAAGATCATAATATTTGCTATAGATATCTTTAATTTCTTTCTCTTTGATTAATTGCTTTATCCTGCCATATGGAGGATTACCGATAATCACATCAAAGCCAGAGCTTTTAGGTGCTAAAGGTTCTCCATTGTCATCAAAGTAAGCAAACCAGAATTCCAAGCACCAATGGAAAGGCTTCGTTAAATCAAATAATTTGGTGAGATCTATGGTCTTTTTACCTGTCTTCTTGTCTATAAGTGATTTATTATCTAGGAGCTTGTCAAAATCGGATTAGTAGGATCATCAAGATATTCATGCCTAAGCTTAGAGAGTTCAGAAAGTTCCTTCTTGTAACTACTAGCTAAGTAATTAATCATGTCTTCAAATTGTAGTCCTACAAGTGAGTCTCCATTCCCAAAATTCATTTGCAAGTCTGGCAAGATATGCTCAACTTTGCTTGGTAGCCTATCGAATCTAAATTCTGAAGGAGCAAGTTTTATTGCCTCAAGCCAGATATTCACTTTAGCAACTTCTAATGCCCTTCTATCTAGATCATTACCATGAATATGCCTTAGTATTAGCCGCGATATTAATTCTCTACCCTCTTTAGGTCCTCTTACACTCTTAATTTCATTAATTCTGTCTAACCTATCTTGGACTTTTCGTGTAAGTTCTGACAATGAAGAATATTTATAATACTTATTCTCAAACTCCTCAATTATCTTATTTAACTCATCATATTTGCCTTTAATCTTCCTTAACGCTTTGATCAAAAAGGATGCAGAGCCACAAGCAGGGTCTAAAACCCTAATAGTTGTAAACTTCTTTACCAATTCTAAAGCTTTATCAAAATCTTCAGATTCTAAACTCATTCTTATCTCTTTTAATAATTCATCATAAAGCCTACCAACCGTATTCTCAACTATGTATTCAGTGATGTATTTTGGAGTATAATATGCTCCTTGCTCCTTTCTCTGCTCAGCCAAAAAGCTCTCGTATGCCTTGCCTAATACATCTTCATCTATGAGCCTGAAGTTATACTGTGTTACCCCTTTAAACCCTATTTCAAGATAAGTTAAACCCAAAACCATCCTAAAGTTATCATAAAGTTTCTCTATGTTCTTAGACTCTTTCTTTACATAATCTAATAAATTATCCTTAAATAATTCAGTATCATAATATTTGTAGAAGAACTTATTGAGATAGTTTAAGAATTCCTCTAAAACTATTAGCTTACTCTTACTTACCCAGTCTTGCTCAAAGTTAGTCCACTTTTTCTGAATCCATTTGAATTCAATTACTCCATAGTCATCAAGAGTCTGAATGAATATGAATTTGTTAATTAAACCGATTATTAGCTCAAGCTTTCTTTTATCATCTACATCAAATTCAACTTCAGATAGTTTCTTGACCCATTCCTTTAGGCTCTCTAGGAATTTCTTATCTAACTCGTATCTTTCTGATTGATCTGCTTTTCTATCCGCATAACCTTTTAAATTTCCAATCGCCTCATAGTCTTTGATTAACTCGATCAAAGCAGTCGAATGAAAAGGCTTAGGATCAGCAGGATTAAGGCTCCTGCTGAAGAATACCCATTCCTTTAAGTTTGTTAGGGTTACATACTCTCCCTTTGTAATGTATTTCTTTATCTGATCTTTATGAGCTTCCCAACTTAAATGCTGTTGCTTTAGCTTCTTTACTATATTTCTACCAGCTTTATCCCTCTCTTTTATTGAATCGAAGAGGGACTTTAACTCAAGGATTATTATATGCCCAGATTGGTCTTTAATTAAATAATCAACGAATCCATCTTCAGTTACCTCTGGAGGAGCAATAGCATAGCCATAAAGATACTTTCCCAAGACAGAATCGCCAGCGAACAATGCTTCTCTTAACGCGGCTTCAGGTTTTGAGCCCATGAATAGATTATTCAAATAGCTTTTTACTTCATCAGACCCTAACCTATTGATTATTTCATTAAGATTCGTTGCGTCTATCTCATCCAGAGAAAAAAGAACAGTCAAATCCTCAACTATTCTATTGAGCTTATCCTTTTCTTTGGCATTTAAACTAGTATTAACGGACAATTCCAATATTTATTAATCATCTTATTAATTAAATTAGCGTAAGATTATAATTTTCATACAAGAATCTTTGAATTCTAGCATTCAGAAAGCTTTTTCAAAAGTTCATCATCCTCTTCTATTATCTTCTGCATTATGCTCTCAAATTTATCATGCTCTATGATCTTCTTTTCTATGATCTGGACTTTTCTGGACATGGTCATCATTAATAATGATTTATTGGAATTAAACGTTTCTGTATCCAAGATTCGATATTGTTCATGGATAGTTTTCCTGAAGATATTTCTAAAACGAATTCAAAGGCTTCTTGAACTCCACTTTTCAATCGGTAGCCATTAGCTTCAAGGAAGATCCTTGTGAGCTCGAAAGCCGTCCTCTTATTTCCATTCAAGAAAGGGTGCATTTGAATTATGTTGTATAGAAGAAAGACAGCCTTTTTTATCAGAGCTTCTCTTCTTGGTAGGCGCTCTCCAATATCCTTAACAGCGTCGAGTATGTAATCCAAATTCGATCGATTTAGATATCCTGACTCTCCGCCAGTCTTTCTGATGATCTCCCTGTAAAGCTTGTCAACTTGGTCAAGGGATGGATATTCGATACTGTTCAAAAGATTTTTCCTCTGAAGGATAGGCTTTGCATCTTCTTCTATTTAGGTTTATAGAAAGCAATTTTTCATACAAGAATCTTTGAATTCTAGCATTCACTTCATGAGCAATTTCCAATATAAATTTTCTGATCATGGACCTATGAAGGCACAATTAATGCACTTATAATCTCTTGAGAATTTTCTGCATCTCTCACATCTCCATATTAATACTTGTCCACAGTTAAAGCAGTAGAACTTTACAGCTTTCTCTCCTGGCATTATAGGTCTATTACATGATGAGCATACTGGTAGGGATGCTTTCTCTGACATTTACTAGCATCTAATTGTACTATAATATATCCTTTATCAGAACAAAAGTTCTTCAACCTTCTTTATGGCTTTCATTCCTCTTACTTCTCTTGGTAACTGCGGAAGAATGGCTAAGCCAGGCTCTTTTTCATATCTCTCTCTTAATATGTTTAGATAATCCCTTTGCATGCTGGCTCTTTGTCTATGGAAATCACAAACACAAATATCTTCAGTAACAACATAGTTTACAAGTATTTTACTGACATGCATGCCAAAGACTTCAAGCTCTTTAAAGACTCTCTCTGTCTGATGAACTCCTAAAGCCTCAGGGATGGTTACTATTATTGCATGAGTTCTCTTATCTCTTAGCATATTAAGAACCCTCTCAGCCAGTTTCTCCCAAGATGCTATTATATCCAATGGGTCTCTTCTCGCTCTTCCTTTGGTAAGCATCTCCACTGCTTTGCGCACCTTTACGTATAGTTTTGCAGCCTCTCCTAAATGCCTGTAGAACTTATCTTGCAATTTGATAAGCGATAAAGTACCTCCTGCAGGGGCTGTATCCCAGACTATTACATCATAATCGTTGCTCTCATAGATATCGAGCACGTAACTCAGCGCAAACTCCTCATCTATGCCTGGTGCTCCAGCAACATAGTCTATTATCTCTTTTCCTACTGGTAAGAACGATGATAAGACTTCATAAACTTCCTGCCCAAACTTCTCTTTCCACCTTTTTACTACAAGATCATAATCTAACTCTATAGCATTAAGACTCTTATAGTAATTTATTGGAGTTATGTTCCCTCTAACATTAACTTCTAAGATATCGGATAATGATGGAGTTGGATCGCTGGAGATGAGTAATGTCTCGAATCCTTTCTTAGCAAAATGAAGAGCTGTAGAAGATGCGCATGTAGTCTTGCCAACTCCACCTTTACCACAGAAAGCCAGTATCCTTGGTTCTTCAAGGTCAAGGTAACTAAGCCCTTTTACACTCCCCAAGAATATTCACCTAAAATTAAGACCATCTTAGTAGCTCATCTTTAGAGCACAATAACCTTTGATTCGCTTCTTCAATTTGACTTTTTAAGTTTTTTAACTGTTGTGCACGTAACTCAGGCTCGTTGATCTTCATTATCTCATCAATTTTTTGTATTGCCCTACGGGCTGATTGTATTTGTGACTCCATCTTTTCAGCTGTTTGGGGATCAATAAGATCACACTGAACTTTTACGCGATTTAACAAATACGCAACTTCATAAGTAACTTCCACCAATTCATCCCTACTCATCCACACGGTCTGATAATTTAGGAAGTATTTCCAACTAGGACTGTGCATGACCTGTCTATATTCCTCAAGTTCCTTAAAGAATAGTTCGTATCCATGTTTCTCAGGGTCTTCAAATGCTATGCTTCCTGGGTCTAAAAAGGGGGCTAAAGGAGCTATAAAAACACGCAATCTTCTATCTCTCTTATAATTCTTCAACAAGCTATGACAGTATTCTACTGTATTCAATATTGACTTCTTTGTTTGGTAAGGAAGACCCATCATAAAGAAAATATCAAATCTTTGGCATTCCAGTTCAAGTGCTTTTGATATATTCTTCTCCAATTCCTTATTCCTATAAGACCTGCCAAAAGCGTAGCGTATAGCCTCATCATGTGATTCAGGAGAAATCTCAAAGCTAAATTTAGGAACACTCTTGGCTATCTTCTCCAAGTAATCTTCATTGATTGGTGTAAAAAGCTCCAATATCACTGGGTTGTCCACTTTCTCTTTCTTCATATTGTTCAAAACAGATTCAGCATAATCTTTACCAGCGATGCGAAGGTCTCCTAGGATGAAAATAGGTCCGTTTGTGTATTGTTGAATTATCTTCATTCCTTCAACAAGCTTCTCTGGCGTCATGCACGCTAGCGAAGATCTATTGCACAATCTTTTATAAGCGCAATTAGAGCCACCACATGTTACACAATTATAGATACAACCTTTACAAGCCAAAACAGAAGTTATTGGATAATCATTCCATTTATGATATGGCAGATGCCCTGATATGTCCCAATATTTCAAGGAGGCTTTTACTATACTACCAGCATCTAAGGCGAAATCATCCAAATTATCAGGCACAAAGGTTAATGGATTGATATGTATCTTTTTATTGGCATCTCTCCATGTAACATTTGGCACATTCTCTGGACATTTATTCCCTTCTATGCACTGCATCAATTGGAGTAAAAGCGGCTCTGTTGAATCGCCGCGAATAACATAATCAACCTGCGGATAATTTTCGATTATTTTTTCATGAAAATATGTGGAAGACAGTCCTCCTAACAAAATTGGAGTATTTGGATGATGCCTTTTAATTATCTTTGCAAGCTCTAAACTACCTTGGGCATGAACAAGCCAATGAAAATCTATTCCAAATGCTTTAGGGTTAAGGCTTTTGATCAAAACCTCAGGGTCAAATTTCTGATTTTCCAGCATCTTCGAGGCTAAATTGATAATCCTTACATTGTAACCATGCCTCTCTAAGTATCCTAAGATGCTTACAAAGCCTATGGGATACATATCAAAAATAGGAGTGGGTGGAACAACGTCATTTATAGGACCGTATATTACAGATTCTTTTCTAAAATCGTATACACTTGGTGGATGTAGCAACACTAAATCTGGCTTAACCATTCCTGCGATGGTGGTCTAATGTGGTGTTATTAAAATTTTAGCCTTGATAGCATTGATAAATTTCTTCCTAATCTTCTTTTTCATAAAATATATTCATGTTCAATGTGATGAAAATGAACACTCTGAACTGATGATCACTTCAGAACTTAGCGCTGAAATACTTTCTAATGCATCTAGTGCTTCTTCTCTTAAATCCTTTATTCCTATGTAAGAATAGGATTTTTCTATTATCCTTCCAAGGATTAGTAGAGGCAATCCTGCAATATCGCTCAATCCTGTCGGCTCAGGCAAGATTATCAAGCCCATGCCCAGTGCAATTAACTTTATGCCTGGTCTCTTCCTCTTAGTTACTATTTGCACTTCCTTTTTAACTGTATCAGAATTTATTCTTGCTGAATTTATAAATGCAGAGTGCTCTCTCAATTCGTTTATGATGATTTTTAGCTCTTCAGCTTTTGGATTCAATCTTAATTGATAATTAAAAACCTTAAGTCTTAACATATGAGATTTAGCTTAATAGACAAAGATGTAAAAAGAATGGAATTACCCATGTATTTTTACAAATTGCCTTAGAATAGACAACCTATTCGTTAACTGATTTACGACTGTAAGCACTGTCCCAACTGGATGAGAGGTACGACTGTAGCATGGAAGGTTGAAATATACTACATATGGGGATTCTGCTCTTATAATGTAAATTGGACTTCTTGGGTAATATTCTTAATGAATGCTTGGATGCTATGGAAAGAAAGAGCGAACAAGGCTATATCGCAAGATTAAATGGCTAAGACTTGAACATATCAAACATAACGCCAAGCCCTGACTTTATCAAATCTAAAGCCAAGGACGGACGCTCTTTTATTATAGATAGAATCTGAGATATTCCTATAGAGTGGTAGTCAAAATCAGCTTTATTGGATAATTTATCAAGAATATTGGAAGATGACAAGACCTTCACCATTTTGTCTATTCTCCCATTGTCCATCCTTTCATAGATCTTTCTCGCTTGGCTCATTATTGTGAATTCTTTTCCAAAGATTCTTCTCCAATTTACTTCATAATTTCTCAAGGCCGATAGATCATCATTGATCAAGCTTTCTGAGATCGCCCTTCCAGCCAATACTGCACCCGTTCCTCCCGTGAATATGCCTCCACCGGTTGTAGGCTTTGTCTGGCCTGCTGCATCTCCCACATAGAGTATGCTATTGTGAACGAACTTTCTTGATGTTCCCCCTATGAATATAGGAGATGCCACTTTTTTCATGACCTTTGCCTTACGATCTTGTGCGAATTTATCAAGTTGCTCAAAGGGGTTTATGCTATAGCCTGCAACTCCTAATCTCGCAGTATCATGGTTCAATGGAATCAACCATTTGAAGAATCCTGGATTGGCTTCATTATCAAGATAGACCTCAACTCTATCCTTTTCAAACCAAGAACCTTGAATATCATATTGAGCTGCCTGCAAAATTCCATGTTTTGGCTTCAATGATGAAAGCCCTCTTGCATCTACTAGTATTCTAGCTGATCTCTCATACTTTGCAGTCTTTACTTTCACCAATCCATCTTCATTTTCAACACTTAACACTTTTTGCCCTAAATCTATAAAGGCTCCATTTCTTTCCGCAATTCTTGCCAGCTCTCTATCGAACTCTCTCCTATTCAGCACTATAACCCTTTGATTTGTAGCTTCGACTTCAACCTTTGAGCCTAGAGGAGAATGAATCAACGCTCTTTTGATTTCGTTATTCACAATTTTTCTGCTCGGGAATAAGCCCAAGGATAATAGAGCTTTAACGCTAATTAGACCAGCACACCTTTCAGGAATGCCTATCTCAAAATCCTCTTCCAGAACATAGACTCTAAGGTTTGAAGATGCTATCTCTCTAGCAGCTATTAAGCCGCATACTCCTCCCCCAGCCACTATAACGTCAAAGTCTGGCTCCAAAACAGCCCATGTTTCAATCTACCTTCTTTTTAATATAATTGTTCAATGCACTAAAGACTCAACAGGAGGTTCAACGACCCTTTCCCCATAGTTTTGGCTCTTCTTCCATTCCTTTTCTAAACATAAAGTCAAGTAATAATGCTTGCATTTAAGAAGAGTCATAGTTATCATTCTACTGTAAAAAAGAAGTTGATAGTTGATTTCAACTTTAGCCCCACATCTAACACAATACATATTTTCTCTGGGGAATACCACCATATAATCTCCATTCATATTTCTCCACTTTTCCCGCATCAATTTATACTCTAATATTTATATTAAGGTAATTAAAAACCCATTGAAGATTTGAATTGGGAAAAGTGCTAGTTCGATTAAGGATATTGCCTACAGATGCTGAAATAAGCCCTGCCAAGATTTCGGAATCCATTCAAAAGAGTTTACCATCAAGCATAGAGATAAGAAGAATAGTTGAAGAGCCAATAGCCTTTGGATTGGTTGCATCTATAATAGATTTCATAATAGAAGACAAAGAAGGCGAGATGGACAGGCTTGAAGAATTAGTACGCTCGTCAGAGTTGGTAAGTGAGATGGAAGTTATAGGATTAAGCAAGTTCTCAACGAGTCTAAAATAAAATATTTTTAACCATGATTCTTGATCTTATTATCAAATGAGCAGAGAGAAGAAGGCAACACTTATTCAACTGAAGGTAGCTGAAGCGAGACAAAGGGATGTAGGAAAAGCAAGGGCAAGATTGGATATAGACGCCATGGAAGCTTTAGGTGTAGGGGCTGGAGACATAATCGAACTCACAGGCAAAAGGTCAACCCCTGCGATTGCTTGGCCTTCAGACCCAGAGGATAGATTGCATGGTGCAGTAAGGATAGACGGTCAGACTAGAAAGAATGCTGGTGTAGCGCTAAACGATTACATAAGTGTTAAGGTAGCAAATGTAAAAAAAGCTAAGGGCTTGACTCTAATGCCTGTAAATGTAAAACTTAGTATTGACAAAGAGTTCTCAGAATTTGTGAGGAATAGGCTCAAAGGCATGCCTGTTGCAGAAGGCGACGACATTTCAGTCGTGATACTCGGTAGTCCTATATTATTCAACGTAGCAAAGACTAGACCAAGAGCCATCGTAAGGATTGAGCAAGACACTAATCTAATAATACTGCAAGAACCATTAATGGAGAAGACAATTCCTCTAAGAGTAACTTATGAAGAGATAGGGGGCCTGAAAGAGGAGATAATGAGATTAAGAGAAATAGTAGAGCTACCATTGCGCCACCCAGAAGTCTTTCAGCGTCTTGGAATAGATCCCCCTAATGGAATATTACTCTACGGTCCTCCTGGTTGTGGTAAAACTTTATTGGCAAAAGCTCTAGCAAACGAATCCGAAGCTAATTTCTTCTCCATAAGCGGTCCTGAAATTATGAACAAATACTATGGAGAGACAGAGGCTCGGCTGAGGGAAATATTCAAAGATGCAAAAGATAGCGCACCTAGCATTATTTTCATAGATGAGTTGGATGCCATAGCGCCCAAACGTGAGGAAACCTTCGGAGATGTAGAAAAGAGGGTAGTTGCCCAGCTATTATCATCTATGGACGGACTTTCTGAAAGAGGGAGAGTAGTTGTAATAGGAGCGACAAACAGACCTGAGAGCATAGACCCCGCCTTGAGAAGACCGGGCAGGTTTGATAGAGAAGTGGAGATAGGGGTACCGAATGCTGATGCTAGACTTGAGATACTTCAAATTCACACGAGAGGTATGCCATTAGCATCAGATGTAAACTTGAAAAAGATAGCCTATGAAGCCTATGGTTACTCTGGTGCAGACTTAAGAGCCTTGTGCAGAGAAGCAGCCTTGAAGGCTCTAAGAAGATATCTACCCGAAATAAACCTTGAGGGAGAAAGAATACCTCCTGAAGTTTTGGAGAAGATGGTAGTAACTGCCCAAGACTTTCAGATGGCTAGTAGAGAGATAGTTCCCACTGCTCTTAGGGAATTTTATATTGAAAAACCTTCAGTGAAATGGGAAGACATTGGAGGCTTAGAAGAAGTCAAACGAATAATTTCTCAAAACATTATACGTTCTATAAAAAATCCTGGAGAATTTATGGCGTTAGGGGTAAAGCCTCCGAGAGGTGCACTTTTGTACGGTCCTCCAGGATGTGGTAAAACCTTGTTGGCCATGGCCATAGCATCTGAGAGTGGTGCAAATTACATAACGGTCAGAGGTCCAGAGATACTAAGCAAATGGGTTGGAGAGTCTGAAAAAGCGATCAGAGACATATTTAGAAAGGCAAAGGGATCAGCACCATGTGTAGTATTTTTCGATGAGATAGATTCCATAGCCAAGCCTAGATCCTTTTCTTCTGAGGATTCGGGTGTAGGAGAGAGAGTCTTAAGCCAATTGCTTACCGATATGGACAGCTCTTCTAGTATCAATGATATATTCGTAATAGGCGCGACGAATAGACCAGACCTAATCGACATTTCCCTTTTGAGGCCTGGTAGAATGGATCTGCTCATCTATGTCCCTCCTCCAGATGAGAGGGCAAGATTGGAGATTTTGCGCATATTGACATCAAAGATGCCCTTGGCAGATGATGTGAAACCAGAGGACATAGCAAGCATGACGAAGGGATTCAGTGGTGCTGACATAGATGCCCTTTGTAGAGAAGCTGCAATAATAGCCATGGAGAGAGGTTTGGAAAATCCAAAGGTGAGAAAGGTTGACTTTGAAGAAGCGATAAAGAAGGTCAGACCTTCTATCACTCCTGAAGTTGAGAAGTGGTACGAATCTATTCATGAGCAATTAAAGAGCTGTTCGATCAGAGCAGACAAATCCTTTTATCGTTAAAGATTTATAAAAACAGATTCGTAATAGTTCTCTGCATAGGTCATGGATTTGAGATACCCCCTAAAGAATATAATTTATGAGAGGCTAAAGCAACAGAAAAATGTCGTAGATTTGGATCTGCTCAACGAATTAAGAAAGGAAGATTCTAACATAACCATGAAGGATTTGAACAAAGCCTTGTTGAGTCTAGAGATAATGGGGCTTGTTTCTGTAAGATGGGTAAGGAAGGATGCAAGAAGAGTCGAGATCATAGAAAAGGCATCTTAAAGTTAGGTAAGTCGACAGACTTCTTCAAGCCCTTGCTTATTATGTAGAAATTTCCTTGATAGGTACAAATTACGTCTGGGGCTCTTTCACCACTGTTAAGTTGCTGATTGAATTCTTTATAGTATTCCCTCAACTCCCTCTTCTCATAGCCTCCTCCTTTTAACCTTCTCTTCCTCAAAAACTTGAAGGCAAGTACAAAATGCCTGTTTGGATAAAGTTTAAAACTATCGAGAAACCTTAGGGATCTTTCAACTTGCTCTCTAGGAACCATCAGATAGTCTGTTGTACCTGATTTAGCCTCTATGACCATCAGCTTACCAAACCTGTTCGATATAGCTAATATATCTGGGAGAAAAGCGCTCGCCCCTCCAAGTCTATATGCTTCATAAGAGTAGCAAGAATCCAATCTCTTCACTAAAGTATCTTCCCAGTCCCATCCTCTTTTTCTTCTAAGCCTTGATGCCCTTGACATTCTGAATCCTCTCTTATACTTGTCATTCACTTTTATAAGCATGATTTATTTATTACGATTTGTATCTTTGAGCATAAGACTAGCAAATTAAAAAATCGCCAATTCTGGGGCTAACTGGCTTTTGGCAAAGCTTGAAGGAAAGTGACGATGTAAAAAATCTTTGGGCGATGCTGAACAGTAATTATGAATCGGAGCTTTGAGATGGGACGGTTCAACCTCAACAAATATGGGCAATCCCGTATTCACTAGCAATACTACTATAAAGACATACGAATGTTTGACATAAGATTTAGGATTCCTCAGTCCTATTTTCTCTAATCTGCCACTTTAAAGGTGCGGTCGCCGGGATTTGAACCCGGGTTACCAGCTGTCCACCTTTAAGATGGAGGGCTTACATGCTCATTAGAGCTTGATGTCCTAGACCAGTCTGGACGACGACCGCTTCTATTGGCTTGAGTTCTGTTAGTAAGATAAGCTGTATTTTAAATTTTTAGGTTATATCAAGCAAGAATGGTAACAAGATTATAAAGAGGAAATTACATCTTGATGGGAGGCATCTAAATGCAGCATGAAAGTGTTGGAGTCAAATCTATCCTAAGGATTATCGAAATCTTAAGGGAGCTATCCAAAATGGATGACTTATCGTTAGTAAAATCCAAGTTTCCAGCCTTTCCCTCTTTTGCTGAAAATATCTGCCAACTTTTCTTGGAGGATAGGTTATTCGATATTATGCCTAGGCTGGAAATATATCTTAAAATTATTCGTAAATATAATCCACAAGTCAGACCTGCCATCGACCCATATGTATCTACGCAGATAGGAGTTTTTTCAAAGAATTTTAGTGATTGGGAAATAGGAAGATTCCTTGGCTACCCTAATTGTTGCATCAAATCTTTTACTGAAGAGGTAAGATACGGCTTAGATGAAAGGCATTTTGAAGAACTCAA
This sequence comes from Nitrososphaeria archaeon, assembly GCA_029775875.1. Lineage (GTDB taxonomy): Archaea > Thermoproteota > Nitrososphaeria > Nitrososphaerales > JACAEJ01 > JAVZMU01. The sequence goes on from JARVKD010000006.1 coordinate 12,216, forward strand.
AAAGGTAAAGAAAAAAGTGTTTGTAACTACTGCTGGTTTTGTGCCATGCAGCATTTTTTGTAAAGAGAGCCATAGCAAGGGTTTAGCATCTTTTTTGAACAAAAAGATAGTTCATAGGTTGAATCTTCTCGAAAAAGAACTTTCTATAGCATTGCCTCATCTCCACCCTGAATATCAAGGTCATTATTATGATTGTGTAGAGACAAGTGAATAGATGATCATCAAATTTTAAGACTCTGTGAATTTATATGCCAATGTAAAGTCTTTGTGCCAAGAATCTAGGTAAACCAGCCTCTATGATCTTATTTGCTGCAGATTCTACATCATATTCTATCAATTTATGCTCAACTTTTACATCATTGTTATCGATAGTTAATATTGCATAGCATGCTCTAGGATCGTTCGAGCGTGGCTGACCGATACTTCCAGGGTTGAATATGATTCCTTTATCAGATTCGTATAAGAATGGTATATGAGTGTGTCCTAAACCTATCACATCGACATTATTGTTTGATAAGTAATAATCGAATAGACCCTCATGAGTATCTGGCAATACATACTCAAAAATAGGATCATTAGGACTGCCATGAACAAATAGAATCCTAACAGCATCTGCCTTTAACTCTATCTTTTCTGGCAGTTTCTTTATGAAGTCAAAATTTTCTCGCTTTAAGTTTGAGTGAGTCCAGAATATGGCTCTTTGAGCATCTAGATTGAACCATGAAGCATCTCCTGTTACAACTGCATACTCATGATTTCCCATGACGCACTTAACATTATTTTCTCTAACCCACTCTACAACCTCATTAGGGTTTGCACCATATCCTACCAAATCCCCTAAACAGTAAATAGACTTCTTGCCAAGATGCTTCATAATAGCGTTGAGGGCATCAAGATTGCCGTGAATATCAGAGATTATCGCTAATTCTTGCATACACATTATCAATATGCTTTAAGAATTCGATCAATAAAACCTTATAAGAAGATTAGTTCATGCTAAAATTATTGTGGTGCATATGGTACTAGGTGATTATAAAATTCTCTAATCATAAAAGAGAAACTCTCTTTAATGAGAAAAATAATCCTAATGGTTCGGGAAAAATGAGTAAAAAATTGTCAAAGCACTTTCAGGGGTCTTTATACCCTTTGTATGAGCCTAAAAAGATAGAGGATAAAGTAAGAAGTTATTGGAAAGAGGTTAATATAAAAAAGATAATTCTAAAGGAATTAAAAAATAAACCCCTAATAGGCTATGTGGAAGGCCCTCCAACTCTTAATGGCGACCCTCATATAGGTCATGTCAGAGGAAGGGTGATCAAAGACCTTTGGTATAGGCAACTAGTAATGAAAGGACTGAACGTAACCTTTAGAGCAGGATGGGATACCCAAGGTTTACCAGTTGAGCTTCAGGCTGAAAAGGAGCTTGGACTTAAAGGGAATAAGGCTGAGAACATAAAAGCTGTTGGTGAAGAGGCTATAATAAATGCATGTAAGAACCTCATTAAGAAATATTACAAATCATGGTACGAAGCTGATGAACTCTTAGGCATGTCTATGGATTATGACAAAGCCTACTGGACATACAAGGATGATTACATAGAAAGAGAGTGGAAGTATTTGGAGAAAGCTTGGAAGAAAGGTCTATTAGGAGAAGGTTATCGTGTAGTTGCCTATTGCCCGAGTTGCCAAACATCCTTGAGTCAGAGTGAAGTAGCCCTTGGCTATGAGTTGGTTGAAGACCCTTCTCTTTACTTTAAGATGAAGCTGAGGGATGAGGATGTTTACATAACATTATGGACAACCATGCCTTTTACAATAGTAACAGACGAGATGGTAGCAGTCAAGCCTGATGCTGATTATGCCTATATTAAGGTTAAAGATGAAACTTGGATAATAGGAGAAAAGAGAATTTCATTTCTAATGAAGGAGTTAGGCATAGAAAATTATGAAATCCTAAAGGTTGTAAAAGGATACGAATTAGAAGGAAAAAAGTATGTTCATCCTTTAGAAGATTTGATACCCCAACAATCCTTGCTGGACAAAGAGAATTCTGTTCATAAGATAATTGCTGAAGACTTCGTTGATATAAATACAGGATCTGGTCTCATTCACATCTCTCCTGCAAATGGGGAAGAAGATTTTCATGCTGCCATGAGAAGGAATGTCAAAATCTTTAACCCTATAGATGATAAAGCATGCTTCACAAAAGATGCTGGAATATTTGAAGGGATTTTTGTTCGTGACGCTGATGCCAAAATCGTTGATTTGTTAAAAGAGAGAAAGATGTTATTGAAGATCAGTGCAATAGAGCATGAGTATCCGACGTGCTGGCGATCACATCACAAATTAGTCTGGTTAGCAAGAAGAGAGTACTTTTATTGGGTAGATAAGCTTGGAGACCTAGCAGTTAAAGCTGCTGAAAATGTTGAATATTTTTTTGAACCTCCAAAAAACAGATTTCTAGAGATAATAAAGGAAAAGGTTCCTTGGTGCATATCACGAGAAAGAGTATGGGGCACACCATTGCCGATATGGATATGTAGCAAATGTAATGAAAAGATACCGGCCTTCAGCAAGAAGGAGATAATTGAAAAAGCCATCGATCTTCATGATCAAGACTTTGAGTTGCACCGTCCTTGGTTGGATAGAATTGCTTTAAAATGCACAAAATGTGGAGGAAAGGCTTACCGTGAACCATTCGTGCTGGATACTTGGCATAATAGCGGTGCAGCACCTTATGCATCCTTTACCGATGATGAATATAAAAGTTTGGTACCAGTTGAATTCTTGACAGAAGGAATAGATCAGACGAGAGGATGGGCTTACACTTTATTGATAGAGAATGTAATCTTTACCGGAGAGGCAAAAGCACCTTACAAAGCCTTCCTTTTTACTGGCCATGTCTTGGATGAAAGAGGCAGAAAGATGAGCAAGAGTTTGGGAAATGTTATAGATGCAATAAACGCATTGGAATCTGAATCAGTAGACATCCTTCGCTTTTACTTAATCTGGAGGAACAACCCGTTAGACGCCCTTAACTTCAGCCTTAGAGAAATGAACTCAAGACCATACCAAGTGCTAAGCACTCTATATCATATGCACGTTTACTTTCAGCAGAATAGTTCTTATGATGGTTATGATCCGGCAGTCAATACGCTAAGTTGGGCTTTAAATAATGAATTGTTAAAACCTCAAGAATTTTGGCTTTTCTCGAATCTTCAAAGCCTTATCGATAATGTCTCTAATGGTTATAAGAACTGCAGGTTTAACGAAGCTGCTAGGGATATAGAAAATTTCATAATAGAAATCCTGAGCCAAAGATATATACCCATGACGAGAAGCGAGATATGGGATGACAGCAAGGAAACTCTTAACAGAAGACTTGCCATCTATTCTGTCCTCGATCACGTTCTAATAAACTTAGACATTTTGCTTCACCCAATATCTCCATATTTAACCGAATTCTTATACCAAAATTTTGGCACTGGTCGTGAAAAACAGAAAGCAACCATACTACTTGAGAATTGGCCTAAACCGAATCCTGATTTAATGAATAAACAACTTGAATCAGAGTTCGAGCTAGTGGATGATATGACATCTTTGGCCAATAGCGCAAGGATGAAGGCAAGGTTAAAGAGGAGATGGCCTCTGAAGAAAGCAACATTTCTAATGCCTAAAGAGAAGATCGAGAAAGTTGAAAAGCATAAAGAGCTATTAAAAGAGCTTATAAACGTTAAGGATATCATCTTAACCGAAAGTCTAAAAGAGGCAGAAATCGTACCAATCATAGAGCCAAAGCACGCTATTCTAGGTCCGAAGCTAAAAAAGAAGATGCCAAATCTTATAAAATGGCTTAAGTCCAAAGATTCTTTCGAGATCTATGATCAAATAAGTGGAAAAGGCTTCATCGAAATAAAGATTGACGATGAATCTTTCAAAATCATGAAGGACGAATTGGAGATAAGTTATTCTTCAGATGAAAAGCATCTGACTTTTGAGAGAAATGGCATAGTAGTATCGTTAGATACAGAAAGAGATAGAGATCTTATAGTTGATGGGTTAATAAGAGATTTAGCAAGAAGGTTACAGAACCTTAGAAAAGAGAGAGGTTACAATCCTACAGATATCATTGAAGGAGCTTACATAGCAAGTTCTGATGATGAGTTCTTAGATTACATAAAGTCGAGACTGAACGATTTAGCCTTCTTAGCAAGAGTGAAGAAGGTTCACATATCAAAAGAACCCCTTGAAGGTGTGCATTGGGTCGATGTAGAGATGGACGATAGAAAGATAAAGATATCTGTAGAATAGAAATTAATTTCATCAAAGGTCATGATCAAGGCCGAGTCAAAACTTTTTCACTAGTTTTAATAGCATCGGTAAAATCTGAGCTTTTATCTTGAACCAAAATTGAATATTGTATGAAATTGGAATCCTTAAATCTTATATTTGTAAATATAGAAGGGTTAGGAGGGGTACATTGAACCTCAAGGCTATAACGTCCTTATTTTTGGGCTCGGTCCTCTTAATCTTCATGATCTGGTATGTCGATATTGGGAACCTCTACAACGCTATCATGAGATCGTCTCCTATTTGGCTTGCATATTATTTGCTATTAATGTTGCCATTCTTTTTGCTTAGGGCATGGCGCTGGCGGATGCTTCTGGTACCTGTAAAGAGTTCTGTCAAGCTTTCAAATTCGTTTTGGATAACTATGATAGGCTTCATGGTCAATGCGATAATCCCTCTTCGATTGGGTGGAGAATTCGTCAGAGCCTTCGCTATGGATGGTAAAGAAAAGACAGGTTTCTTTCAATCTTTATCCTCTGTTGCCGTGGAGAGAGTTTTAGACCTTCTTGGAATAACACTGCTAGGGTTGATAGGAATATTCTTGCTCCCAAAGGAGGCTATAATGTATTTGCCAGATTGGTCTTTGGATGCTCTTAGAATCGTTGGCATATTTGTAGCAATAACTCTGTCAGGCTTGATGCTTGGCATAAGGTATGAGAAACGCTTACTTTCTTTGGTTAGACGAATACTTTCTGCTATCCCTAAGTTGCCGTACAAATGGCAGGAGAAACTTATCAATTTCTCTAAATCTTTGATAGATGGAGCGAAAGGATTAACTCATAACCCCCCAACATTTTTTTCAACTTTGATTTCGACTTTTGTTATATGGTTCATGGCCTTTTTATCCACTTTCTTGATATTCAAAGCCTTCAATTACGATGTTCCCATACCTATAATCCTTCTCGGTAGCATGCTCGTCCAACTTTCTTTCATCCTTCCTGCACCACCAGGCAATATAGGAACTTATGAGGTATTTTGGAGCGCCATATTCATCGGATTAGGTCTATCCCGCCTTGATCTAATACTAGCAACAGCTATTGTAAGCCATCTTTTAAGTGATGCTTTCATCATAGGCATGGGATCTATAGGAGTAACGTCCATGGGTCTGTCTTTTAAAAAAGTCATGAAGATGGAGTCTACTCAACAACACTGACAGAATTTAGCAATTATAAAGAACCTAATCTCGGAAATCTTTTGACAGCTGTACCTATCTCGATGACATAAGGTATCAAATTATCCAAAGGGCTTTTTTGAAGAATAGGTGAGAGCAGATCCTTCTGTAAAGTTTCGTTTATATCTGAGCCATAAGCCAATGGAGATGTTGATGGCAGTACTGTTATAGTTCTTTTGCCAACTTCACCATTTAGAAAAGCCTTAAACCTATGCTTAACTCCCAGATCATCTTTTATTGCTATCGATGGATGTTCATGACCCATTATAACGTGCTTAGCCTTCTCTTCTTTCTCTTCAAGTTCGAGATGACCATGTAATAATGTGAAGCCATTGATGGAAAGGCTTGGCTGAAAGAGTTTTACATTCATTTCTTTGAGAATAAGAATTATGTAATTATCGTGATTTCCTCTAACAATCGAAGGCTCAGCCCCTATTTCACGAATACTTCGAATCATCTTCTTCACTGAGTACCATTCAGCCTCGCTAGGCTTTCCAAATTCATGCTTAAAGTCCCCTAAGATTATAACTTCATTACAACCCAAATCTTTAACAGGAGTTAGAATAGAGTTTACGATCTTTGGAAAGATAGAAGTTGGAATATGAATTCCCTTGCTCTCTTGCTCATCTTCTAAACCTAAGTGCAAATCAGAAACTATCAGCATGCTCTCCTTTTCTATAAAAAGAGCTGGCCAAGGTGAGGCTATACTTAATCCTTTGGCAATCTTTATGGTCTCAGTAACCATTACCTTACTTCTTCTCCTTTATACGCTTCATGACGCTATCGTACAAACTCTCTAACAGAGCTCTCTTGTCTGCCATCAATACTACATCGCTATAACCTAAAAGAATTAAATCGTGAGTGCAGGGTGATGGTAAATCAAATTCTGGACAGACAATGAACCTTCTAGTTCCCAATTCAACATCTCTCAACACATTTTGAGCCGTTGAGACATCCATGAGATCCTCGATGATCTCTCTATATGTCTCCTCTAAAACAGGAAATCTGTCTAGCTCTTCACATAAATTGATCAAGATCTGGGCATTTGCTTGTTGCCTAGCCACTGTTATTTCATGACCTTTATAATTTCTTAGCACCATTAGAGCCCTTGTAGAGCAGTGCCTGAAGCGTCTCTTCACCATTTCTGTTCTTTTTACAGCTTCTATTAACTCGTTTCTTAAGTTCTCAGAATTTATTGTGTTTAACAACCATGAAGGATTCATGCTAAATCCTCTAGGCAAAGTGAGCATAAATCCGCTATCACTAACAGTCACCATGATATTTCTATTGATAGTCATCATCAATCTATGGGCATAGGCCCTAGAAAGAGCATCGTTGACTCTTCTCCCAAATACACAGTTGAATATTATGTTCTGCCTACCATCTTGGTCCAAATAGTTCTCCACAACTATATTCTTGTTATCAGGGAAATCATCTATATCTAATAACTTTAGGAAATTATACTCTGTCTTCATGTATCCTACAATCGCTTTAGAAGCGTAATTATCTGAGCGTGTCTCTCTGGCAACAAAGGATTCTATATCCTCAGTCTTTACCTTATTTTTGATCATCCTAAATATCTTGCTCCTGAACCTTCCTATCGCTTCGCCAAGATCAAAGCTGAGAGGTAGCATTTCACTAAACCATGTTGGAACTGTAGGCTTTCCCTTCTCTATTGGCACAACGTAGGCCCTTAATCCCCTTGCATACTTGAACTCGTAGGTCTTTCCTCCTAAGATGAATATATCTCCCTTTGAAAGCCTTTCAAGGAACTCCTCTTCTATCATTCCTACCCATCTATTAGATGTTGTAAATACTCTTACTGCTACTTCATCTGGAATTGTTCCTATGTTCGTTGCATATATCACCCTTAGCAAAGCGCCTCTTCTTCCAAAAGTATCATCATTCTCATCGTACCAAATCTTACCATAAACTCGAAAATTCTCTAAGCTCTGATAGCCTCCACTAAGATATTTTATGACCCTTCTCAAATCTTCTTTAGATAGATTATGATAACAGTAACTTCTTGTTATCAATTTGTAAGCTTCGTCAACAGTCCACTTTCTCTCTATAGCCATGCCAACTATGTGCTGGGCCAAAACATCTAAAGATAGCTTTGGAATGTATACCTTATCCAGATTTCCTTTTAATGCTTCACTAACTATTACTGCATCCTCGACTAAATCGTCTCTTTCCATGGCTATCATTATACCTTTAGATAGCCTTTCTAATGCATGACCTGATCTTCCAATCCTCTGCAGGCATCTTGAGATGGATTTTGGCGATCCGATTTGAACTACTAAGTCTATGCTGCCAATGTCTATACCAAGCTCAAGAGAAGTAGATGTAACCACTGCCCTCATCTTACCTTCTTTTAACCTCTCTTCTACGTCATGCCTAATTTCACGGGAAAGAGAACTGTGATGAGCAGCAAGCTCATCAGCATCAACAACGTTCAACTTTGATAGATGATAAACTACCCTTTCAGTTCCAGATCGAGTATTGGTGAAGATTAAAGTAGTTTTATGCTTCTTGACTAAATCCCGAATTCTTTTATACATCTTTTTAGTGGTATAGTCTGCTGGAGTATGAACGAGATCAGAAACGGGGCATGTTGTCGAGAGCTCTGTAGGCTTAACAAACCTCGCATCCACCATTATGCAATCTCTCTCTTTACCATCTTTATAACCAACTAAGAATCTAGCGACCTCGTCTAATGGGTGTATAGTGGCAGATAGACCTATCCTAACTATCTCTCTTCCACATAACTCCTCCAACCTTTCCAAGCTTAATGTGAGATGAACCCCTCTCTTAGAAGATGCAAGTTCATGTATCTCATCGACTATAACCCATCTTGTACTCTTTAATTTCTCCCTGAACTTCGGTGCGCATAGGAGAATGGCGATGCTCTCAGGAGTTGTCACAAGTATGTGAGGAGGCTTTCTTAACTGCCTTTGCCTCTCTTGAGTAGTCGTATCTCCAGTCCTAACTCCTATCCTTATCTCATGAACCCTTATTCCAAAATCTTCTTCAGCTATCTTTTTTATCTCTCTTAATGGTATCAGTAAGTTCTTGTTAATATCGTTCACCAAAGCCCTTAAAGGCGATATGTATACACAATAAACACTATCTTCGAGCCTTTCTTCCTCTGAAAGAAGAAAAAGCTGGTTTATTATCGATAAAAAAGCTGCCAAAGTCTTACCAGACCCTGTAGGGGCAGCTATGAGAACGTTCTTCTCCTTTCGGATCTCTGGAAGGGCATAAATTTGAGGCAAGGTGAATGAATCAAAATTCCTTTTGAACCATTCTCTAACGTAAGGTCTTATCGATCCATAAATTTCCTCAATTTTATGTGCCTGTTTTAGGGTTGCAAGAGGCATTATTAAGAGATCCTAATTATAATTAGAAAAGGCTACTAATGAATTTTTATCCAACTAGAATTCTTTTCAAAAAACCATTCCTTCCTAGCCTTATTTCTCTGATTAGGATTACAAACCCAAGGATTATAAAAATAGAGCTGATTAATTTCGATGCCAACAAATAATCACCAAATAAAACGAAACCGTCAATCGGTTGTGTAGAAAAAGGGTAGATCAAAGGGTTGTATTCGTGATGAAGAGCATCTAATAGAACATGCCCAAGAACTCCTATAAGGCTCGATATTATCAAAGATTTAGAGACAGAGCCTTTGTCATTCAACTCTTTTTTGCAATCAGGCAAGATAAAACCAACAATTCTTGGATAAAATGAAAAAGATATGAAGATAGAAATTAAAAGACCCAGAGTTGCAGAACCCAAAATGCTATGAAGAACCAGTCTGTCTATTTCACCTTTTGAAATAAGAAAGATGATTGGAACTTCAAGGTCTGGAACCATACTCCCAGCTATCAAAGCTGGGAAGTTCAGATTAAACTTACTAATTCTATGAATAATATAAGCTGAAAAATAATGGAAGGGTGTAATTGGCATTTAGATCAGTCATTCAAAATGATTCGTCCAAGGATTTTTGAGAGCTTAGAAGAGGGGTTGCATCGTATCCTAGCCTTTTCAAATAACTTGCAAGCTCTGAGGAGAAACCATGGACGGTATAGACCTTTTTTGGCTCACAATCCTTGACAAATTTGATAAGTTCATCAAAGTCACAGTGATCGCTAAGCGGGAAGGCATAATCGAAGGACATGGCATACTTATAGCTGGGCTCCATGCTCCAACCACTGAAAGCTATAGTAACTGCGTTATACCTTTTCTTTAACCCTTTTATAAAATTCGTTCTTCCGCTCCACATAGGAGAGATCAAAATCCATGGTCTTCTCTTTAACAAATCCTTCTTAACAGCTTCCTGATAAGGAATGAAATCACGAAGCCCTATACCTAGCTTAGAGTAAGCATCATTCATTCTTTGCACGGATCCATGCACATAGATAGGATCCCAACTTGAGAAAAGATAAGATAGAATTTGAGCTTTTCCTAAAGGATAGCCCATTAGTACAACGGGTATTCCTCGGGAGAAAAGGTCTGAAATGAGTCTGTTGACTTCATCTAATAATTTTGCCAAAGGTGGAAAATGAAAACTATTTTTACCATAAGTGGATTCAATTATCAAAGTATCACATTTCATGCTTTTACCCTTATTCAAAAAAGCTCTTGGTCTCGCGGCAAGGTCTCCTGTGTAGAGAATTTTTCCATCTATTAGCAAACTACGCGAGCCTAGTATATGCCCAGAGTCTATGAGCTCAAACCCTTCTAACTCTTGCTTTGTCCTTCCTATATCTATGCCCCTCTCCTTCGCAAGTAAAGTTGTTTCTTTCGATGCTAAAACTCGAGTACTATCCTTTTGAGGATGGGCATGATCTATATGAGCATGAGATACAAAAACTAGATCTGTGTCTATCGCCTTACATGGATCTAAAGCTATCCTCATATTGCGGTATTTTATCAAGATGCCATTGTCATTAGATATGGAAACTTTCACGCCAATCCTTAGTGTCAAATTAAAAGGGACATATTTTTAAGCTATATTTGGTAAAGATTTAGTGATAACAACATGCCCATAAAAATTGGATTGATCGGAAAGACGAACACAGGTAAGACAACTTTCTTCAATTCGGCTACGCTTCAAACAGCGGAGATATCTACTTACCCTTTCACAACAAAGACTCCAAGTGCAGGCATAGGAAGCGCTGTAACTTTATGCGTCTGCAGAGAGTTCAAAGTTAATGATAATCCTAAGAATTCTAAATGTATTGATGGATGGCGTTTTATACCTATAGAGTTAATAGACCTTCCAGGACTGATAAAAGGCGCTTGGGCAGGGAAAGGCTTAGGAAATCAATTCTTGTCAGTTGCAGCCCAGTCAGATGCTTTATTGCATATAGTAGATGCATCGGGTAGTGTAGACGCTGAGGGAAGAATTACAGAACCAGGGACTGGCGATCCACTTGCCGATATAGGAGATATAGAAGAAGAGCTCGTGATGTGGTATCTGAAGCTCATTGAAGGGAATAGACCCAGAATCTCCAAGCTGATGAGGTCTGGGTTTGATTTGCCCACAGCAATCATAGATGTGCTAAGGGGAATAGGCATTAAGGAGAACCATGTAAAGATAGCTTTGGAAGAAGCAAAGCTGGAGGCCAAGGATTTTGAGAATTGGTCAGATAATGATACCAAGAGTTTTGCATGGATACTAAGAGATGTATCAAAACCAACACTTATAGTTGCTAACAAGATGGATCTGCCAACTTCTGCTGAGAACTTTAAGAGAATTCAAGATGAATATTCGGATATGATTGTAGTTCCTGCTAGCGCTGAAGCGGAATTAACATTGAGAAGGGCTGAGCAAAAGGGTCTTATCAAATATGTCCCAGGGGAGGAAAGGTTTGAAATCTTGAATCAATCAGCCCTCACAAATAGGCAAAAATGGGCTCTGAATTACATTAGGAAAGCAGTTCTAGGAGAGTATATGAGGACTGGAGTGCAATTCGCTGTAAACGTTGCAGTATTTAAACTGCTTAGGATGAACAGCGTCTATCCTGTATACGATCCCCAAAAGCTATCTGATAAGCAGGGCAACGTGCTTCCAGACGTTTACTTACTGCCTTCTGGTTCGAATGTATTGGATCTTGCAAAAGAAGTTCACACGGAGCTCGCAAAAGGTCTTTTGTATGCTGTAGATGCAAGGAGCGGCTTAAGGTTACCATCAGAATACACCATAAAGGATAGAGATGTTCTCTCCATTATCTCAACTTCTAGAAAAAGATCCTGATAAATTGGGGAAATTACTTTGGCTGGGCAGTAACCTTCGCTCGGCTGACGTTAATTTCATCCAAGCTTCTTATAGTGGCTCCATGCTCACTCATGACTTTTGTTAGCTCTTCGTGAGCTATATCTGAGCCTCTTACAGTAAGTTTTATCGTCTCAGTCTTAACATCAACTTCTGTGACAGTTATGTCAACTTCATCAACTCCCTTAACTTCACATAAAGCCTTGGATAGATCAAGAATCGTGGTCTCACGTGGTTTGAGCGAATCTATAACCATCCTTTTTATATGAACTGTCATAGCATTATGTTCAATATAGTAACATATAAACTCAAAGGGGACATAGTTATGTATAAATTGGAGTTTCACCTATGAAAATTGGAGGAATAGAGTTCTAATCCGTTGGGAGGTAATGACATTATTCAAAACCGGACCTTATCAAAGTTAAGAAAGTACCTTAGGATAGCAAGAGCGAACGAAATTGCAGAAAGATACCTCATAATGAATGGATTCGATGGTGCACTGGCAATACTAGGAGTGATAATAGGCTCCTATGTTGTGGGAGTGAATGATGCAAAGATTATATTAAGTGCAGGCCTTGGGGTAAGCTTTGCCATGGGGATTTCTGGGGCTTGGGGAGCTTTTATGGCAGAGAGGGCTCAGAGAGTTAAGAACATTAAGGAACTTGAGCAGGCTATGTTTACAGATTTGAAGAACTCAATAATTGATCGAGCATCTATTGTGGCTGTTCTTTGGGTAGCCTTAGTCGATGCCCTATCTCCTATCATAACTGCTTTGATCACGCTATCACCTTTCCCTCTCGCTCTCTATGGCATTTTGCCTTTAGGAGATGCGATGATAGCATCTATTATCTTGAACCTAACTGTTCTTTTCACTTTGGGTCTCTTCTTAGGGAGAGTGTCAAAATCAAGCAAATTTAAACAAGGTATTCTGATGGTCTTAGCGGGCATAGTTACCTTGTTGTTCCTGTTGCTTTTAGAATTAGCATTTTAACTGTCAATGATGGAGAACTCGATTGGTCAAATTTTTTTAATTTTTAAAGAAAATAGATGAAAGTTACATTTAATTAACTCGATTACGCAAGATACGCTGACATTTGATGAGAAAGGGTCTTGCCTTTTTATTCATGGTCTTGGTTACATCCATTATTAGTGTTCTTCTTGGACTGAGCACAAAAGAAGTCATAGCTCTAACAGTCTTCTTAGCCATAGTATATGGGACTCTTCTATTCTGGAGATTTCGCTTAGCCTTCGGACTATTAGGCATAACCGTACTTTTGGCTGCAGGCTTGATCGACATTCCTACCTTGATAGAATTCGCAGGAATCGACATAATTCTCTTTTTAATGGGCATGATGATCGTAATAGGCTTCTTAGAAGAAAGGCATTTCTTCGATTATATAATAGAGAAAATTGTAGAAATGGTCGGACCTAGGGGTTACATGCTTGTAACGGTAATGATGATCTTGTCAGCCCTGTTTGCTGCATTAGTGGATGAAGTAACTTCGATCCTTTTTATGGCGGCCACTATGATACACCTCACAGTAAGGCTCAAGCTCAATCCTGTACCTTTTGTCATCATGCTCATCTTCGCGACCAATATAGGTAGCAGTGCGACTGTAGTAGGAAACCCTGTTGGAGTTATGGTTGCTTTAAGAGGTGGGCTTACCTTCATAGATTTCTTAAGATGGGCGACACCTATTTCCATTCTTGCTTTAGCTATTCTGATACCCTTATCAATATACTATTTTTCAGGAGATATTAGAAGACTGGACGAACGCCTTAAGCTAGAAGTAAAAGAAGAAAAAAGAATAACGGAAGGAAAAGAGGTTGCATCAAGAAAAGGGCTTGTTACATCTGCTGTATTGTTTTTGGGCACTATAACCTCCCTTGTCCTTCATAGCTTTGTGGAAGAAGTTCTGCACCTTGAAAAGAATACTATGTTGCTCGGCACGGCTTTGGGTGCGGCGTCGATAGCCCTTCTTATAGAGCATGAGAAAGCTAAAGAACTTGTGGAAAGACGTGTCGATTGGTGGACTCTTGCCTTCTTCATGATGCTTTTTGCTAAAGTAGGAACATTAAGCTACGTTGGTTTGACCGAACGAATAGCTAGTGGGGCTCTCTCTTTGGGTGCTATTGGCGGAGAGTTTGGTATTTTAATGAATTTTACATGGATAATGGGTATTTTGAGTGCTCTAATGGATAATGTATTGGCTGTAGCAATATCTGTACCAATAATCCATGAACTTAGTGCTCTGGGTGTGCATGTCTTTCCATTCTGGTGGGCTGGGCTTTTTTCTTCAACTTTCTTCGGTAACCTTACCATGATAGGGAGTACAGCAAACATAGTTGCTATCGGAATGATTGAACGTAGAAAACTTGGTCATATCACTATGGGTTATTGGATTAAACCTGGCATTCTAGTTTCAATACCAACCTTATTACTCGCTATACTACTCCTCTACCTGCAGTTACCTTTGATGCCCGGATGATAATATGGTATCAAAGCTTAAACCGATGGAGGCTTACACCTTATTACATTCTGCCCATCCTTTCTAGTTATCCATACTTCAAAGGAAGCATCTAAAAGTGCATCTAGGGTCAAATTCCAGGGGAAATGATGAGGGTCTGTTACGGCTATCTCATACCCACCATATTGTAAGCTTACTTTTCCATATTCGCCTACTATGTCTTTGAGTCTACTAACAATATCACGTAAAGGTGATTGCAAGTCTTTTATAGTGCGCTTGGCAGCCTCGAGCTCTGCCTCATACTTTTTTAGATGGGATTCTAACTCTGAAATTTTCTTCTTCAATTCCTCAGCCTCTTTCTTAGGAACAGATTCCCTAAGTTTTTCTTCTAGTTCTTTCAACCTATGTTCAAGGGCTTGAGTTGAAGACGAGGTATCATCTTTAGACATGCTCGCCACAAATAAAAAGGCAATACACTTACTTATAAATCTGCTATGTCTTTAGGTCTTTGATTTACGCATCGATAAATCTTTCTCAGCTTCTTCTATATCTTTTTGGACATCTATGGCTCTCCAGAAGCAAGTGGCATACTTCACAGCTCCAAGCTTCTTCTCCTCAGCCAATTTAGGAAAGGCTGTAGCTTCTATATCGCCCTTCTCAGGGAGGTATTTGAAGATAGCATGGTTAAGGCAATAGACACCAGCGTTTATCCAAAAGTCTTTTAGAATAGGCTTTTCTTTGAACTCTGTTATCTCACCTTTATCATTTATCATAACAACTCCATAAGTAGACCTGAGGGGCACTAAGGCTATGGCCCCTATAGGTTTGTCAAAATGGCTTATCAATCTTGATAAATCCAAATCCGTTATAACATCGCCATTAAGGACTACGAACCTATCCTCCCCTTTTAGAAGGAGTTCACTATTTAGCAAGGCTCCTCCTGTACCAAGGGGTTCTTCTTCGACTGCATATCCCACTCTCATGCCAAATCTTCTACCATTTCCTACGTACTCTATGATCTTCTCTTTCAGGAATCCTACGCATAAAATTACTTCGTTTATACCATGATTCTTGAGCCATTCAAACTGTATGGCCAGTATGGGTTTTTTAGCTATCTCTATTAGAGGCTTCGGCTTCTCTGTTGTCAATGGCCTTAGTCTCTTACCATATCCTCCAGCCAATATAATAGCTTTCATGACTACCCTTAGAGAGCATGGAGACAAAGGTCTATAAGTCTTGCGAAGATTGCTCTAACATGACGATGAACCAAGCAACTGGTTTCTATGGATAATGTTTTTAAAGGTTCTCATTTTCACTAGATGTGGGTCATAAAAAGGATAGATTTGGATCGGCGATAATAATGGCCATGGATTTCGAGAGTATTTTCATTTATGGGGTACTTGCCTCCTCAATAGCCGGGCTGGTCTATGCTCTACTCTTGATTATACAGATAAACAAGTACGGAGAAGGTAATGAAAAAATGAAGGCTATAAACAAGGCGATAAGAGAGGGCGCTAACGCCTATCTGAAGACTCAGTTCAAGAGTATGATCATACCAGTTCTGTTTCTTGTCATATTCCTTTATTATACGGGAACAGCGAGCGGGATGGACATAGCAATAGGAAGAGCTGGAGCGTTCCTCATGGGAGCCTTCTTTTCTGGAGCAGTTGGTTTCATTGGCATGTCTATGGCTGTAAAGGGTAACGTCAGGGTTGCAAATGCAGCAGGAAAGAGTTTCAACGAAGCTTTGAAGATAGCCTACAGGAGCGGCACAATAACAGGCATGCTGACAGATGGACTGGGGTTACTCGGCGGTGTCATTATACTTCTCTTGTTTGGACCTGAAAGAGCCTATGCAGTCCTATTAGGATACGCTTTTGGAGGTTCGCTCATAGCCTTGTTCATGCGAGTCGGTGGAGGCATATACACGAAGTCTGCCGATGTTGGTGCTGATATAGTAGGAAAGTTAGAGAAAGGAATACCTGAAGACGATCCTAGAAATCCTGCTGTTGTAGCTGATTTGGTTGGTGATAACGTTGGGGATTGTGCAGGCATGGCTGCTGACATCTTTGAATCTTATGAAGTTTCTATTGTAGCTGCTATGATACTTGGCTTAGCGGCCTTTCCAGGTAGCATAGTAGGGGTTGTCTATCCTCTTGTAGTTAGAGCCATAGGAATCTTCAGCACCATAATAAGCACATACTTCATTAGCATAAGTGGTGGCGTAGGAGATGCCATGAAAGCCATAAGAAGAGGCTATAATTTGGCTGCTGCAATCTCTATCACCGGATTTGTGATACTAGCGTATTACTATATAGGTGGCTATGTAGGGGATTATCTTTACGGCCTGAGGTTTGCTGCTGCAACCTTTTCGGGCATAGTGTTAGCAGTATTGATAAATTACATAACTGATTATTACACATCAAAAAGACACGGGCCTGTAAAAGAAATTGTTGATTCTACTCAGACAGGGCCTGCAACAACAATATTGTCGGGGTTAGCAGTCGGTTATGAATCAACGGTTACAGCCATAGTTGCGATTGCAGGCACGATAATTGCATCAGCTATCCTATTTCTCCCGAATTACACCATGGTGGCATACGGCATATCTTTGGCAGGAATAGGCTTCCTTACTTTAACAGGTAATAACGTTTCTATGGATACCTTCGGACCTATTGTAGATAATGCTGAAGGTCTATCTGAAATGGCTAACCTTGAACCTAAAACTAGAGAAATACTTGAGCAGATGGATGCAGTCGGCAACACTACAAAAGCGATAACAAAAGGCATAGCCATAGGCTCCGCGGTCCTTGCAGCCATCTCTCTTTTTAACGATTACTTCCAAGTCGCTAAAATAGAAAGCTTGCCCCTTCATGATCCACAAGTATTTGTTGGATTGTTGATAGGTGGTGGAATACCCTTCTTGTTTAGCGCCATAGCCATAAGGGCTGTCAGTAGAGGAGCCTTTGGAATGATTAAGGAAGTGCGCAGACAGTTCGGCGAGAATCCGTTGATACTAGAGGGTAAGGCCAAACCCGATTATGGTAGATGTGTATCCATAAGCACCTTGGCTGCCCAGAAGGAGCTACTCACTCTCGGTGCAATAGCGCTATTGATACCGATAGTCATAGGATTCCTTCTTCATGAGTATGCGTTAGGTGGCTATTTGGCGGGTGCCATACTTTCTGGACAGCTGCTCGCTGTATATATGGCTACATCTGGTGGAGCATGGGACAACGCCAAAAAATCTATAGAGGATGGACTTTTGGGTGGTAAAGGCTCTGATGCACACAAAGCCGGTGTAGTAGGAGATACAGTCGGAGACCCATTAAAGGATACAGCAGGACCAGCCTTGAACCCTCTGCTAAAGGTCATCAACTTGATAACATTGCTAATAGTGCCTATTGTGTTGACTTATAAAGAGAATTGGCTTGTTAACTTAAGCATATCCATTCCCGCTCTAGCAGTCATATTCATAGCGTTATGGTACAGCAAGAGACCTCCAAAAATGTAATATTCTTTATTCTTACCTATATTTTTTTATACAACAGATTAGAGTCTTTAGGCGGTGGTCTTGGCTCAGATAAAAGCCGTAATACTTACAGGATTGGTAATGGGCATAGAAGACAGAGTAATAAGGGAAATAAAGAAGTATGAGGGCATAAAAGACGGTTTTATGGTCTATGGAGAATATGATGGAGTATTCATAGTAGAAGTTCCAAGCCAAGAGAGGCTCAATGCCCTGATTTCTAGAATTCGCCGAACAGAAGGCGTGACCAGGACCATAACTCTCGTAGCAATTTAGATTCCGATTTTATCCATAAGGGCTGCTATCATAAAAGGAAGTAAAGCTGTTGCTTCACCATGAATTGTAACTTGTTTAGCTTTGGTTTTTACCTTTCCCCATGAAATTGCTTCTTTGATCAATGCTCCACTAAGGCTACCATCATATTCAACAGCTGTAGTTATGTAAACTGCATAATCTAATCCTTCTCTAAACTGATTCCACCACAAAACGTGATGCTTCGAGATTCCTCCTCCTATCATCAAAGCTCCTGTTGACTTTGCATCAAACACTATATCTGAAAGGAGCTGTTCATCTTTGAGCAAGTCTATTTTGAAGTCTTTATGAGTTTGTGAGAATAGCCATATCTGGCTCCCAATGGCACCGTCTGTTAATCCTGGTATGATCATAGGTATATTGTTCTTATAAGCCCAATAGAGAATGGAATGCTCATTATCCACAAACTCCCCAAGTCTTTTACATAGTTCATTAGAAGATAGCTCTCTCTTGCCCTCATCATATAGCTTTTTGAAGAAAGGCTGAAGTTTTTTTTCTAACATAGGACCATAAACTTCATGTGGTATGATTACGTTACCGAGCCTGTGAAAACTTTTTCTGAATAGCTTTTTGTCATCTAATCCAAAGCTCCCTTCGTAATATTTCCCCCATGAACGGGCTAAATCGTGATCCAAGGTTCCACAAGTGGTTATTATCACGTTGAACAGTTTAAGCCTGATAAGGTCTCTCAATATGCCTCTTAACCCTGTAGCAACGGGAGCTGCTGGAAAGCTCAAGAATTTTGTGCATGATTCATTCTTCATCATATCTGTTAGAATATCGACTCCTTCTGCAAGATGCCTCCCTACAAAGCCTCCAGAATTTCTCATTTCATCTATTATTGGTTTCACAGAAAAAGGTCTCTTAAGTTCTATATCTTGAACTGGTCTTAACTTTGATGTTTCCATGGTTAGAACAAAATAGAATTCTTGACTAATAGTATTAAAGTATTAAGGAACCATCAGACATTATGAATTCTATTATTTCTAATTATAGGAATTCGTTCTCACTTAAAAATTTTAATCGTTGCGCTAGAAATGATTTAACTAAAGGGGCCATCTTCTTACAGAAATTCTTCAACAAACCGTTTTGGAATTCCCTTTCTCTCTAGTTCCTCTTTAGCTTCAGAATCTGTCAAGCCCTTCTCTTTTAAGTTTGTGAAAAGGTTTGTTAAAGTCTCTTTTACCTCCCATGGGTAGATGATCCATGCTTCTGTCTCTTTAACAAAGTATTCAGGCTTAACAACAGACCATGGCTTGTAATGAAGTGTACAAATTCTCACTTCTTTCGCACCTTTTTCTTGGACATAATTTTTCACCAATTGTAAACTATGACCTAAGTCTGCAACATCATCGACGATTAGTACTTTTTTCCCACTTAGGTTAGATAAAATTGGCTGGGTAATTTCTGGTCTGTCTTTCGTCTCTTTAACACCACGATAATATTTCACTCCTACTATTTCGCTTTCCACACCAAGCTTGTCAGACAAAATGGCTACTGGTATAAGTCCTCCTCTTGAGACACCTATGAGAATGTCTGGCTCAAATCCACTCTTTTTTATCATTATAGTAAGCTTGGATAGTATCTTGTCTATATCTTCTAAGCTTGGCATTATGAATTCGGCTTCGCCCACCTAATTTAACCCATGGCACTATTCACGACCTTAAAATATAAGGATTTCAAACATAATGAATCCACTAAATTACTTATCTTCCCTCAATTCTATGCATGGACAAAATCAAGTTTTCATATTTGCATAATGTTTTCACGCTCAAATGAAAATCTGTCAAAATTGCCAAAAAGCGTTGAACCCTAAAATGACTACAGAAAGCCAAATTTTAATCAGAAGCAACGTATGCCGCTGATTCTTATGTGAGGTGCACCTTCAGAGATGCAGAAACCTTTCTCCACGTTTGGGCGCAAAGTAGCTAACTTGCCTATGGCATCCACTCTTTGAATGGCGCTTCTTATGTTATCTACTACTTTTAATTGCTTAATAGGCTCATCCAATTTCTTATCACGAATAAGGTACGCTATTTCAGGAACAAGCTCAAATTTTCCATCCAAAGTATCAACTTCAGCCTTGACCAAACCTTTCACATATATTCCATTCTTCGTATCCTCAAACATCTCTTTTAGACTCCAGTCAGAAGGTCTTATATACACGTTGCTTACGGTAGGGCGTGGTATATGAGTGATACCATGGGCATTTCCAGGCTTCTCATCACCCTTTGCAGTCAGCCTTGTATGCAATAATCCTATATCGCCCTTCTTAATGAGAGTCTTTCTTGTTCCTCTAACACCTTCATCATCCCATGTAAAAGATCCATAGGCCCCAGGGATGGTAGGATTATCCTCTAAGACAAAGTCTTCATAAACGTCTAGACCATGGAAGAATTTTCCCTGAAATGTATCTGCCTCAAGCATATGAGCCACTTCATGGGCAAAAGCACCAGCAGTCTCGCTATCAAGTATTACTTTGAAACTTTTTCCTCTTTCAAGAGGTGACAGAAGTTTCGCCTTCAACATATCCTTCGCTCTAGAGACCAATTCATTAAGAATGTAATCCCAGTCTCGTCCCTCCAAAACTTCTAAACCTCCTTTACCTCCTAATATACGGCTTGCAAAGCCCTGAAGGATATCTCTAATAATGAGGTAAATGGTAAGATCGGTGAGGGAAGAGCTCTCTCTAACGTCGGTACCTTCTGAAGTGACTAGAGTAGAATCGATATGATAATGTGACAGCACTAATTCTGACCTTACATACAAAGCCCCTAATCTCACCTTAAGTTCATTCCTAAGGCTTGCAAGAATTTCGTTAGCTTCCTCTACATTAAACTCCTTCTTTTCTTTATATTCAACCTCCCCTACTTCAGGGTTTACTGGCAATAGATTCACTTCTCTTTCTGCTAATCTAGCCTGTTTCAAAGCCAAATCAGATACCATTTTTGCACTCTGAGTGTCGATCTTACTTGCGCTAGCCACACCGTAACCTTCATCGATAATACGACAAACAATTTTTTCTGATCGGTTCTCAAAGACATCCGAAGACTCTGGCCTAAAAGCTAACTGAGTTTCTTTATACTCTATCGTCTTAAAGTCAACATACTTTACTTTCGGTATTTTTTCCATTATTCGATGGAAGTCTGCCATCTATCATCATTTATCATAAGTTAGATATTAATTCTACTGTTACTTTTAGTTTGTATACGATTAATGAGTTCAAATTTTATGGTTTTTGTAGATGTTAAACTTTTAGAGCGGCTTGCGTTTTTCTAGCCTTGATCTGCTCCTGACGCTTTAACCAATCCTGAGCCCATCTCCTCATACATTCTTCTGAACAGAATATGTAGAGCTTGTTGACACAACAGGTATGCCTAGTGACGGGCTTTCCAGATATTATTCGACCACAAACCTGACATCTCAACTTTGTAAATCTTAAAGTTAATAAGTTGCTTATATGAATTTCGAGGTACAAAATTGAAAGAAGAAATTAAATCTGTGGATGAAACCTTTATCACAAAAGCTATCATAAAGAAGGCTGCTGATGACTGGATAGAATTCTCAGAGTGTGATGTAATAGTTGTGGGTGCTGGTCCTGCTGGATTAACAGCATCGATCTATCTCGCAAAAAGTGGTCTTAAAACCCTAGTTCTAGAAAGAAGGTTATCCTTCGGAGGAGGCATAGGAGGGGGTGGCATGAGTTTGCATAAATTGGTGATAGAAAGCCCTGCTGATGACATACTGAGAGAATTTGGTTGTAGATTGGAACCTGTCGATGATAATGTATACGTTACAGATACAGCAGCCATGATGGCAAAATTGGCAGCAGGAGCAATAGATGCTGGAGCAAAGATAATTCTTGGGGTAGTTGTCGATGATTTGATTTTCAGAAGTTCACCACTAAAAATAGTGGGTGCAGTTGTTCAATGGACATCTGTTTCTATGTCTGGACTTCACGTTGATCCCCTTCCTATCAAATCAAAGGCAGTCATAGATTGCACTGGTCATGATGCCGAAGTTTTAGCTGTAGCGTCACGTAAGATACCAGAGCTTAACATAATGGTTCCTGGCGAGAAGTCTATGTGGGTAGATCTGGCTGAGAAGTTGATAGTTGAAAATACTGGAGAGGTTTGCCCTGGTCTTTACGTTGCAGGTATGGCAGTAGCCGCTCTTCATCAGACGCCAAGGATGGGCCCTATCTTTGGCGGGATGCTGCTATCAGGGAAAAAGGTAGCTGAGCTTGTCATAGAGAAGATAAAATTAAGAGGAAATCTTTGATCCTTTGCTCAAGTTGTGGCAGAAGAGTTTCAATAGCAGTTTGTAGAAGGTGCGGTCGTTCTATATGCAAAGATTGCTATTTTCATCATGGGTTGTGCAAATCATGCGCTATCCACATAGGTAGACTTAAGCCAATGAAAGATTAGAAGTCTTTCATAAAGGATAAATAGACTGACCGTGATTAGGGAGGGGGCAAGGGTTTGAGCAAAGCGTCAAGGGCTTTGGCTTATGGAATAGGATTGTTGGCAGCTTTCTTTTTGGCTCTTACAACCTTCAGCATTATGACTGGACTTGGAATTAACGAATATGATGCAGCCATAATCAGTCTACTTCCCTTTGCGATCTTTTCAGCGGCTTGGATCCTAACTCTTAAACTGGTATTTAAGATCTAAAAGCTAGCCTGAAAGAAATATTGATAACTAATTAGAGAGAATCATCTTTCTAGATGTGAACGAATTGAGTAAATTGGATCTTTTTGCCCACTTCAAGAAAATGTATCCAGACTGCTCAAGAAAAGAGGTAGAAGATTTGATCTCAGCGATAAAAAGCGATAAATACTGGCTCGTTTGCCCCGACTATAAAGACGCTGTATATGTAGTGGCTCTAACAAGAGCGGAGATTCCTAAAGCAGACGGTTTTCAAGCGAAGGCTACACATTTGAAAAGGATTATCGTAGTGCCTGAAGCTGCCAGATTCTCAAAGAAAGGAAGAATTCTTATGACGATAAAATCAAATTCACATTATATGGCAAAGAGCGTAGTGACATGGTCGGCCTTCTTAAGGCTTATGAATGAAAATTCGAATGAAATTTATGAGATGTTCATGGAAGACAAAATCCCGCCTTTTGTGAACGATAAGAACGTTTCAGCCATAGTTCTAAAAGCTCGTAAGCAAGAATAGTTTCTATTAAAGAGCCTCCTTTACCTCTTAACTACAGATTAGAAGGCAAATTTTTCATTTATTAAATGAATGGTTGCAAAATATTGATTGTAACACCAAACTTAAATCTAGTTTATTTCTGATGGATTGTATGAGCTCAGGCAAGGAAATGAGAGACCTTCCGGATAGAACCTTTTGGCTTGCTAGCGAGGATGAAATAAGAAATGCAGAGACTACGGATGTCTATTTCGTATATACTCTCCAAATCCTAGAGAAAAAAGGATTAGATCCAAAGGTAATCATGGAGGTTTATTTGAGAAATCTGCCATATCCCGATAGTTGGGGAGTAGTTAGTGGAATTTATGAGGTAGCCAAACTCTTAGAAGGTTTGCCTCTGAACGTAAGAGCTATGGAAGAGGGTGAGATATTCTTGGTTTCTCCAAACTCGATCATTTATGAGCCTGTGATTCAGATTGAGGGCAAGTATAGGGACTTTGCAAAGTATGAGAACCCTATGCTTGGACTGATTTGTATGTCATCGGGAATCTCGTCAAAAGCCGCTAGAGTAAAGATGTGCGCAGGAGATAAGGTAGTCTTCAGCTTTGGAACTAGAAGGTCTCATCCCGCTTTGGCACCAATGATCGAAAGGGCAACTTACATAGGAGGGTTCGACAATGTTTCTAACGTTCTAGGAGCAAAGATGATGGGAAAGAAGCCTGTTGGCACTATGCCTCATGCTTTGATTCAGTGTTTCGGGGATCAAAAGATAGCGTGGAAATCTTTTGATGAAATCATGCCAAAGGAAATTCCTCGAATAGCATTAGTGGACACTTTTTCTGATGAGAAGACTGAAGCGATAATGGCATTAGAAACCTTGGGGAAGAACTTGTATGGTATAAGATTAGACACTCCTCGCTCAAGGAGGGGCAATTGGAGGAAGATAATAGAGGAGGTAAAGTGGGAGCTTAAGATAAGAGGAGCAGAAAAAGTCAAGATATTCGTATCAGGAGGTTTAGATGAGGACGCCATACTTGAGCTAAGAGACCTTGTTGATGGTTTTGGTGTTGGTACAGGTGTTAGCAATGCTCCTACTTTTGATTTTAGTGCAAAAATAATAGAGTTAAAGGTTGATGGTAGAGACATATTCAGAGCTAAAAGAGGGGACATAGCTGGTAAGAAAGAAGTCTATAGAGCGCATGATAGGTTTGATGATATAGTAACCTTCTATAAAAATCCAAAGCCTAAAGGGTACTATCCACTATTGAGCGATTTGATAAAGAATGGGAAGATAGTCCGTAAATTTAAGAGCTTAGATGAAATAAGAGAATCAGTTCTATCAAAAGTCAAGATCTTAAAAGATGTTAAGCCAAACTTACGCTGGGTTTGAAGGCTAACTCTTAATCCTCTTACTTGCTACTCTGTTAGCGATTAAAGCAGCGAAAGCTCCTGCAGCAACTCCGTTATCTATGTTCACAACAGATAATCCAAGAGGGCATGCTTGTAGCATAGCCATCAATGCACTAATCCCTTTTTCTCCAAATCCAAAGCTCAGGGATGTTGGCACTCCTATGACAGGGATATCAACAAGACCAGCTACTAGTGTTGGCAGTGCCCCTTCCATGCCTGCAACTACTATTATTGCATCAACATCTTCCTTTAGCATATTCTTCAAAGGGCGAAAGAGCCTATGAATTCCAGCAACGCCAACATCGTAAGCTGTGAATACATCACAGCCCATCTCTTCAGCGATTATTTTTGCTTCCTCTGCTATTGGTATATCTGATGTGCCTGCAGTTATTATCCCAATTCTTCCCCCTATCTTCTCCAGCTTGAAAACCTTTCTCTTTATTACGACTATTCCTGAGCGTTTATTTATGAACAGATCAGCATCAGATTTTACTATTGCCTTTATGGCTTTGATGCATTTATCATCAGCCTTGCTTATTATGGCTCTTCCTCTTTTTTTCATTACATGAAGAGCAATCCTAGCTGTCTCTTTTGGTGCTTTTCCAGATGCTAATATTATCTCTGGAATCCCCTTTCTAAACTCTCTCCCAATATCGACTTTTGCCATATTGCTCACTTTTTCTATAGCGGATAGCTTCAGCAATTCTTCTGCTTCGTCTATGGACATTTCTCCTTTTGCAAGCTTTTCTAAAATCTTCCTCATCTATTTCTTGCAAATATTTTGCCATAATTATCTTTATCTCTTTCGCCTAAATCGAGCAAAGCTTAAACTAATTGATATCCTTCTTAGTGAATATGGTTCAAGAGCGCATATTAGTAATAGATTGCCAAGTTGCAGGAATCTCTGGAGATATGATATTAGGAGCATTAATCGATCTTGGTATAGACAGTGATAAATTCAGAGATGCTGTGAGTGTATTAAAAAAATATCTAAAAGGAGTTGAGAGCTTACAGATTGAAATAAGGGATGTAAAAAGAAAAGGATTTAGAGCGAAAAGAGTTGAAGTTAAAGCCCAAGAAAATTATGAACATAGAAAAGGAAGAGAGGTTAAAGATGCTATCATGAGATGCATAGATGATCTAAATTTACAAGATGAAACAAGAAACTTTGCACTGAACGTTTTTGATACTTTGATAAATGCCGAAGCAAAAATACACGTAGAAAATGCTCAAGATGTTCACTTACATGAATTAGGATCTGTTGATACAGTAGTGGATATTATCGGCACAGCCTTTTGCTTAGAGAATTTAGGGTTATTTAAGAACACAAGAATTTATTCAACTCCAATAGCAGTTGGAGGTGGAACTCTCAAAACACAAGAAGGAATTCTATCCAGCCCTTCACCAGCAGTCGTTGAAATACTTAGGTCAAAAAATTTCGCTATGATAGGTGGACCCATAAACGCTGAACTTTGCACACCGACGGGAGCATCTATACTGGTCAACGTAGCAGAACCAATCGACCGTTTCCCTTTAATCAAGCCATCCGTTATAGGATATGGTGCAGGAAGCAAAGATTTTGATGAATTTCCAAATATTTTACGCATGACTTTAGGTGAAAATGTTCCAGAATTTTTTTCTGATGAAGTATCTTTAATAGAGACTAATGTCGATGATGTGACAGGGGAAGTTATAGGTTATACTTTGGATAAGTTGATGAAAGAAGGCGCCAAAAGCGTTTCAATAATCCCTATCTATACAAAAGGAAATAGACCTGGGCAGATAATCCAAATCATATCAGATCATGATGATGTTGAACATCTATCGAGAATTCTTATGGAAGAAACGGGCACTTTAGGGACGAGAATAATACCTTGTAAAAGGCATATTTTGTTGAGGGAACCCTTCAATGTTAAAATAAGGTTCAATGGAACAGAAAAGAGTGTCAGAATAAAGGTTGCCAAGGATAGCGAGGGAAAAATTGTCAGGATAAAACCTGAGTATGGGGATGCAAAAAAGATAGCTGAGGAACTTGGCTTACCATTAAGAGAAATCCTTGCTCTTGCAGAAGAAAGGGCAAGAAAGATTATTTTTGAAGGGACGAAAAGTTAATCTTCTAATGAATCGATTATTTATTACATAAATGGCATTAAGTTCAACAACACAGAAAAAGTTTGGAGAGCTTTTGGGTTTCTTTAAGGATAAGGAAAGAGTTCTAGTAGCCTTTTCAGGTGGCATAGATAGCTCGCTAGTTGCAGCGATGGCTAAAATCATCTTGAATGATAATGTATTAGTAGTAACAGCAAACTCTATAACCTTGCCTCCTTGGGAACTTCAAAACTCAAAGAGAATAGCTGAATCCATAGGTGTAAGGCACATGATAGTTGACGTTGATGAGCTGGCAAACTCTCGTATCTCTGAAAATTCTCCAAATAGATGCTATTATTGTAAGAAAGAGCTCATTACCATATTTAAAAAGGTAGCAAAGAATGAAGGGATAAGCGTAATTGTGGATGGTACGAATGCTGATGATCTTAAGGGACATAGACCAGGAGCTTTAGCTTTGAAGGAAGAAGGCGTTTACAGCCCTCTAGCTCTAATTGGTGTATCGAAGAAAGAGGTGAGAGAGATGGCAAGGCACTTGAATCTTCCAAATTCTGATAAGCCTTCTATGGCTTGTCTTGCATCAAGGTTTCCATACTGGCAAAAAATAACTTACAAAGGCATTTTAAGAGTTGCTGAAGCTGAAAGATACATAATTGATCTTTTAGGCGCAAAACAGGTTCGTGTTAGAGATCATAATGGTATTGCTCGAATCGAGGTAGGAAAGGATGAGAGAAGGCTTCTTTACAATGAAGATTTGATGGATAAAATAGCTGAAAAGTTAAAGTCTCTAGGCTTTAATTATATCACTTTGGATTTACAAGGCTACCGCTCTGGAAGCATGGATGAAGTTTTATAGAAATCATTGCATTATTCCGAGCATCTTATTGGTTAGTTTGATGGACTCTTCTTTTGAATATCTACCCGTTAAAGCCCTTATGGCATCTATATTCTCAGGTATGACTATGGCTTCCTGATGCACACCCATATAGAAGTAAATTTCATCTTCTATGACTTTGATGGAATCAGCCCATATCGCCGCTTCGTATAAGTCGCTACGCGGTCTTCCAAGCTCTCTGGCAAAATCTGTGACATGAGCAGTGGACTTTATACCATCTTTACTATTTATCAAGAGAACTCTGGTGGTTTCTCTCAATGCATCTATTATCCTATTCTCACTCACTTTCTCCTTTACAGACACTATAAGGGAGTGCAAATGCATGTGAGTAGTTGGTATCTTTAGTGCCATTGTGACAATATCTATATGAGGTAGAACTGTTCGCACATCTGGTCCATGGTGAGATGGTAAATTTACAGGATCTAAGACGACAGCATCTATGGGTCCCTTGCTGGTTTCATCAGGGTCTGCAGCCCTTCTAGCTATGACAGCCCTTGCCCTTTTTATCCTGAATGATTTATCTAAAGAACTGAGTACACGACACAAGGCAGTGGTATTACATGAGACAACCCTTAGAGACTTCTTGCCCTTTGCCTCATCAAAATTACACTGGGCAACGAAAGATAATCCTGTAAGTTCATGTTCTTCCCCTCCCTCAAATATTGCTTTCTTATCAAATTCTTGATAGATTTGGTTGTTCTGGGCACCAATACCTTCAGGGCTAGCATCCACAATTATATCCACTTCTCTTAGCAAATCCTTCAGCATTCCCTTTGGATTCAAACCGGCCTCAGAAAAACTCTTTAAGGATTTTTCATCAGTTGCATATAGGTTGTACTTTTTTTCTACAGCTATACGAGCCTTATAATCTGGCTTTACTTTGACCACGCCTGCTAGAACCATATCTGGCTGGAGCACTATAGCATCCGCGATTCTTCTTCCTATAACGCCATATCCGTTTATACCTACTCTGATCATTTCTTAACCCTCATTGCAGATCTTTCAAGAGCTTCTATAAGAGGTAAACGTTTACCGGCCAAATAAAGGACCAACGCTCCTCCAGAAGTGCTTACGTGATCTATCCACTCTTTTATTCCAAACCTCTGTAGGGCTACCGTCAAATGCCCCCCGCTAACAATCGTTGTGCCAAAGGATGATGCCATAGCCCTTAGAAGTCCTTCGGTTCCATTTTCGAAACCTTTCTTCTCAAAGACCCCAGCAGGTCCGCTCATGAATATAGTTCCAGAACTACGTATTATCCTTGAATAAGCATCTATGGTTTTTGACCCTATATCAAAGATAGCATCGTTTTTATCTAGTTCATCAATGCTTATCTCCTTTCTCTCCCCATCACGCTCTACAGCAACGTCTTGAGGAAGCTCAAATACTTGGGGATACTTGGCCAAAAGAGTTCTAGCACATTCGACAATTTCGTCTTCATTACTTATTCCAAGTTTGTAATTGATCTTGTTTGCAGCTTTGAAGAAGACGTTTGCTATTAAGCCAGAAAGCAAAACTTTGTCAGCGCGATTATTGCTGATCAGTGCTTCTATAGCCTCTATCCTGTCTGTAACTTTTGAACCTCCAAGCACGGTGGTGTAAGGCCCTTTTGCAGCGGTAGTAATCCTATTTAATGCTTTTAATTCCTTCACTACAAGCCTTCCTCCACAGGTAGGTAGAAGATGAGAAAAGCCCACTATAGAAGGATGTGCCCTATGAGCTGTAGGAAAAGCATCCAATACACATGCATCGAATAGTTTGTAAAGGCGTTGTACAAAGACAGTCTTTGCTGCTTGCTCAGGCTCATATTCCATGTTTTCTTCAGCAACGAAACGCAAATTATCCAAAAGCAGTACTTCTCCCTTCTTCAGATTTGCTATCTCTTCCCTTGCTTTTGGACCGAAAACATCATCTATGAATTTTACCTCTTTCCCTAGAACATCGCTTAACGCATTGGCATGTTGATCTAGGGGTATGTAATCGTACCTTCCAACTCGTCCTTGATGGGACGCCACTACAACTTTAACAAAGCAAAGATCCCGTACTGTAGTAGCAACTTCTTTTATCCTTTCTATCTCCATCAGTTTTCCAGTCTGAGGATCAACCGGTGTATTTATGTCAACTCTCAAGAAGACAGTTTTGTTCTCTAAATTTAAATCTTCGATGGTAAGCAGATTCATATCTGATACAACTCGAGCTTAATGTCATATATATCTTACGGATACTTTCAACGTCTTTATATCAAGTTTGATATCGAGTTTGATATTTGAAAAATGTTGCTAATGAACACATCTAAAGGAAGACCGATGATAATTCGAGATCGTTTACTGGCTTAATTCTTCAACTTCAAACGTGCAGATTTCGTTAGCTTGCATCATCACTCTGTTTATGGTGACTTCGGCTATCATACCGCAGTACCTTGTTATCTGCCCTAAGCTTCTGACTATCGATCTGAGAGATATAGCCACTTCGAGATCCTCTATGCGAGCCAACATGTTTTCGACCAAGTTCTTCTCAAACTCGTCAAAAGCCTCAACCTCTTCTATAATACGGTTAGCCTTCTCAACATCGCGAGTGAAGAAAGCTTCCATCACTCTGTCAGATATTGATTGCACTGAATCGCTCAGCTTCTTTATACCCTTTGATATCCCGTCAGTGAGTCTGTATCCTGAACCAAGAATCTTTATGACTTCCTTTGCTATACCTTCTGAATAATCAGCCATCTCTTCCAAGTCTTTGGCTACTATTCTATCTCCAAGTAAGTTCATATAGTCTTCAACGCCTATCTTCTTTGCTATGACTTTATCTTGAGATGCCAAATGAATCTGTCTAACTACTAACCAATAGAGTTGATCAATTTCGTCTTCCATTCGTAATACCTCTCTTGCAAGATCATCCTTCCGCTCAACTAACGCTTGAATGCAAGCAGCCAACATAGACGAAAAGATAACATAATTCCTTTTCAGCATCCCGTAAATGGAGTATTTGGTAGGATCTATGAAATTATGTAAAGTTACATGCTTCAAAGTCTGCTCCACTATGCCTAGTCCTGTTAGATGTTTTACTGTGCTTCGAATCTCATCAAGGTGTCCTGGATAAGGCTCTCCCTTCCATACTATATGTATTGCGTCTCTTCCTAGGATATAATTTGCTGTTATGACCCTTGTAAGAAGTCTAGGCTCTTTACAAAGGTCCGCATTAACTATGCATCTTACCGACTCCTTCTTCTCGTGCTCTATACCAGCGATAATTTTGAGAGAGCCGTCTTCTTCTCTCTTGAATGTTATAATATCCCCTCTTTTCAACCCTACTTGCTTTGTCCAATCCCTTGGCAGCGAGACTACAAGAGTTGAGAAACCAACTCTTTGAACCTTCCTCGTTTCCATCTTTTCACCTTCTATAGAATCTTTTCACTTCTATACTAAAGTGATAAAAGAACATATATAAAAATATTCTATTTGCGCTATAAACAAGTCTCATATATGGGAAGGTTTCTTTCTCGTAACGATCTGATATCGTTATAAAAATATTGATATGTTAAATAATTTATGGTCAACTTCTTACGAATATTGATCCTAATGAACCCGTTGGTAATCGCTCTGCAGTAAAAACTGTTAATACTATTTGGAAAGATGACCAAGAAGTTGGTTTCGATACCATGGTGTCAACATCTTTTTCTTCTCTATCTTCAACTTTCTGGGAAAATTTGATAGTAACTAGACCGGTGATCCAGGGAGGAATATGCGGGTAAGATATATAGAGACCAAGCTTATGACAACAAGAGCTCCCGCATGTTTAAATCCAGCTGCAACACTTCCTTCACCCATCTTGCCTGCAACGAGGCCCATTATCCATGCTTCAAGAATAGCACCGCTGAGCAATACTTCTACTGCCAGTTTGAGATCCATGGCTACATAAGATCCTGCAAATGAACCAGTCAAAGGCATAGTAACAAAGTAGATCATCATAATGGTCGTAGCGACGACCATCACAGCTCCAAAGTAAGGTATGAATATGTATGGTCTTAGAGTAACCCTCTTCTCCTTTTCAATTTCACTCATCTTTTGACTGAAGTCAGCTAAGCTTCCAAACATCTTCACAGTTCCTCCTCCAACATCCACAACCTCTAAAAGTAAAAACGCCACGGCCCTTACGAGCCAGCTTCTGACTGATCTCGAAAAGTCGATCATGACCTTACGCAAAGGTACCCCCCATGAGAGTTGAGCGGACATAGTTTCGACATATTTGGTCAATCCACCGTACCTTCTATTAGCGAGCTGCTCTATACATTTTTCTGGGGCCAAACCCGTCTTTCTAATTTCCGCTACATCACGCAAGAAGCTTGGCAACATATTCTCCACAGATTTTCTATGGGACGCATCGCGATAATGGACTATGGCTGCTGGTATTACTGCCATTAATAGTCCTAAACCGAGCCTTGTGTAGAACGGTATTTGAGGTATAATGAACAATAATGGGATTATTATTGAGCTAAATGAGAAGACCAAGTAAGGTGTAAGGTAAGTGAAGGGCTCTTTGGGCTGAATGCTATGAATCATGAATATGAATAATGCTGACACAAGAGGAATGAAGATAACTGAGAAGATCACAACACCAGTCAAGCCTGCCCCACCTCCTTGTCCCAGAAGGGCTTGTACAGCGAAAAGAACAAAGAAGGATATGCCAAGGATGACCGCAATAGAAATGTATGCTTCTGCAAAGGTTCCTATGAGCTCCGATACACTTTTCATCTTTATGGTTCTATATGTGAATATATCTTTGAGCTTAGACTCCATAAAACTAACCATATCGCCCCCTGTCTTGAGGATAGATGTATACCCTCCCAGAAAGTCTGATAACGCTTTGTTAGGGTTATACCTAGCAGCTTTATCCAATGCTGAGATGGGGTCCATTCCAAATACATTTATATCCATCAATATTCGCTTTGCCTCTTTCGCTGTTGCAGGATAGAGATCAACCTTACTTAATCTCTCAAGAGTTACAAATGGAGAAATACCACCACCTGCTAATGTAGTTATGTAACCTATTACGAAAGGTAATTCATTGTCTATGGCACTTGCCCTTGAAGACTGGCTCAACTTAGGTGCTATTAATCCTAATGCAAATACTATTGGTGCAATAGGCAGAAGAAAAATGCCAACAATTGATCTATATGCAAAGATTACATACACCCCTAGAATCGTTGGAATCATGCTCATTATTGTGAAGAATAGGACTAGAGAGATATGAACTTCTGGTGACATCGCAAGGTTGGACTTTTGTATATCCTCCCTTAACTGTGGCATATTCTTGCTGAACCAGATAGAAGGTCTTCTCAAGAGTTTAAAGATAAAGGCTACAAACTTATCTGCAAGGGATACTTTAATGGCCTCTGATTTTAATTTACTTGACAAGGGGCTCGATTTGTTTTTCAATTTTCTCAAAGACCCCCTTTGGATTGTTATGGTACTGCTCAAAAACTGCTCCTATGTCTCTATAGTTTCTAATGCCTCTCTTTTTTAGCCAATCGAGTATCAGTGCTCTTCTGTCAAGCTCTTCTAGAACTTCATCCATGTTCATCCCTCTATCTCTTGCCAACTTCTTCAATTTGTAACTGTCTTCAAGGCGAT
The DNA here is from genome assembly GCA_029775875.1 of Nitrososphaeria archaeon. Classification (GTDB taxonomy): domain Archaea; phylum Thermoproteota; class Nitrososphaeria; order Nitrososphaerales; family JACAEJ01; genus JAVZMU01. The sequence goes on from JARVKD010000006.1 coordinate 45,524, forward strand.
GGGCGACAAATGAATCATTAGAAGGCGACCATTCAAAGACTCTAAGATACTTATCATACTCTACAACTTCATCCACTGATATGACACGACGGGCTATCTTAAGATAGCTACTTTCAGCTAGAGGTATTGCCACTCTACGAGTAGAGACTACCAAATCAAGGAAAGGTATGTATGAAGGCGATACATTCATGGGTTTAGAGGTCAATCTTTGCATAGCTGAATGGACATCATCAGCATGAAGAGTACACATGCCACCATGACCTGTACTTATGGCTTGGAATAAAACGAAGGCTTCTTCTCCACGAACCTCTCCGACAACTAGAACGTCTGGCCTCATCCTCAAAGATGCTTTTACAAGATCATACAACGTTATTTCTCCTATCCTCTCTACGCCAAATCCATAGCTAGGTCTCGATATTAGTGGTATCCAGTTCTGATGTGGTATGTTTATCTCTTGAACTTCCTCAATCGTTACTATTTTCAAATTTGGGCGGACCATTGTTAGCAAAGAATTCAGAGTAGTGGTCTTTCCTGAAGCAGTTGCTCCAACTACAATTGTTGAGGAACGGTTTTCCATGAGCATCCAAAGATAGCTAGCAATCTTATAATCGAGAGTGGCAAAATTCAGCATATCAATTATTGTAATAGGGTCCTCACGAAACTTTCTTATCGATAAAGTGCTACCTTGAGGAGATACTTCACGTCTAAAAGTTGCTGCTAACCTATGCCTGCCTGGTAGCGTTGCATCAACAACAGGATAAGCGGTAGAAATATGCTTCCCAGCAAGATGAACAAGCCTTATTATAGTATCGTCAAGTTCTTGATCATTATCAAATATTAAATTTGTCCCAAGACTCTCATAGTTTCTATGCCAAACGAAGGCGGGCTTACCTACTCCATCTATTGATATGTCTTCTATGTTTGGATCGAGCATGAAGGGATTAATAGGACCAAAGCCTATCATATCTCTCTCAGCAAAATATAGAATCTTTGACCATGATATATTTGGCATCTTTCCTAAGCTGAGCTTATATTTTTCAATCGTTCTTTTTGCATGTTCTTCAAAGTACCCTTTAGGGTCAATTTCACTTCTTGGTACCTTCAGTTCCATTTGTAGTATATTTATTATATCGCTGTAGACCCTTTTTTCTTCATTATTTAAACTTAATTCATCTATAAGGTACATGAGTGTCTTTCTTACTGGGTCTTCAGTTATTATTGCATAAACAAAAGGCTCCTGCAATGGATATTTTTCTATTACAGATATTCCTAAAGGTACTGGCTTCGCTACTATAGGCTCGAATAATAATGCTTGATTTTGAGAATTTTCCTTTTTGTCCTTGTTTTTCCCTAGTTTTACCATCTAAAAGCAAATATCAAATTTCGATCGATATAAACATTATTCTAACCTTTTAGACTATTAAGTAAAATTTTATCTAACTATAGGAGCTTTTGCTTAGAAAAGATAACCTAAATTTAAATTAGAATGTAGCAGGGATTCTAACGCGTATTCATGGCATAAATTAATGCTAGGAGGTAGGGGTTAGATGTGGGTTTTTGAGCATTTTATGTGCGGATTAGTAGCAATTTTCAATAGACCTGCTAAGAAATGTAAAATCAGCAGTAGAAAAAGCATATCAAATGAGGAGGGATGAATGCGAGTTTTACACAACTTCTATAAACGCTTTTGAGCTTTACATAGGTGCATATAGGTCAAGAAAGCCTAAAAGAGTTGCTGATGTAGAAGAAATTCTTAACGATCTAATTTTATTATCGATAAATAAAAACGAGGCTGAAGAATCTGCAAAGATATTCGTAGAATTGATGGAGAAAGGCGAAATCATAGATATAAGAGATGCATCGATAACTGTTGCATTCTGGAAAGTGATTGCCACAATATTGTTACTAGAAATGCAGCTCACTTCACTATGATTTCAGGGAT
>JARVKD010000007.1 GCA_029775875.1 Nitrososphaeria archaeon
GAAAACTAAAAAGAAAATCCGCTATTGCATTCATGATGATAGCAAACGTGAGATAAATGTATGATTTCCCAATTTTTTGTCTAAAAAATACCATCAGGCTCCCAAAGGCCAATACAAAAAGTAACAAATCTCCAATCGGGTAGGCGAGATCAAAGAACAAGATTAAAGGTTCTTCTCCTGAAGCTAACAACGGATATAGCAAGAAAAGCATCACTGAAAAAGTTGTAAGAAATATTGTGCCAATCATTATGATTAGCTTTTTCTTGGGAACAAAGGGCAATCCAAACATTTTGAAATATCCTAAAAAAGCCATGAAAAAAGGAACATAAGCCATTAGCCAAAAGACATCGCCTATGGAAGGGTAAGGTATTTCTATACCGAAGCCTAGCGAATATATTGCCCAAGTCAGTTCTCCTAAAGACCAAAAAAGCGCACCTAAAAAGAAGAATAACCAACACCTGGAAAGGCTATTATGCGTGTCCCATCTGTACTTTTTAGCAATTAGATAGGCTACAAAAGCAGCAAATCCAGAAACTATCACCACCAAGATGTTGGAAAAATCTCTATACAAATCTGTAGGCTGTAAAATAAAGTAAAAGATTGATATCAGAATGGCGGAAATGTATGTCCCAACCAGAACAACCCTTTTTCGATTTAAGGTTTCTAAAAGTTTCAGATTTTCATCACCTTTGATTGTATCAAAGGGTGCCAGTTTACATTATACTCGCCGTATCTATAAACAAAGACCCTAAAGTATCTCGTCAATAATTGCATCCCATCCTTCTCATCCTCCTTAACCTTAAATTCTACAACACAATCCATAATGTGCTTTATCTTGTTATAGAATTGTTCACTATGGATTCCTCCCTCAAATACTATGAAACCCCAATAATCGTTTTCCCTTAATCTGGCGACTATTGAGTTTAAAAGTCTAGCAGCTAAATCCTCATTCATATAATTTAAGATGGTTGAGAATGAATCTAGGATAAACAGTGCCTTTCTACCGGTTTGGGCGATGACACTGTTGATTGTCACGTTTATATCCGAAGGATTGCTAAGATTGTCGATGACGAATAACCTATCGGATTTTGCTCCTGTTCCTCCACTTAGACAAGAATAACCATCTATTATTTTTAGCATACGCTCTGCTTTCTCATTTCTGCTCAGGATAATCTTCTTAACGGTGTGAATAGGTCTATCAAGCACAAAAAACACGACTGGAATTTTATCGATTTTCTCCAGTATGATTTCCATGCATAAAGTAGACTTGCCGGTGCACGGATGTCCGATAAAGGCAGTTACGGTGCCGGGAGCTAATGCTGGAAGGGCTTTTGCTAGTGCACCAATAGTTAGACTCATTGGTATAAAGTTTATCGAAATAGATATTAGATTTGTGGAGCAGAAAATCATTAATGAATTCTACTAATTTTTGAGTGTCGATTTAATTACTGAACATCATCGTCTAATAATAGTCCCGGAATTATAAGGATAATCCTCATTTATTAGATTGATTTAGGTTTGATATGATTTGAAGGTTGCTATATTTGAATATATATCTGGAGGTGGATTCTCAGATAGAAATTTACCTTCAAGCATCTTAAGCGAAGGATATGGTATGCTCAGTTCAGTTTTGAGCGATTTTAGAAAGGCTGGTCATCAAACCTATACTCTTTTAGATTCAAGGCTTGCTCCATTTCAACCACCGTTAAGAGCTAATGGGATTCATTTAGTAAACTCCCAAAAAAAGCTCAAAACTGAGTTTTTGAATTTGTTGAGACATGCTGATGTCCATCTTTTGATAGCGCCAGAGACTGAAGGAATACTTTCCAACTTCTTAAGACTGGGTGAAGAATTAAGTATTGATTCTTTAAATTGTAGCGCTGATTCGATAAATCCTGTATGTAATAAGCTCAAACTCTATGAGAGATTAAAGGAAAACGGATTACCCGTTCCAAAAACTGATGAAGGTGCAATTGAAGAAGGCGTTGAGAGGGGTCAAAAGATAATTGAGAGGATAGGTTTCCCTGTAATAGTCAAGCCCAAGGAAGGTATTGGGTGTCAAGGATTAAGTATTGTGAAAAAGTTTCCGCAATTACCAATAGCAATAAACAAGGTAAAAGAAGAGGCAAAAACTAATACATATTTAATACAGGAGTTTGTAAAAGGCATAAATGCAAGCGTAAGTCTGATCACGGATGGAAAAAAAGCGATACCTCTTACTTTGAACTTGCAAATGATCGATCTTAATACACCTGAAAAGGCTTCAAGCTATATTGGTGGTATAGTACCTCTTGACCATGAATTGAAAGATAGTGCTTTTCATATTGCTAAAAAGGCTGTAGAACTTTTTAGGGGATTAAGAGGATATGTTGGGGTCGATTTAATCCTATCAAACAGTGGGCCTTTACTGATTGAGATCAATCCTCGATTAACCGTATCTTATGTCGGTTTGAGAAGAGTATCGAACTTGAACTTAGCCAAAGCCATGGTTAAAGCTTGTCTTTGTGATGAGTTGCCAGAAGGATTTGATTACTTTGGCTGTTCTATCTTTTCGAAAGAGGTTCTACCAAGGTTAGGAGAAGATCTTCTTAAAAGGACCTATTTGATGAAGGAGGTTGTAACCCCTCCCTTTCCTCTTTATGATGATAATTATGCTTTGCTTGCCACAAAAGGAAAAGATATCGAAGAAGCTAAAACTCTGTTCAAGAAGGCAAGGCATAAACTTCGAAGTATAGTTGAATTAAGGTGAGGTAAATGAAGATCGTAGGCTGGGACATAGGTGGAGCCAATATCAAAGCAACATTGATAGAGATTAAAGATGAGAAAGTATCCAGAATTAAGACGATAATTCGTTATTTCCCGATATGGATTGAAGGGAAGGAAAGGCTCCCTATCATTTTGAACGAGTTGAAAAGAGAGATAGCCGAAGGCTCTTTTATTGATGCTATAGGCTTGACCATGACTGCCGAGCTTTCTGATGTTTATGAAACAAAGAAAGAAGGGGTAAACCATGTATTAGATTGCGTTAAAGAAGTCTTTCCAAAGGAGAAGGTATTCGTGCTTGATGTTAACACTAATTTAAAGACTGTTGAAGAGGCAAGAGATGAATATCTAAGAGTAGCCAGTGCTAACTGGGTTGGTACAGCTTGGCTGGTCTCTAAATGGGTAAAAGACTGCATCCTACTAGATGTTGGTAGCACTACTACCGATGTAATTCCTATAATCAAAGGAAGGATAATGGCTAGGGGAAAAACAGATCTGGAGAGACTGGCTACTGGCGAGCTTATCTACACTGGCGCTCTAAGAACGAATGTTGCCACCATTGTTAAGGCGGTTCCTGTTGGAGGTATAATGACTAGAATATCATCAGAACTCTTCGCTTTATCTGGAGATGTGCATCTGATCCTTGGAAATATAAGTCAAGACGAGTACAAGACTGAGACTGCAGATAGAAGAGGAAAGACAAGAAAAGAGGCTCTATCTAGGCTTGCGAGAATAGTCTGCGCAGACACAGATATACTGAAAGAGGAGGAGATAGTTGCCATGGCGAATTATATCTATGTGAAACAGTCGGATAGGATAGCAGATGGGCTTATGCAAGTATACAACTCGATAAGAACTCTTGTCAAGGATAGACTCTCTCTTGTCTTGACTGGAATGGGAAGAGACTTTTTAGGTAGAAAATCTGCAGAAAGGCTAAGATTTGAGAGTATTATTGACTTGGCGCAAATCATCGGTAAGGATACATCTGTTGCAACTCCTTCATTTGCAGTAGCATTGATGGTAGCGGAGTCTTTAGGCTTGAAGATTAAATTCTCAAATTTTAGTGCCTTTCCGCTGTAAATCATCTACACAAAATATTTTAGACACTATAAAAACAAAGTTAAAGAGAAGAGTCAATGGTAACAAGGAAAAAGATCACAGCCTTACTCATCATCTTATCAGTTCTGACATTGATCTCAATAATAAGCACCTACTACACATATCAACAACCAATATACAAAACCACGGTCCTAGGCACTTACCAGCATGATGGGAAATACGATTACATTGCACAACTAAAACCAAACATCATATACAACACGACAACTCTGACGCCAAAAGATGATGGAATCCTTTACACCAATATAGTAAGCTACATAAACATAACCTTCACCTATACATTCACAAGTAATCCAGAGCCGACAAACCTAACACTTCAACACCAGGTTTCAGTTCAGTTAGAATCGCCTGGAAGATGGGCAAGAAACCTTACTGTAATAGAAACACAAGAAATACTTCAACTAACAGATGATCTAAACTTTACAATTCAGGTAAAACCTAATGATATAGCACAACTCAAAGAAAAAATAGACAATGAGACAGGAATAAGCTCAACAAATTATAGGATAAACATAAGGCCTACGATTCATATAACTGCCAACACAACAGCAAGCACAATAGAAGATACCTTCAACCCACAGCTAACTGTAGCCTTCGTAGAAGACCCTGCATTAGGTAGATACATTGCTATATGGCCTTTGAAAACTAGCATAGAAAAAATCATACAAACAGAACAAGTCCTACAACCAGGGGTGGCAAACCTAAGAATTGCCTCCATAATATTTGCCATAGCTTCAGCTTCAGGTCTAACCATAGCAACAGGGTTCTACATAAAGACGAAACCCAAAGGAAAAACTATAGCAAAGATCATAGCCCCATACAAAGAGATAATGGCAGAAACAACTCAAAAGCCTCCAGAGACAAATATGACAATAGAAATGAAGACTTTAGAAGATTTGGCAAAGGTAGCAGACACACTGAATAAGCCCATTCTATACTTGAAAGAGGAGAAAGAAAATACCTTCTATGTTATAGATGGTCAAACAACTTATCAATACAGAATAACGATATGAATTTTCCTATAGGAAGAATTTTATGATAATGCAGTTATGAATTAGACAGAATGATTACTATAATAAAGATAGGGGGGAGCTTGGCTGAAGATAAAAATAGCTTAGTTCGTTTATGCAAAGAACTAATCACCTTTTCTAAAAGTCACCCCATGATAATTGTGCCTGGGGGAGGAAGATTTGCAGATATCGTGAGATATTTATATGATAAATTAAAAATATCAGATGAGATTGCCCATAAAATGGCCATATTGGCTATGGATCAGCATGGGTTACTTTTGAAGGATATTATGAAAGAAGCCCTTTTAACCTATAGCCTCAAGAACGCATTAAAGGCCTCTAAAAGAGGAATCCTGTCCATAATCCTTCCATCGAAGATCATGTTTTCCTTAGACCCTTTAGAGCATTCATGGGGAGTCACTTCTGACTCCATATCAGCCTTCATAGCCTCATCATTAAACGCTGAAAAGTTGATTTTAGCAAAGGATATTGACGGAATCTTCACAGCAGACCCTAAGAAAAATAATGTAAGAATGTTCAAGAGCATATCTGCAAACAAACTATTGAAGGAAAAACTTGGCTGTGTAGATGAATTCTTACCAAGAATTTTAATCGAAAAGCAACTTACCTGCTATGTAGTGAATGGAAAGCACCCTAGTAGGATAAAAAACATACTAGAAGGTAAGAGGGATATTTACACAAAGATAAACCCAGTTTAGATCATCATGAAACGCATAGCAATACCCGTTAAGACAAAGTATTGGAAGCCTGGGGATGATTACATAAGCATCATAAAAAGTTCCATAATAGATAAGGTTGAAGATGGGGATACAATTGTACTCTCTGAAAAAGCCATATCAGTGGCAAAAGGGAGGTTAATAGATGAGAGCAAGATCAAACCTAGTTTACTCGCAAGATTCATAGCTCGTTTTTGGATGAGATATGCATGGGGATACATACTAGCCAGACTTTGCCATTTAAAGACCAAGAATGTTTATCGCCTAAGAAATTACCCTGTAAAAGAAGGAGCAAGTCATAAGCAATTAGCATTGATCTATACTGGATTCTTACAAGCCTTAAGAAATTGGTCAGAAGGTGGGATAGACGTTAGCAATATCCCTCTTACTTATGCATGCTTGCCTCTTGATGATCCTTATGGAGAAGTGATAAGAATTCAGGCTGAAATTCAAAAAACTGCAAAGAAACTACGTGTAATGATAGTTGATACAGATATGACTTATTCTTGGCGTAATTTGCACATAACACCATGCCCGAAGCCAATAAAAGGTATACTATCCATTGGGGGCTTTATATCCTACATAATAGGAAGAGCCCTTAAGCTCAAAAGTAGAGCAACACCTTTGGCAATTAGCTCAAACATGAACCTTAACGAAGCATTGGATATGGCTCAATTGGCCCATAAGGCTCGAGGTTCTGGTGCAGGAAGAACTGCATGGGACGTGGCAAAGAGGTTTGGAACAAGTTTAACTAGCGTTACTTGGGAGATGCTTGATGAAGTGGATCATTACCCGATAGTAATAGTTCGCTCATTAAATCAGTGATTGGTTTTTATGATTTTTGAAGAAGTCTTATCTCCCTCACAAAATCTGAAACAAAGTTTTCTTGGACTCTGCCAAAATGATCATCAATTTTTTCACAAACAGCCCTTCTTACACCTATGATATCTGCACCTAATTCTTGAATTTGAATTACATCTTCTTTTCCCAATCCGCCAGCTAGTGCTACTGTAAGATCGAGTTTATGTGACTCATCAACAAAAGCTTGAAGTTGGGATGAATCAAGAAAGTCGAATAATTTTGATGCTCCCTTATTCTTTACATCTATCAATACTCCACTCGCTTCAGCCTTGTATGCTATACTTGGTAGCAATAAGGGATTTAGACCTTTGAATTCTGCATAGTCAGCATAGCCTGAAGCTATGACTTTCACTTTAGAGTCACGATCCTTGACAGATCTAACCACATTTTTCATCATGTAAAGAGCATCATCAAAAGAATTCGTTCCAAATAAGCCAACTTTTACATAGTTTGCGCCTGAATACACAACGCCCAAAGCAGCGAGGGAGGCTGTTCCTGGAAGGTTAGGCATGTCTCCTATAGTTGCGCTTATCTGAGCCTTATATCCTAGAATTTTTCTAACCTTGGCAATTACCCAAGGAAAGTTTGCACCTAAGGCTCCTTCTTTTGGATTCTTAATGTCGATTATGTCTGCACCTCCTTTGAATGCACTCAAAGCTTCATCAGCATCACTTATGCTGACTAACAGTTTCAATTTATTCTTCACGTAAGCCCTCTCCATCCTTCTTCATGATACAAAAATCCAGGCATATATTATTACTTCTATGCTTGAACCTTGGGGTGCTCTATTTGTTTCTCTCCAACTTTTTTATAACTTTCTTTTATTAGATAAACTCCCAAAGTACAGATTATGACCGTTGAAATTATGACTGTAAACACGATATCTTGAAAAAGTCCAGCATTACTTATTCCTGATGCTACGATTAACTGAGACAGCACTGCCGCAGCCAGACCACGAGGTACCATGATTGCCATCAAATTTCTATCTATCTCCAAGATTGGCTCTTTAATGGTAGTGATCCAGACTGCCACGTATCGGACTAAAAAGAAGATGAGTGAGAGAGCAACACCAATTAGAATAAGGCGCAAGTCATAAAAGAAAAAGATTGCACCCATATAGGTGAAGAAGAAAGTTCTTATGATGAATGAAATCTCTGAGTGAAATCTTTTCATGATTCTACTTGCTTCTATCGGCTGACTGATGTATAGTGTTTCTGAGATTTTGACTCCGTTGCCAAGGATAAGCCCAAAGACTAGGGCAGATATGGCTCCATTGCCACCCACTTGTTCAGACAACCCAAAAAGTAGCAGAGCTATGCAGAGAGTAAGAATGTCCTCATAAGGCTCGTCGGTAAAGCTACTTAAAACCTTTAGCCACACTATTCCACTAACAAAACCGATGACTATTCCAATTGAAAAACCTGATGCAATTCCCCTAACAATTATGTTGAATCCGTTCTCTGCAGGGCTTGTTGTAAAGAATTGTAGAAAAGCTATGGCAAAGACTATGCATATAGCATCAGTAAAAGTTGATTCAAGGCTGAGGAGGGTTGAAGCCTTGTGACTAACGTTAACTCTGTTCATAAGCGGGATTACTATGGCTGAGCTTGTGCCACCTATTATGGAGCCTAGGAGTAAGCCTTGAAGAATATCCCATCCTAGAACAAAATGGGTAAACAAGGATGTTGTAATCATGGATAACAAAAAACCTAGAAAAGCAAGCACAATGGCCCTTGGGCTCTCTTTTAGAACTAAGTAGAGATTGAGGTTAAGACCACCATCGAAGAGAATAACAGCAACGGCCAAGGCTGCAAATATGGGCGCTACACTAACGAGGGCTGATCGCTCAACCAGATTTAAGACTGGTCCAACCAAGGCACCGAGCAAAATCAGAATTAAGATATCAGGTATTCCTGTCTTTCTGAAGAAGTAACTGCCTATAAAGCCAATTATTACTACAATACTTACAAGAATGAATACTTGTGCTACATCCATAGCCTTAGACTAGAGACGAAAGGACAATTGTATTATTATGTTTTTCTAAAACATCAGTTCAAATTTCCTCTAACTTCTCTATATACATGAGCGTGAAATCTATCTCAGGAATGTGTCTCATTCTTACAGTTGCTTTAGCATTGCCATACCTTGTCTTTACTCTCACGTCAAGATGCCTTCCTTTTAGAGTTTCATAGTCATATGCATGGCTCTTCCCAGCTTTTATCATATCAGCATCTATCTTCGCTTTTACGCTCTCTCTATAGGGTTGTAATTTCATACTTTTGCTTATGGCTTCTTCTAAGGCTTTTATGACATCTTTATCTTTGGATATGGGTATGCCTGTAAACTGATGATATATCGCTCCTAAAGCTATTCCCCCTTCAAATATTGCTCTTTCTCTGTCTGTAACGCTCTTATCAAAATATTTTCTAACAACTTCTTCTATGCTTTTCATAATTTCTCTACACTTAACTTAATTCTTTTCTTATCTCGCCCAAGCTTGCAACTCTTTCAGCTATTAGATCATGCTGGTGTATGCTCTCCATGCTCCTTACTTTGAAGACCAAACGAATGTTGTCAGGAAAGTCGGGAAACTCTTTTACAAAGTAACACATCATGTAGCGAACACAATCTTCAACGAACCTTGGGTTAGATGTTGCATGTATGACTAATTCAGCCTCGTCAGGTCTTTTTAGAAGTTCAAAGGTCGATGAGCTCATAGAATCTGCGATTATCTGCACTAAACGTGTAGCCTCCAACTCTATATAATCAGGTATCTCAACAATTACTGAACCATAGGCTCGTTGCATATGGGTTGCTATAGGGATTCTCTCCAAGATCTTCTTCATCTTGTCTTTTGTTAGATCAAGCTTTTCCATCTCTCCCTCTGCAATTTTTTTTACAACTTCTCTTGCGCAAGGACAAGCAGTTATTCCTGTTAAGCCTATTCCTATCATTCTTCTAGTATTGATAGAGCCGTTGGACCTTCTCTCTGCAATGGCTTTTGCTATAATCTTGAAAGACTCATAACTTAAACTCTTTGTCTTTGGCGTTCTCTGTTTGAAGATGGCTTCTCCTCTCGCTCTTACCTCAGATCGAGTTGCATACTCGTGCTTTTCCAGCAGTTCTTTAGACATTGCAACACAGACATCTTCTAGCTTGTAAGTCTTCCCAACGTATCTGCTTAAGACACCGTTAATAACTTCATAGTTTCTTGATGAATGAATACCCTTCTGTTTAGAAGGCAAGTCTATGAAGGCATCAAAGACTGGAACTATTATCACAGGCTTATTTTTGAGCGTTACGTAACCTATGGGCATCTTCACACTAACAACCCCGACCTTGTTAATGGATAAGGTAACTTCGGGGTATTTTTCATGCATATCAGGTAACTCTAATTCCATAGGAGACACTTTCTTTAAGGAAGTTCCAACTTATATATGTATATTGCTGAGCATTGAAATCAAATATTAGTATTGATCATCTTTACGATTTTAATTGTCAATCGCCAATATCATTATATATTCTGCTATATAGTAGGTAGTGGAGTGAAAAATATGGTAGTAAAAATTGGTTTTGTAAAGGTAGGCAATATAGCCTCTGCTCCTTTGCTCGAACTATTACTTGATGAGAGGGCTGAAAGAGAAGACATAGATGTTAGAGTTGTAACGAGTGGCGCAAAGATGGGAGTTGATCAAGCAGAAGAAATTAGCAAGAAAATGGTTGAAAACAAGCCAAATTTCGTGGTAACAGCGAGTCCAAATGCAGCTCTTCCTGGACCGAGTAAAATTCGAGAAGTTCTAAAAGAGGCAGGAATTCCTTTAATCGTTATTTCGGATAGCCCTGCCAAAAAAGCAACAAAGCAAATAGAGGAGATGGGTCAAGGTTACATAATTGTTGAAGCAGACTCCATGATAGGAGCAAGAAAAGAGTTCTTAGATCCTGCAGAGATGGCTCTATTCAATGCTGATCTAATAAAAGTCCTGTCTATAACAGGAGCCTTTAACATAATATGCACTGAAATGGACAAACTTATAGACGCTTTTAAGAAAGGCGAAACTCCTTCTCTGCCAAGGATTGTTATCGATAAAGAGAAGGCAGTAAACGCAGCAGGTTTTCAAAATCCATACGCAAGAGTAAAAGCTATGGCTGCTTATGAAGTAGCGAGAAGAGTGGCTGACTTGAGCGTTGAAGGATGCTTTATGGTAAAAGAATGGGAACGTTATACAGCTTTGGTTGCTGCTGCCCATGAAATGATGCGCACTGCTTCAATACTTGCTGACGAAGCAAGAGAGATCGAAAAGAATAGTGATGCTATTCTTCGCACGCCTCATCATAGCGATGGAACAGTGATGCAAAAAAGGAAACTGATTGAGAAACCAAGAAAACCTGGAGAATAACAACATTCTGGTTTAGAATCGAATCCAATCATCAGAATCAGTAGACAGGATTAGCATATTTTTAAGAAAGAACTCATTACTTAGATCATACCATAGAGGAGATTCGATGAAAGTTCTTCTTGTAACAGGACAGCTGGCTAAAAATTCGGTAAGGAAATATGCTAGTGAGAGCAATGTAGAGTTTGAAGTCGAAGATTTACCTATCTCTGTAGCCTCTCTGCTAACACCAAGATACATACTTCGTGAATTAAAGGCAAGAAAGATTAAGGATTTTGATATGATAATGATCCCAGGGCTCATCTCTGGGGATATATCTTTGATAGATGAGGTTAGCATCCCTGCTTTCAAAGGTCCCAGATACGCTGCAGATATACCCTTAGTGCTTGATATGATAGAAAAAGTCAAGCTATCAAAGACTTTACCTGCTGATGATCTTCTAAAAGAGGAGCTAAGGCGAAAGGCTATTGAAGAGATAAAGGCTGTAGAGAAGCGCAAAGAAGATTTGTTAAAGAATCCTTGGAACATGCTCATCAAGGATTTAGCGATAGGAAAAGATTTCCCTTCAAGGATAATGGCTGAGATAGTTGATGCTCCTAGACTGACTAATGAAGAAATAGTAAAGAAGGCAAGATACTATGCCTCATTAGGAGCTGACATAATAGACATAGGCATGATAGCTGGCGAGTCTCGACCTTATGATGCTGAAAGAGCAGTTAAAGCCGTTCGATCTGCTGTAAATTCTTTGATCAGTATAGACACTCTAGACCCTAAAGAGGCTGAAGCTGCAGTTTCAGCAGGCGCAGATTTAATCCTAAGTGTTGATGGTAGTAATGTGAAGGAGATAGCGTCCTTTGCTTCAGATGTGGCTGTGATAGTTATCCCTACAGATCATAGTAGACAGCTTTTTCCTAAAGAACCTATTGAGAGGATTAATCTCATCAGTAAGAACATAAAAAAGGCTAGGGATTTAGGGATGAAGAAAATCATTGCTGATTTGATCCTTGATCCTATCATCTCACCAGGCTTTTTAGACTCCATAGTGGCCTTTTATGATTTCATAAGAAAAGAGCCAAATATTCCTCTTCTAATGGGTGTTGGCAATATCACAGAATTGACAGATGCCGATACAGTAGGTGTAAACGCTTTGCTTGCTGGCATCGCATCTGAGCTAGGGGCTGGCATACTTCTAACTACGGAAGTGAGCAATAAAGCGAAGGGTAGTGTCAGAGAACTATCCTTGGCTTCAAAAATGATGTTCTTAGCGAAAAAGAGATCATCAGTTCCAAAGGATATGGCTCTTGATTTGATGATCATGAAGGATAAGAAGTCAAGGGAAGAACCTTATGATAGAAGGTTTGAAGAAGGCGTGAAGATCGTAGAATCGAAGAAAGTTAGAATGAGAAGATTGGACCCAAAAGGATCCTTTAAGATACTATTGGATAGAGATGAAAACAAGATTGTAGCATTGCACTATCCAAGCTACAAAGCTGATAAACATAGTCTGATAATAAAAGGGAAAAATGCTGAAGACATTTACAGGACGATAATAGATTTAGGGCTAGTCTCTCTTCACGATCATGCAGCCTATTTAGGAAGTGAGTTGCAGAAGGCTCAGATAGCCCTTGACACTGGTAAGAGCTACCTTCAAGACATGCCACTTTTCAGCAAAGTAAATAATGCTTTTTTATAATTAAATTTGAGGAAAAAGTTGCGAAAAGTAAGTAGTTTATCTGAATTAGGTTTCATGAGAAATTGTATATTCGAGACAATAATTTCGACTTATAACATCAAAAATTTACCAAATGCAGCTCCTATGGGAGTAATGACTGATGACATGCATAGATTGATCATCAAGCCTTACACTACATCCCAAACCTACAGGAATATACTTTTGCAAAAGTGCGCTGTAGTAAACATAACCTCTGACCCTGTCATTTACTATAAGACTGCCTTTAAAGATGCCAATCATAGTGGTAAATTACCATTGGAGTGGTTCGAGAAAGCGAATCGAGTTAATGCGCCAAAGTTAAAAAATGCTGATGCATGCATAGAAGTGAAAGTTACTAAAATAGAAAATAAGAGAGATAGAGCTAAAGTTTTTTGTGATGTTGTGAATATAGTTCCTGCTAAAATTTTTCCAAAGGCTTATTGCAGAGCAACTTTCGCTTTGATAGAGAGCATAATACATGCTACGAGGATTAAGGTCTTCCTTTCTAAAGATGAAAAAAAGGTTGAAGAATTGACAAAATTAGTCAAATATTATGACGCATTAGTTGGGAGGGTAGCGCCAAGGTCCGTTTATTCAGATATAATGAAAGAAAATCTCAAAAAAATAGAGACTTGGAAGGCTAAAAGCAAAATCGAAAAAAATTAAGATTTTATAGTTGCTTTATTATCTTGGATGATGATTGAATTGCATCTATTGATCTTTGAAGATGATCTAACTTTAAACTTTTATCCAATAACTCTTACCAGACCTGCCTTTGATTTGATGCTAGGCACAAAAACGTTACTAGATGCTATTTTAGATGAGATAAAGCCTGAGCATTACTCTCTATTGGTATCAGAGTATTTATCGCCTATTACTTCAAGAAGGCATCCCAATGCTGATGTGAATCCTAAGCAAATAGAGGGAGATGTAGTCTTCATAAATTCTCTTCTAAGGCTAGATACTCAAGGATTGAAAAAGTTATTGATGAAGGATAGTCATTTTGTTGCTTTCTCTAATAACAATTTAGCCATAGCGAAAGTTGGTTCTAAATTGGCAAAAGAAGTTTTAGTACCTCCTAGTTCCATGGCAAAGACCTTTTCCAATAAGTTCAAGGGATATGCCGATGAATTCAAATTGGACGATTCTTCTTTGATAAGGTATCCTTGGCATTTGATAGAATTAAACCCTGAAGCAATCATAAGTCAAACCTCAAACTTTAAAGGAGTTTCAGATATAGGAAAGAACAGCATTGTTTTAGGCTCCAATTCAAGATTAATCATAGAAGAGGGGGTTGAAGTAGATGGACCAGTGTTCTTTGATACAAGAGATGGACCTATTCACATAGGCTCAAAGGCTAAGATCCTGCCCTTCTCAAGGATAAAAGGACCTACTCATATAGGCAAAAATTCAACCATATTATCCGCTATAGTTGAAGAAAGCACTGTAGGGGATTTTGTAAAGATTGGTGGACAAGTCGATAGAAGCATATTCGCTAATTACTCTAACAAGGCTCATGAAGGATTCATAGGTCATTCATACATTGGAGAATGGGTGAACATTGGTGCTTTGACGACTAATTCTGACCTTAAGAATACCTATGGCACTGTCAAGATGATGATAAGAGGAGAGAGAGTAGATTCAGGAAAAATCAAAGTTGGCAGCTTTATTGCCGATAACGTCAAGACTTCCATTGGGACTTTTATATACACTGGGAAGAAGATAGGAGTAGCCTCCCAAATTCATGGCTATGTTACTGAAGATGTTCCAAGCTTCACAATATACGCAAAGAGTTTAGGCCATAGATTATTTGAGGTTAATCTTAATTCTGCTATAGAGAGTCAGAAAAGAATGATGGAGAGAAGGGGAATAGAACAGACAAAAGAGGATGCTGATCTGCTTAGGAAAATATTCGCAATGAGTCAAGAGGAAAGGTACAAAGCAGGAGTTGTAAAAGGAGAGTTCTCATTCTGATGGGGCAATTAAAATGAAGTTATTGGCGATAACGGATATTCATGGGAAAACTCAAGTATTGAAATGGCTTATAGAGTTAGCCAAGAATTTTGACCTTTTAATAATTGCTGGAGACGTTACTGACTGGGGGGATGAGGAATTCTTCAGAAGTTTCTACAAATCACTTTCTGATAACAATATCACAACTCTCTTTGTGCCAGGGAATCATGACCCATGCCATGAATCGACCTTTCCTAAAATATTGAACCTTCATGGTGAATCAACGACTTTCAATGGCTTGATATTTTGTGGTATAGGTGGCTCAAACCCGACACCTTTCAACACTCCCTTTGAGCTTAGAGATGATCAAGCCATTGAATTGCTCTCTAGGTTTTCTGACAGAGTTGATGCTCTTATCTCTCATGCTTCACCTTATGGCACAAAGTGTGATAGGACATATAGAGGAAATCACATAGGCTCAAAGCCTGTCAGAAGTTTTATAGAGAAGGTAAAGCCCAAAGTTGTAATAAGTGGGCATGTCCATGAAGCAAGATGTATTGATGTCTTAGGAGACACTTTGATAGTAAATCCGGGACCAGCCATGAACGGTTTCTATGCTATTATCTCTATGAATGGAAAACCAAGAGCTGATTTACTACAAGTATGATATGTTAATGCTATTAATTCTAAATTCTCTGACCGTTCTGTTTATTACTCTCTTTAAGTTTTTCTCTATAAAATGCTATCGCTAACAGAAATAAAAAAGATAGATAAATTAGGGCTTTACAAGGTCTATGAGGATTGGCCTAGGCATTGTAAAAAAGCATATGAAATTGAAGTTAATGCTCCAGACGCTTCTAATGTTGAAAAGATAATCTACGCTGGCATGGGCGGCTCTGCCACTCCTGGAGATATTCTTCAAGATTGGTTAAAAGATAGCATAAATATTCCCTTCTACGTTGTCAAAGACTACCATCTTCCGAAGTTTGCTGGAAAGGATACTCTTGTCCTTGCTGTAAGTTGCTCTGGCAACACGGAAGAGACTTTGAGCATAGTTCATGAATCCCTAAAGGCTGGATGCAAAGTTGCTACCATCTCTTCAGGAGGATTACTTGAAAAGATGAGCTTGAAGAACAACATTCCTCATAATAAGGTAGCCTTTACATTACTATCTCGTGCTTCCTTTCCTTACATATTCTATGCATCATTAAAGATCTTGACATCTTGTGGTTTTATCAAAGGCTTAGAAGACCAGATTTCCAACTCAATTAAGGTAGTAGAGAGTGTTTCGAAGCGCATATCGGTTAAGGTATCGATGAAGGAGAATCTATCTAAGAAGATAGCCCTTTGGCTTTACGATTTCTTGCCAGTAATTTATGGATCGAATCTGAATAGAGCCGTTGTCATCAGGTTCAAGAATGTTTTAAATGAAAATGCAAAGATGCATGCCATTGTGGACGTTTTGCCTGAGTTATGCCATAACGAAATAGTTGCATGGGAAGGAGCCAAGGATAAGGCTTTGAAACCTCTATTCTTAAGATATAAAGGAGAGCCTCCTGAAGTAAAAGTAAGATTTGAAATACTTAGAGAGTTGATAAAGGATGCTGGCTTTGATGTATTGGAGATATATTCACAGGGTGAAGATCGTTTAAGTAAGATTGTATCCTTGCTTTATATCTTAGACTTCTCATCCCTTTACATGGCTGTACTAAGAGGCTTTGATCCTTCGCCAACTGCAAGCATAGAAAAAATGAAGAATAGATTAAAGTCAAGGCTCAACTATTCTGACAAACATATTTTCAAGGAAGCAAATTACAGTTGAATCAATCTATCTATCATCATGGCTATGAAGATCAAGGCTAGATAAGGACTCGAGAACTTGAAGACAATCCATGCATTCCTATCTGTAGGTTCAAAGAATAGTCTTATGTTCAGCAAGAGCATAGCAAAACTTAGAGCTCCTGCCATTGCTAGATAGATCAACCTGAAAAAGCCTAAAAAGTAAAGGACTAGTGTGAAGATGACAAGGATGATAGTTGTGCTTGCTATGCACCTTATGGCAACGCCTTTCTCAACCACTACTGGAAGCATAGGTACTTTCGCTTTGGCATAATCATCTCTATACTTTAGAGCCAAGCTCCATATGTGAGTAGGTATCCAAAGAACAACCAATCCTGCCATTAAAAATGGCAATACTTCTAATACTGTTCCTCTTACTGCTGCATAGCCTATAAGGACTGGCAAGCCTCCTGATAGACCGCCTACTATTATGTTAATAGGGTTCCTTCTTTTCAGTATCTTGCTGTATATTACGACATTAATCAAGATTCCTAATAGCATGAGAAAGGAGCTGAGGGGGTTTATGATAAAGGCAAGGATCAAAGATAGAACCACCAAAATTAGACCATAGTAAAGAGCCTTTTTTGCAATTATCCTCCCTGACGGCAAAGGTCTTAGCCTTGTTCTGATCATTATTGCATCTATATCCCTATCTATGTAACAAGTGAGAACGTTTGCTCCCGATGAACCTAAGGCTACAGCAAACACTCCGAGGAAAATAACATTTATTGGAACGTTTTTACCTCCTGCTACAATCATAGCCCCAAAGGCTGTAAAGGTGAGCAGAAGAACAATCCTCGGCTTTGCAAGCTCAAAGTAGTTTTTAATGGTGTTGATCAATGGCATGATTCTAACCATATTATCTAGACAGTTTTAAATAGGTATTTATTGCTGTCTGAACAATAATAATTATCTATTTCTTTGATAAAGCTGCCTGAATTTCTTCACGCAATTGCTCATCAGTCTTTCCGTAAGTGCTTATTCCTAACGCATTGGCTGCTTTGATGAGCTTTTCTCTCTCAATATCTTCTTTTTTGCTCGCAGGCTGTGTAGATTCTTTTGCTTCCTTCTCTGCTTCTTTTATCTCCCTTTCTATTTCCTGCTTTCCCTTCTCAAACTCTCCTCTGGCTCTTCCTATGGCCCTTGCTATCTCAGGTATCTTCTTAGCTCCGAATAAAAGGACGACTACAAAAAGTATTATCCAAAGCCATTCTATTCCTCCAGGTAACTGAAGAACCTGACCACTGAACAGCATGAATTTAGATTTGTTGAGGTTTTACTTTAACTTTTCGACGAATGAATAGATAACCTATAACATACAGGATTATCATTGGAATTGCTACAAACCACATGGTTATGCCACTCGTATCAGGTGTAATAAAAGCCCCAAAGATGACTATGGCTACTACAGCGTATGAGAAATTCTTCTTCCAGAATTCTGCATCTACTATTCCTAGGGATGTTAACATAACCATTATTATTGGCAATTGGAAGGAAAGACCAAAAGCAAGGGTGAATAAAAGCACAAATGAGATGAAATCATCTATAGTTACAAAAGTCTGTGCACCTAGAGCTATACCATACTTGTATAAGAAGTCGAAAGTAAAAGGCGTTACAAGGACATAAGAAAATATACAGCCAAGAGAAAAGAGTATAGTGGCAGGAACTATTATCCTTAGAATCATCCTTCTCTCACTAGGGTACAAAGCAGGATTCACAAATTTTCCTATTTGATAAACTATAACTGGCATGCTGAAGATAACACCAAGGAATAAAGATGTAGTGAATTGAGCCAATATGGCTTGTGCTGGAGATGTCACTATGAGTTGCACATAACTAGGGAGCAAGTCCTCTTTTATCTTCTCTATGAATTGTGCAGAAATATTATTATAGACATTCGGAAAAGGGAGGTAAATCTTGAGATTGCCAAAGTTGAACTCTTCTATCCCAAATATAAAGGTGAAAAGAGTAATAGCTACGACTGATATAAGAATCCTTACTAGCCTTGCTCTAAGCTCATCTATATGCTCAAGAAGACCCATTTCTTTGGACAATAGCCACCATTTCCTGACGATGAGTTAATACGCTCAATCAAAACAATGATTTATACTTTAATTTATCGTAGTGCCTGATTACCAGGATTGCTCTTAGACAAATTAATATACAGAGTTTGACTCCATCTTCATGTGTGGATTTAGCACCATTAATATCATCGTTCAGCATAATAGCCCTTGCTGAGTTTGGGGATAAGACCCAGCTCGCTGCCATTACTCTATCAACAAGGTATAAGCCTGTGTATGTATTCCTAAGCGCTCTTCTTGCTGTATGCCTAGTAGATGGTATAAGCATACTGGCTGGTATAGTCATTGCTGCCTTCATCCCTATCTCATGGTTAAGCCTTGGATCAGGCATAGTCTTCATAATATTTGGAATTTGGACTTTACGTTCTAGGGATAAAGATGAGTTTGATGTCAAGAATCAAAGGCTTAGTTTCATTGCTCCCTTCTCTCTTATCACTTTAATGGAGTTAGGTGATAAAACTCAATTATCCATCATAGCTCTTGCAGCAAAGTATGGCTCTCCGACTCTCATCTTTCTTGGAGTAGTTCTTGCCTATTCTATATTGATGGGAGTAGCTGTTGCCTTAGGCTCTAACCTAACTAAAATCATACCAATTCAGTACATAAAGATAGGTGCCTCCATTATATTCATCGTATTCGGCATCTTATTCATCTTTCAAGCAGTAACTGGAGCCACGTTTCCATAATTGGGACAAGCTAGACAATCGTCCTTTCTCCAGGAATAGGTAACCCTATCTGAGTAACCTCGCCAGATAGGATTCTGACAAAGATTTCTTTTGCGCCAAGCTTGTTCAAGTACTCGTTGTTGTTACCACATCTGTAAGAGTATGTGCACCTTGGACAACCATCCTCTGACTTGCATGGACACTCTTTCAGTATCTTAAGGGCTCTTTTGAAGGCTAAATCCATTTTATCATAGAGAAGCCTTGTTGCACCATTGCCACCAACAGAACCATCATAAATGAAGATTAAACCTGATGAGCCCAGAGCAATTCCTCCCATATCTTGGGCTGCTCCCCCTGTTATCATATTTGTACCCTCTATGGTTACGTGCTCTGCTGCATGGTAACTACTGCATGCTATGTCATCTACCTTTTCCATGGGTGTTTTACTCAGTATCCTATCGGGAATAGGGGCTCTGAAGACTATTCCTTTCGTTTCAAATTTGTATTCAACAGGTTTATCAAGGAAAACTTTTTGCCCTTTGACTCCCTCCGATCCTATCTCAAAATTAACGTATCCTATAACCTTCTTTTCTATAAGTAATTCACAATACGCAACCTCTATGTTCATGATTTGCTTTTTATCCAAGATTTTAAGAATTGATGGTCTATCTTCCATTAAAGGCTTAGTATAGTAAGGATAGTTTATTGGAAGATGCTCAACTTTAGCCTCTCCTATTCCTTTTTCGAATTTAAAGCTTTTAGATTTATAGCGAGAACCTGCAAGAAAGTATACAGCCTCTGGGTGAAGCTCTTTCAGAGCCTGAGGCATTTCTCTAGCCCCTATCTTTTTGCCATTCAAAGTTATTGTAACTGTTTCTCCAGAACCTCTGATGTCATATTTCTCAAGAATTCTTCTTGCTGTAGAGTAATCTGGTATGAGTCTATCCTCTTTTTCAAATAGGATTTTTCTAGATTCTAATTTTCTCAATATGTTTTCGAAATTCGTGAACTCTCCTTTTCTAATAGGTTTATCCATGGAAGAAGCTAAAATCTGCAATTCAGCTACTACAGGATTGCTAGGATCAACATAACCTTGGTCCACATCATCGAAATAATCCTTGGGATTGTTCTTATAATATTGGCTTATGGGATCATTATCCCTTAAAGCTAGTATCGCTATACTCTCTTGTCCTCTCCTACCTGCTCTACCTATCCTATGAATCATCCTAGTTATTGTAACCAGATCTGACACAACAGAATCTACGCTACCAATATCTATGCCCAATTCAAGAGTTGGCGTTGAAGATATAGCCTTCAATAATCCTAACTTGAACTCCTTCTCAATTTTCTTTCTATAACTTGACAAAAGCCCTGCTCTATGAACAGATATATTTATGCCATTCTTCCTAGCGTAAAAGGCTGTAAGCTCCGCCCCTAAGTGTGAACTTGAAAAGACTAATGTTCTATAATCATGTGATGCTAATCTCTTTAAAACATCTATGACCAATGATCTGTGAGTTCTTAAGCTTGGGAAGATGATGGCAAAGTGCATTCTTCCACGCTTTCCCTCTTCCTCTTGGACCAAAGAGAAATCAATCCCAAAGAGAGATTCACAGAATTCTAACGGATTGCTTATCGTTGCTGATGCTGCAACTATTTGAAAATTACCACAAATCCTCTTTAAGCGATTTATTATGAAATGCACATTAGAGCCAAAGGTTCCTGTGTAAACATGAACCTCATCGACTACTATATGCTCTACATTATGTAGCAGTTTTGAAAAACTAGTTCTGTGCATCATGTGATAATGAAGAGTATCAAAGTTTGTTATGATGATGTCAGGAGGGTTAGAGATTATCCTTTGTCTCTCACTACTTGGAGTGTCTCCGTCGAATATCTCTATTCTTGCTCCTACTGAGCTTGCAAGCCTTGACAGCTTTGGAATCTGATCTCTTGCCAAAGCCTTTGTTGGATATATGAAAAGAGCTCTGACGAGTCTCTCACCAGCCCTAAGAGTGCCAAAGTGCTCTATCTTCTTTCCAATTAATTGTATTATAGGGATTGCAAAGGCTTCTGTTTTACCGCTACCTGTAGGAGCCACTATTACTACATTTTCACTATTTAAAATTCTCTTTACAGCCTCTTCTTGAAATTTATACAGTTTAATTATGCCGCTCTTCTCAACTACTTCTGCCAAGGAAGGATCTATACCTATCTCATAAATGCTATGACCTATATCTGGGGTATTCTCATCAAAGAGCTTGTAATAGACAACATAATCTTCTCTTGAACTCAAAATATCTTTCATGACCTTTGGTAGATTTTCATACTTTATCCCATAATCTTCAACCATCTTTATTATTTGATTTTTTGATCTTATGAGACTTTCTCTCTCCATTATCTTCTCTACATCAGCATTGCATTTTATCAAGCCTTCATCATACTTCCCAAGAAATTCCAGATAAGCCTCATCACTTTCTAAAACATGTTGAGATATGTATAAGATTCCACAACTCTTACAGTTTATCGTGTATCTACCATCAAAAAGCCTCTTTACATCGGCTTTTTTACCACAAGAAGGGCAACGGTATCTTTGCACACTTTTTAAAAGTTTCCTCAAGAATAAAAACTATACATGTTATAAAATCATATAGGATAAGCCCCGCAAACCTTACAATACTTAGCATTTTCATTAACGTCTGAGTTGCAAAAAGGGCAATTCTTGCCACCATGCTTAACTCTTTGAGGTATGCCTATTATTTTTCTATAAATCTCGTAATACCAAAGTTGCTCTTTACTACGAATTATTACTTTATCTTCTTCCAAATATCTTCTTTTCTTCTCATCAAATTCAAAATCATTTATCCTTTTTTCCAATAAGTTCGTGAGGAGATTTGTTCCCGAACCGTACTCTATAGGTGTTTTTACTCTCCAAACGATAGCTTCTGGCAATAGATTATCGAAGGCTTTTCTCAATATCCATTTGCCCCAAGTCTGATGCCCTTCTTTCTTTATCTTGTATTGTGGATCAAGGCTCATGGCATGAGATTTTAACTCTAAATCCAAAAAAGGGGTTTTCACATCAACGCCTAAAGCCTTACCTAAAGGAATAGATGAAAAGAACATGCTTTCCCACATTCTCCTTAGCTCAAAATCCAACTGCTCCTTCTTAAGGTCAAAAAGAAAGCTATAACCAGCAAAAAGTTCATCGCTACCATCGCCAGTCATTACTGACTTAATCCCCCTTTCTTTTGCCAATCTTAACGCAATAAATATTGAGACGCTATTTCTGATCTCCATAGGATCGAATGATCTCAACGTCTTTATGACTATAGGAATTGAATTTAGGAGTTCATGCTCATTGAATAGATGGATGGTATGCTCGAGACTCAGGCTTTTTGCCATTAGCTTTGCATACTCTACATCAGGAGCAGGAGCAGCATCAAAGGCTACAGTGAGAGCCTTCAATCTATTATTAACAGAAGCCAGATATGCAAGGATGCTTGTGTCTAATCCCCCTGACAAAAGTATGCCTTCAGACATGTTTCTTAGAACTGCTTCTTTGAGCAAAGAACGAAGTTTAGCACAAACCTCTTCTATTTCCATAATATCTGCCTATCCTCGCTAAGAAGTAGCAAATTTTGAAAGCTTTGATAGTCTTTCTCTTATAACTTCTCCAGCCATTTTAGGATCTATCTTCCCTTCGGTTGCCTTCATCAATTGCCCCATGAGGTAGTTTATCGCTTTTTTATCAACAATGGCATCTTTTACTGCTTGGGGATTCTCTTTAAATATCTTCTCGACAATTTTCCTTACATATTCTCTATCAAGAATTTTTTCTAATCCTTTCTCTTTTACAATAGCATCTGGCATCTTGCCTGTTAGTAGCATATCTTGAAGCACAGACCTAGCCATCTTTCTGCTTATAATACCTTCATCTATAAGTTTTAGCATATCTACAAGATGTTTCGGCGATAATGTTAATTCATCTATCTCTATACCCTTATCATGCAAATATGATAAGAACTCTCCTGTTAGCCAATTGCTGATCTCTCTAGGTTTATCGTAAAGCTTAGCGCTTTCTTCAAAAAAGTCAGCCATGGCTTTGCTACGAGTAAGGATTTCAGCGGTTTGAGGTGATAAATGATATTGTTCAACAAAACGTTTCCTTCTTTCATCGGGAAGTTCTGGCATACTTTGCTCTATCTTTTTTATTTGATCTTTTGAGATGATAACAGGCACTAAATCTGGTTCAGGAAAGTATCTGTAATCCTGCTCCTCCTCTTTTGTGCGTAATGAGATAGTAATCCTTCTGACCTCATCCCAGTGCCTCGTCTCTTGCCCTACTGCAATTCCTCTTTCAATAAGGTTCTTCTGCCTTGTGATCTCGAAGTTTAAAGCTCTCTCAACTTCTTTAAAGGATGATATGTTTTTTACCTCGACTCTTTTTCCACCTCTCAAAGATATGTTGGCATCGCATCTCATAGAACCTTCAAGACTACCATTTGATACACCTAAATGCTCAAGAATAGATCTTAACTTTTCGAGAAATAGCCTTGCTTCCTTTGGTGTTTCCATATCTGGTTCTGTGACTATCTCTATTAGAGATATCCCTGCTCTATTATAATCGACTAAAGTATAGGTTGAAGACTCTATTGTACCCTCATAGCTTAATTTGCCAGGGTCTTCTTCTAATTGTATACGCCTTATTCGAACCCTTTTGCCATTTATCTGTATATATCCTCCTAAGGCTAAAGGTACTCCTCCAGCTTTATCATACTGAGATATCTGGAAATTCTTTGGCATGTCTGGGTAGAAATAATTCTTTCTAAAGAAGAGCATCCTTTCAGATATTTTTGAATTTAGGGCAATTGCCACCATTATGGCATCTTCCAAAGCTTTCTCATTCAACACAGGCAGAGTTCCAGGCATTCCCATGCATATAGGACATATGAGAGTGTTAGGCTCTTTTTCTCTATAGTCCGATGAGCAACTACAGAATAATTTCGTCTTTAGATTCGTCAATTGGCAATGGACTTCTAATCCGATCTTTATCTCTACTGATTTGATTTTACTCATAACTCCTCAACTTTGCCGATACTGGAAAGTTCTTTTGAAAAGAGAAGGCAACTCTTAACAATAAATCCTCTCTGAAAGGAGGCGCCATGATCTGGAGACCTATAGGAAGACCTTTAGAGAAGCCACATGGTATGGATATGCTAGGTATTCCTGCAAGATTGGCTGGGACTGAATCTACGTCGCACATATACATTTCTAAAGGGTCTTGAACTTTCTCTCCTATTTTGAAGGGAAGTATGGGCATAGTAGGTCCTATTAAAACATCAAATTTTTTGAATGCTATATCAAAATCTCTCTTTATCAAAGTCCTTATCTTCTGCGCCTTCAAATAGTATTCTTCATAATATCCTGCTGATAGAGCAAATGTTCCAAGTATTATGCGCCTTTTGACCTCAAAGCCGAAACCAAAGCGCCTGTCTTTTGAATAAACAGTACTCCAGTCATAGGATTTGTTTGGAATTCTATAACCATACCTGAGACCATCGTATCTTGCAAGATTCGAGCTCGCTTCAGACATAGCTATTATGTAGTATGATGGGAGAGCGTATTGAAGATTCTTAAGAGAAATTTCTTGATGATCAGTTCCAAGTTCCTCTAAATTTGTTACAGCTTCCAAAACTCCTTTTTCCACGTAATCTTGAGTTCCTTCGCCAAAAAACTCCTTTACAACACCTAACTTCATGCCATCAATATCGTCTATGAGATATTTAGTATAATCTTCCTGAGGCCTATCCACCGATGTGTTATCTAATGGATCGTGGCTTGCTATGCAGCTTAAAAGCAAGGCACAATCTCTAACATCCTTAGTAATAGGGCCTATCTGCTCCAAGCTATTGGCATAAGCTATCAGACCAAACCTGCTCACTAAGCCATAAGTTGGCTTAAGACCTACCACTGAGCAAAAGCTTGCTGGACATCTTATAGAGCCGCCAGTATCAGAGCCTAAGGCCAAAGTAGCCATACCTGATGCTACTGCTGCTGCACTTCCTCCAGAAGAGCCTCCTGGCACTCTTTCTAAATCCCAAGGGTTATGAGTAGGACCGAAGTAGCTAAACTCTGTGGATGACCCCATGGCAAACTCATCCATATTCGCTTTGCCCATTATCACTCCATCTTCATCCTTTATTCTACTGATTACTGTGGCATCGTAAGGAGGAACAAAATTCTCTAGCATATGTGATGCGCATGTGGTTCTAATCCCTCTCGTGCAGATGTTGTCCTTTATCGCTATTCCAACTCCGCAAAGCCTTCCTGTCTTCTCTCTTTTCTTTACCTTCTTGTCTATCTCTCGAGCCTTCTTAAGAGCCAAATCTTCTGTAAGAGTTATGTAAGCGCGAATATCTTTTTCAACTTTTTTGATTCTCTCATATAAAGATGCTATGTAATCCTCTGCCATCAACTCTTGGGCTTTTATTCTCTTGATGATCTCATACGCTGGCAGTTTTATATAACTGGGCATGAACTCAGGCCATCCTTGGCGCTTTCACAAACTTTCCCTTAGTTTGAGGTGCAATTTGAGAGATATCTTCAGACAATGAAGGTTTTACTTCGTCTTTCCTTAACACATTGACCAAATCTAGAACATGGTAAGAGGGAGGAATGCTTTTGGTATTTACTTCATCTATTTTTGAGAAGTAAAATAAGATATCATTCAATTGCCTGGAAAAGAGCTCTAACTCTTTTTTCGAAATTTCAATTCTTGCCAACCAGGCAATACTCTCTATCTGTTCCTTTGAAATTGCTTTCTTCCTTTCTACCAAGATTGCCACCAAATCACGAATTTATTCTTATTTTAAGTTGATTGAACTCTAATTTATACCATTCTCGAAACCTTTTTCGCTAGAATATATTAAGAGGACCTGATCCTTTCGATCTCCTCTACAGGTAGACTTAAGAGAGAGGAGAGAGTCTCGTTCGAGACTCCTGGAGTATGAGCAACTGCCTCCTTTATCGTCTCTTTGAGATACGAATCATAGTCCGCTGATGAGGGCGACTCCCAAAGGTTATCGAACTTCTCTTTACACATGAGAGCGACTCCCTCAGAGTATACCTTGTAGCCCTTACGGGTGGGTTCCTTTAGCCCGCTCCTTTCAGGAAAACCTAGGACAGTTACACGACCATCCACTATCATGTATCTCATATCACTTACTAGAAGGGAAGGATTGTACCTGACTTCACCTCCAGCGCTCTTATACATGTGCCCCATCATAAGGCGATCAGGGTCCTTTGGGAGTAGAAATTTCAACTTGACCCCAGCCTTCGAGGCTCTGGAGAACTGTCTCAGAAGCCTCTCGATGGTCTCTTTCTCATCTTCTTTTGGTGGAGTCCCAGTTACTGCAGCGTAGATGTAGCTAGTAGCTTCGCCAACTGACTCCTGAACCGCGGTGAAATACTCAGCCCTACTGAAAGTCCTCGTAGCTCTCATGAGCTGGTCTATGAGATGAGACCTACCTCTTGCCTCTCTGATACTAGTGAGTAGAAGGTAGACTGTCACGACTAACAGAATTAGCTCGGTGATGAGGAGCGCCTCGGTTAAACCTAGCATTACCATACAAAGAAGGCAGAAAGGTCATTAAGTTAAGCATTTTGCTCCTTCTCCATTTGACCTAGTAAAGGCCTGCTAGCATTCTCATTGCAAAGTTTCATATGACTATTACTCAAAAAGGAGGTAAAGGTGGCGATTCTTTGACAGCTTCAGGTTCCCACGTGAGTCCTAGTATGCTACCGATCAGGCACAGGACAAAACCAACAATGAAACCACCTAGTGTGAAGATTGAGCTAATTAATGAAAAAACAAGCACTAGGATCGATCCTGTTCTGACCGTCTCCGTTTTTTCAGAGTACATTATTAAGGCACCAATAAAGGTCAACAAACCGCCAATGAACGGAAAAACTAAGAAAAAAAGGAAAACGCCGAGAAGTAGGAATATTATCGACCCAATTAGAGATAGAACGAATGCAGCTATTGGTTTTTCAGCCATGCTTTTGTATTTTTTGGTGCCAAACATTTAACTATTTTTAGCATATCATGAGAGCAAGCACAGAATAGAAAGTAAGTTCGCTAAAAGCGAGGCTTTTAAACAATTAATGTCTCTTTTTTGATTGGATAAGGGAAGACACAGCAACAATAAGCGTAGAATTGCTCTTATGGCGGCTGAATATGTTTAAGCTTCTCACTAGCTTGTTCTCCGCCTACTCCCCAGTCTTCTTTCGAAACCTCATGTATGATAACTTCAACCGCTTCTGCAGGCACACCTATTTCAGTGAAAAGCTTAGTTATGCCTACTATTGCCTTCTTCTTAGCCTCGTTTGAAAATCCCTTCCAAACATAAACGTGGATAATTGGCATGAGCTAAACTCTACCCTATGCGATTTAAAAGCTTTTCAGGGATATTAGGAGCATCGGTGGGGCAAAAATACGGCAAGAGAGCATCCTTGTTCTCATAGGGGTAGCTTTACCAGTTCGTTTTTAAAGTATAACTAAGATTTAGCCATAGTCTTATTAAGTCTCCTTGCATTAGGTTTTTTGATGAAGATTGCATTCTTCTCAGACACCTACTTGCCAAACAGAGACGGTGTCGTAACATCCATTCTTACACTACGAAAGGCTCTTGAAGAGAGAGGTCATGAAGTATTCGTCTTCTGTTCAGGTTCAAGACAAGCAAAAGAAAGAAATTTGGATGACCATGTATTTTACTATACATCGATTCCCTTCAAGCCTTACCCTGACTACAAGATAGCATTCTTTCCCTTTTTCTCTAAAAGAAAAGTAAAGAAACTTGGTATTCAACTTGTTCATTCTCACGGTATAGCTACTACAGGCTGGGCTGCTGTTTTGGTGGCGCGCTCTTTGAATTTACCTCTTTTCACAACCTTCC
Source organism: Nitrososphaeria archaeon (assembly GCA_029775875.1). Classification (GTDB taxonomy): domain Archaea; phylum Thermoproteota; class Nitrososphaeria; order Nitrososphaerales; family JACAEJ01; genus JAVZMU01. The sequence continues at coordinate 28,091 of JARVKD010000007.1, forward strand.
ATACTCTAATTCCAGAGGCTGTTCATTACGTAGCTAGGAGTGATAAGGCGAAAAGTTTAGTCAAGAGAATGGCTTGGGGTTATGTGAAATTTTATCTACAACGTTCTAACGTTGTCATCGTTCCTAGCAACGTTATCAGGGATATCTTGATTAAGCATGGATTAGAGAAGGAAATATACACAATTCCAACTGGTATCGATGTGAATAGGTTCAACCCTAGCATAAATGGTGAGCCTATAAGAAAATTGCTTGGCATTAAAGATGAACATTTAGTGCTCTACGTTGGTAGGCTTGTTAAAGAGAAGAACCTCGATGTTCTCATAAAAGCAGTTCCTAAAGTGCTCAATAATTTGCCTAATTGTAAATTTTTAGTGGCTGGTTTGGGACCTGCTAGAGAGTATTATAAGAATCTGATAATCGAGAATAATCTAAAAGATAGCTTTATACTCCAAGGCTATATTGGAGAAGGAAGATTAGCATACTATTACGCAGCCTCAGACGTTTTTGTCTTTCCCTCTAAGTTTGAGACTCAAGGTCTAACAGCCCTTGAAGCTATGGCTTGTGGTAAGCCAGTCGTCGGTGCAGATTATTTAGCCATAAAAGAAATAGTGAAAAACGGTTACAATGGTTATTTGTTCGATGCTGACGATCCTGATGACTGTGCTGAGAAGATAATAAAGGCGATAAATGAGAAATCTGAAATGAGAGAAAACGCCCGCAAAACTGCCCTTGATTACTCAGTGGAAAAATGCACAGATAAACTGTTGAAAGTTTACGAAAAGACGATCAATAATCCCTAGAGAATTAAATAAGAAAACCAATGAATTAAGGTGCTAACCTAAACTGATCTCTTGGGAACATTGTAACCTCTCTAATGTTCTCCTGCCCTGTCAATACCATCATCAACCTCTCTAATCCTAGTCCAAATCCTGCATGAGGAGGCATTCCATAATCAAAGATTCTCAGATGATATTCGAAGAGCTTTGGCTTCAAACCTTGCTCCTTTAACCTCTTCATCAACAATCTCTTAGAGCTTACCCTTGATCCCCCTGATGCCAATTCGATAGAGCCATGCATAAAATCGAAGGATTCACAAATATCTTGATTACCATCTTTTGGCTTTATGTAGAAGGGCTTTATAGCTGTAGGCCAGTCTGTTATGAAGTAGAATTCAGGCAATATCTCTCCTAAAATCTTGAGGGCTTGTGTCGATAAATCTTCTCCCCAATTAACTATTACATCTTCTTTCTCTAACATTTTGATGATATAATCGTAAGTTAATCTCTTGAAAGGAGCTTTAGGGATCATCAGTTTATGCTTTAACAACTTCATCTCTTCACTACATTTATCGTTTATCGTTTTCGTAACATGATGAATCATCTGCTCAATAAGCTTCATAGTATCTTCATAAGAGACAAAGGCTTCCTCAACATCTATCGAAATAACTTCACTTAAATGCCTTAGTGTTCGAGATTCCTCAGCCCTAAAAATCGGTCCTATTTCGAATACCTTCTCAAAAGGTATCACCAATTGTTCCTTGTAAAGCTGAGGACTTTGAGCAAGAAAAGCCTCTTTATCGTAGTATAACAAAGGAAATAATGCTGCTCCTCCTTCAGTAGCTGTAGCGATTATCTTAGGAGTGCTTACCTCTACATAACCCTTGCTTATGAGAAAATCCCTTATCGCTTTCAAAACTGTATGCCTTATCTTAAATATAGACTGGGCTTTTGGTCTTCTCAGATCTATGACACGAATGTCTAGGCGTTTATCAATACTTGGCATCTTTCCCCCGAATAGACTAAAGGGAGGCTGTCTTTGGGTCGTGCTTAGGATTCTAATTTCTTCAGGAATTATCTCAGCCCCATGAGGAGCTTTTTTAATGCTCTTGACTATTCCTCTAACACCTATGCTAGAATGCTCATTAAGATTCTTTAACTTCTCCAAAATCGAGTTGGGGGCTCTATCCTTATGTATAGTAACTTGAACCATACCATCCTTATCGTTAAGGATTAGAAAGACTATGCCACCTTGCTCACGTATACTTGCCAACCAGCCAAAGACCGTGACCCTTTTATTTTCTAATCTTGGAGTAATCTCTACAGAGTAATGGGTCCTTCTCCAATCACCCAGTTCATCGATCTTTTTCATTACCGTCAAAGTCTTACTGCTCAGTGATAATAGGGTTCCCTTTATATTTTATATTCTTGTGCCAAATAAAATAATGATCAAAAAGCCATGATCGAGTCTAATGATCTATTAAAACTCATTAAGTCAAGAAGGAGCATAAAGAAACTAAAGCCAGTCTCTATCTCAAGAAATGTTATAGAAGAGATTCTTGATGTAGCAGTAAGTGCTCCATCAGCCCATAACTCTCAGCCTTGGCGCTTTATAATAATAGATGATGAAAAGGTCAAGATCAAACTTGCTGAGGCTATGGCTCAGGCTTGGCAAGAGGATTTATCAAAGAATGGTTTATCGAGAATTGAAATTGAAAAGCTAATTGAAGCATCAAAAAAGAGAACCATAAATTCTTCAATACTAATCATACCATGCCTTACGATGGAGGATATGGAGAAGTATCCAGACGATAGGAGAAAGAAAGCTGAATACTTGATGGCTGTTCAATCGGTTTCAGCAGCCATAGAGAACCTATTGTTAGCGATTCATGCAAAAGGATTAGGAGCTTGCTGGAGGTGTGCACCTTTATTCTGTATGGAAGCAGTAAGAGATGTTTTGAAGATTCCTAACGAATTTGATCCTCAAGCTCTAATAGAGATAGGATATCCTTTAGAGCAACCAAAAATGCCATCTAGAAAACCCTTAAAGAGTTTAATCAGCTATAACAAATGGCGCTAAAATTGATAACAGCCTTAGCAGGAGGGGTAGGGGCTGCAAGATTCCTTGAAGGGCTTATCAGAGTAGTTAAAGATGAAGAAATATCCGTCATAGTCAATACTGGAGACGATATAGAACTTTATGGCTTGCAAATATCTCCTGATATCGATATAGTAATTTACACATTAGCAGGAATAGTCGATGATGAAAAAGGCTGGGGGATAAAGGGAGACACTTTCCATTGCTTAGAAGCCCTTCAAAGATACGGTTATGATACATGGTTCATGCTCGGTGATAAAGATCTTGCTACTCATATTCACCGAACTCATCTCTTGAAAAAAGGGCTTAGACTATCAGAAGTGATAGATAAAGAGCGCATAGCTTTGGGTGTAAAGGCTAGAATCATACCTATGACCGATGATAAAGTTGAGACTATTATGATAACAGATAAAGGTGATATGCACTTCCAAGAGTACCTGATAAAAAGAAAGGCTCAGGATAAAGTCTTAAAGGTGATTTTCAAAGATATAGAAAAAGCAAAGCCTGCTCTTGGGGTCATCGATTCCATCATAAAGGCTAAAGGAATAACAATTTGTCCAAGCAATCCAATAGTCAGCATAGGCACGATTCTTTCTGTTCCAGGAGTTAGAGATAGCTTAAGAGAAACAAGAGCAAAGATAGTAGGTGTAAGCCCCTTAATAGCTGGCGCTCCAGTCAAGGGTCCTGCTGACAAACTTATGAGTAGTCTATCAAGGCAACTTCAAATTGAAAAGGAAGATGTTTCTGCTTATGGTGTGGCAAAATTGTATAGAGACTTTTTGGATGCTTTCATAATAGATAACTTTGATGCAAACCTTAAAGAGAAGATAGAGGCTTTGGGAATAAAAGTTGTCGTTACAGACACTATAATGAAAGGCTTAAAAGAGAAGATGGAATTAGCTAAAGTCGCTTTAAAGGCTATAGGAGTATAAAATGACTCTCATAACGGTTCCTGTAAAAGGCTTAAAAGACGCAAAGAGAAGGCTTGAAGTAGTATTAAGACCCAAAGAGAAGAGTCTGCTCTGCATTTCCATGCTAAAAGATGTTCTGAAGGCAATAAGTGATTCAAAATATGTAGAGAAAGTAGCAATCATAAGCTATGACGAAACCATACTAGAATTGGCAAGACAGATGGGAGCAATAGCCTTTGATGAGGGAGAATCAAGAGGACTGAATTCGGCTGTTGACAAAGTGGCAAAATTTTGCTTAGATGAAGGGATCAGATCATTGCTTGTTTTACCAATGGACATACCCCTTGTAAAGAGTAGTGATATAGATGATATGATAAAGCAAAGATGTCTTCCTAAATCTGTAGTCATAGCACCATCTATGGATGAAAAAGGGACCAACGCTCTTCTTTTGACCCCTCCCAATGTGATAAAGCCTAGATTTGGAGCAAACAGCTTTAAAACTCATATTAACGAAGCCATTGCCAATAGGATTCAATACATTGTCTACAGATCGCCAAGAGTTGCGTTGGATATAGACACTCCAAAGGATTTGATTACACTCTCAAAGTTTGGGGAAAAAACAGAAACTTATGACTATGTGATGAAGATCGATCTAATAAACAGAGTCAACGAGTACTTGAAAGAAATTCATAAACCCCTTTTGAAGAAATAGAAATTAGCTGAAGAGGTCTCTTGAACGAGGTCTTATAAGAGACTTGACAGAGCCTTCTCCTTTAGTGTATTGATAACCTCTTATTATCGCTACAGGCACCATTCCTACTTTTCCCATAACAAGCTCTGCTGCCGATGCTAGTTCATCGGCTATGGCTATAGCGGTCACTTTAAGAGTATAGCCATAACTATCCCTTTTTCCTCTGTAATCCAAAATTGGCTCTAACCCAGCAACTCCTATAGCAATGTTTGTCTGCCCTTCTCTCCAAGGTCTACCAAAGGTATCTGATATTATCACAGCGACATCAGCCTTCAGTCTTCTTTTTATCTCATTTCTAATGAGTTCAGCGGATTTATCAGGATTTAAAGGCAATAAAGAGACCATATCTTCGCCTTTTACATTAGATTTATCAACGCCAGCATTGGCGCATATGAATCCATGCCTAGTCTCGGCTATTATCACCCCTCTCTCCATCCTGACTATTCTTTTTGCCTCACGAAGAATGACTTCTACCATTCTAGGATCCTTTTTTCTACGCTTACTTATCTTCAAAGCAAAATATGATGGTTTTATCTTTTTTAAGTCAACAAGCCTTCCCTCAGCCTTAGAGACTATCTTATGAGTTACAACTATTACATCTTTATTCATGATCTTGATGCCTTGTCTTTGAATTGAATCAGTGATTAAACTAGCCAGATCATCGCCAAGCTTGACTTCAGGGATTCCTTTTATTCCTATGACCTTTATTTCTGATGACAAATCTTGATCAACCTGATTTACAGGATATAGAAAAGATGACCTTTTATGTTTATTTAAAGTTAGAAATCGGATTAGTTTAGCATTGAGAAGATACTAATTAAATTGCAAAAACATCTATTAGCATCATTCAAATATTAGCCCATGTAAAGGCACAACTTGGGTGGAAGTTTGATAAGTATAGTAGGTCTCGGCAAGGTTGGAAGCACGATAGCTGAGCATATAACTCTTAAAGGATTGGATGACTTAACACTGATAGATATAATTCAAGGATTACCCCAAGGAAATGCTCTAGACCTCAGCCACATGGCTTCTGAACTTAACATAGATGTTAAGATCAAAGGTTCTAACGATTATAAGGATTTAGAGGATTCTGATATAGTCGTAGTGGCAGCAGGTTTTCCAAGAACTGCTGATATGAGTAGAATTGACCTTCTTAAAAAGAATAAGGCAATCATAAAACAGATATCAGAGAAAATCTTACAGCATGCACCGAGATCAAAAGTAATCGTAGTGACAAATCCATTGGATCTAATGACTTATCTCACTCTTAAGACAACGGGGTTTGATCGTAATGTTGTATTTGGAGTCGGTAGCGAGTTAGATGCTGCTAGGCTCAAGTATCATCTATCATCAGTTCTAGAAGTTTCCAATTCTTCAATTAATGCCTTTGTTATAGGAGAGCATGGAGACTCCATGGTTATTTTGAGAAGCCAATCAAAGGTTAATGGAATACCTATCGAAAAAATATTTAATGAATGTCAGATGGCCAATCTAATTGAGAAGACAAGGAAGGCAGGAGCCGATGTAATATCTCTCAAAGGTGCTACAACCTTTGGCGTGGCAGCTTCAACATCATCGATCATTGAATCTATGATCAGAGATAGGAAAAAGGTTCATCTTGTTTCCTTCTATTTGAAGGGTGAATATGGATTATACGATGTTTGCATAGGAGTACCAGCCATCATAGGAAAGAACGGTGTTGAGAGAGTCATAGAATTAGAACTTGATGAGGTTGAGAAGGAGCTTTTCTTGAAAAGTGCTAAATCTGTAAAGGAATCTATCCCAATTCTAATGAGCAATGAATAGAAAGTTTAATTCATGATTGTTATAATAGGCCCTGGTATATCTCCAAAGTCTGCTCAGCTACTTTGTCCCAAGTGAAATCTTTTAGGACCCTCTGTCTTCCATTCTTGCCCCATTGCTTAGCTAAATCTTTGTCTTTTAGGACTTCTTTTATGCCCCAAGCTATATCGGTAGCATCGTAGCCATTTACATGAATACCATTTTGCTCAGGACCTGAAGGAATAATTTGCTCAGTGAAACCTACCAAACCCCTTGCCCCTACAACTACAGGCTTCTCCATCGCCATGGCTTCTAAGCTTACAATCCCGAAAGGTTCATAGAGAGACGGGAATACACAAAGGTCTGAGGCTGCGTAATGCAGTATTCGCTCCTTTTCAGGCACAAATTCAAACCTGAAGATAATATTGTCTCTTATTTTTAATCGATCCGCTAATTCAATTAGGTTCTGCTGATCTTCACCCGTGCCTAGTATCACAAGTTTCGTCTTGGGAAAATCTTTAAGGACCAAGGGCATGGCTTCTACCAGATTTCTTACCCCTTTTATCCATGTTAATCTTCCCACATAGAGAATCATCTGCTCATCTTCTTTGATTTTATACATTTCTCTTATCGCTAAAACTTCTTCATCATTAACCTTTTTTGGATCATAAATCTTAGGGTCTACACCGTTCCAGACCACGTTGGTTTTATTCCCTTCCCAACCATGAAGTATTAGATCATCTTTCATCATGTTACTTACTGTAATTATCCTATCTGACATTCGGGCTGTCATGGCTTCTAAATGATTTACTACTTCAGACCCAGTGTTACCGCTTCTACCCCACTCTGTTGAGTGAGCATGGAAGACCATAGGTATCTTCAATTCGTTCTTGATGATGAGGCCAGAGATGCTGCTGAGCCAATCATGTATGGATATCAGATCGTAACGACCATTCTCTTTTCTCACTAACTCGTTGGTGAACTTTGTTGCCGATAGAACATTATATATGAATACATCGTTAAAGAACTTGATGTTAGTTCCCCATCTCCTGAGATCATCTGAAACAAATAAGGGAAATATGTTGGCAGCATCAGCGATTAGTGGTCTATGCACTTCGACACCATCTACGACTTCTCTCGTGGGAAGATTTCCTGGGTTAAGGGTAAAGACCATAACATCATGACCCATCTCTACAAATTTTCGAGTGATATATGTAGCATAGGTGCCAAGCCCTCCTACCAGAACTGGAGGGTACTCCCAGACGAAGAAGCCTATCCTCATACTCAAAACCTTGAATGTCTATCGAACAAAGCTGTTTATGACCACTATATTAAAAGCATTTTATAAATTGATCATTATTTTTGAGATGATGATTCTTTTCAAATTTCATACTTCAGATAAGGATCGACCCACTGTGACCATAATTGAACAGGGTTCTTCACTGGAACAGGGTTCTCTTTTAATCCATCAACAGGATAAGGATTCTTTCCAAGGGGAAGGCTAAAGAGCTCATTGTTATAAAATATCGTACCTTCACTCATCTGATGGTCTAAATTGCTTATCAAAAAGCCCTTTATCATATCATACCTTCCAATTCTTTCTAAGAGTTTGATTATATATGGTGTATCTCTAGGCCATACAACTGCACCGTGATACTGTTCATCATCAAAATATATTCTTTCCTCACTATCTTTCACTATTATCCCAAAAGGGTGTAATTCATCATAATATTTTTTGAGTCCTTTTACCCTTCTATACACTAATAACCTCTCCTGTGCTACTTCCCATATAGCCTTAAGCTTCTCTTTAGGCAAAAGATCGTTAAGAATAGATGCTGCGACTATGCAAGGCGATCCTAAGGTCTCATCCTTTTTTGATAGATCGTAAGACAAGACATCGTAGAAATACCCTTTTTTGCTATTCCAAAATACTTTTAAGTAATTTTCTTTTGCCTTTGATAGAGTATTCATGACAGACTTGAGAAAATCTTGATTCACTATGCTCTTTTCCATGTTAGCCATTTTAACGAGTGCTTCTAATGCCTTTATCCAAAGAGCGTTTATTTCAGGCAGATAGAACCTCGGTGTGTTGAAGATTCTTTTAACTTCCTCTGGGTCCTTGGAATTCTCAATTTCTTCTATCTGCCACTCTCTCGGTATCCTGTTTGGTAATTCATCGAACCTTAAGCCTCTATGCACTATCACTCTTTTCGAGTCTATCCAAGAATGCCATGGCACGCAGGCTAGTAATCCTAAATCTGAAATGAGAGGAGGCCCATTGACAGTATCTAAAGAAGCCTTTTTGTATGTCTGATAGGTTTTTACCATTATCCTTAGTATCGTGTTAAGCAAATCCTTTTCTCTTGTCGATCTTATGTATTCCCAAGACATTATGAAGAATAGCAATGTAGGGTCTGAAGCAAAGTAGTATTTCTCTAATGGCAATAAACGACCGATCTTGAACTCATAATCAGAAGCCAACATGGGTAAATAATTGTGAACCCTTCCACTACTATCATCAAAGAACTCTATCCCTAATAGGATGCAGTCTCTCACTATCTCTAGCCTTTTGTCCCAGATTTTTAAAAATTCCAGATTTTGATGCAGATTAGTGAAAATGTCACGCATCCAAGGAGACCTGAACCACCATCCTCCAGCCTCCATTACTTTCAATTCTCTCCTTTTTTGAAGAACAATCTTCATTCCAAATCTTGTAAGAGCATCCATTCTTGCAAGGATTGAGTTGTAAACTTGGAGATTTTCGCCTTTTTTGATTACACTCTTTAAGAATGATAGCTTTTTAGATTCGAGTTCTAGCTTATCCTTAAATTCTTGCATGGAATCTATCTTTAGAGGATCTTCTCTCATCATAGGTATAGCGTGGAATCTAATTTTCATTCTATCTTCAGCAAATTTGGCATGAAACAGTGCTGGAATGAGAAGTTCCTTACTCTGTCCACGAAAAACTATACCTTCAGGAGTTTGAGTCCTAAAACCATCTCCTAGTTTATAGAACCAATTAAGGTAAACTGTTCCACCTTCTATTCGAACGCTCTTATTGGGAGTGAAGATGGTGAGTAAGCGATCATTCTTCTCAGCCTTTATCATCGAATAACTATTTTCATTTTCCATGATTTTTATGACATGTCTTTTCGGATCGCTATCAGAGCATATGTGGCGAATGTCAATGAAAGGTGCTACTATCAACTCAAAATCTCTTTTAGAAGATTCTATCTCAAATTCTAGATTAAGGCATGCATGCTCGCCTTCGCTAAGCCAGTATAAAGTCTTTAACGAACCTTGATTTCCATCTTCATCCTCTATCTCGTATACATAATCAAGAAACCATGTAGATGCAGATACCTTTTTTGGATGAAGTTTCAGTGCATTTCCATCTTTAATAATACTAAATGCAAAACAATCAAGAAACTTCCAATTCTCCCCCTTCGTCAAAGCCAGTAGACCTTCATACGGATAATCTCTGTTAGGGGCTGTTAGACGCAACTGCTTAGATTGAAATGATATATCTATAGGCACCGAGTATACTGAGAGACCGAACTCTGCTATGCTATTGCGTAAGATAAAACGGTTCGTTCTTGCAAAGCCCCAGTCAGGGTTCTCTACAGGATCATAATCGAATGTGAGGCTATATGATGCTGTCAACGGATTAATTCTTCAAAAACTGTGTATTTATCTATATATCGTTTAATCATGTTGATACAATTTTTATATTCGATTCACCATATTATATGTGATTGTTCATGCGTGAAAAATTCATGCTTAAACTCAACAAATTCTTTGAGCCTATCTACACTTTAGGACCTGATGGAATACCCTTCTTCAAGATGTTCATAAACGGCGAATGGGTCAATTCTAATTCGAAAAAAGTAATAGATGTAGATACACCAATAGATGGTAGCATAATAGCGAGGGTATCGGATGCCAGCAAGGAAGATGTTGATAGAGCAACAGACGTTGCTTATGAGAGTAGGCAGAAGATAAGAGATATACCAGGAATAGAGCGTATAGAGATATTTGAAAGAGCAAGCCAGATTCTCTCAGAATACAAGAATGATTTCATCACAACTCTAATGCTGGAAGCTGGTAAACCAAAGAGAGATGCTGAAGGTGAAGTGAGAGCAACCATTGACAGGCTTAAATTAACCATGGAAGAAGCGAGAAAAATATTTGGTGAATATATTCCAGGAGACTGGTCTGATGATACAACAGGCAAGATAGCCTTAGTTATTCGTGAGCCTGTAGGAGTTGTGGTTGCCATAAGTCCCTTCAACTACCCTCTTTTCATAGCATCCGCGAAGATAGTCCCTGCTCTATTGGCAGGCAATGCAGTAGTTTCAAAGCAGTCCAGCGAGAATCCATTATCTTTGCTACTTTTTGCGAGAGTTTTGGAGGAGGCTGGAATACCTTCTGGATCTTTGAACATGATCACAGGGAGCGGTGCTATAGGAGGCTATCTTGTGCCAAACGAGAAAGTTGCCATGATCAACTTCACTGGCAGTACTGATGTTGGAAAACAGATCGCCAAGATGGCAGGTCTTAAGAAATTACATTTAGAACTTGGAGGAAAAGGTATGGCTATAGTGCTTGATGATGCAGATTTGGAACTTGCAGCAAAGAAATGCGTTGAAGGCTCTCTTAAGAACGCTGGGCAGAGATGTGATGCCATAAGTTCAGTTTTAGTGGTTGAAAGCTTATCTGATAAGTTTGTAAAAGAAGTAATGAAAGAAGCAAAAAATTGGAAGCATGGAGATCCTAGAGATCCTTCTGTGAAAGTTGGACCAGTCATAAACGTTAGAGCTGCTCAAAGAATTAAGGGATTAGTTGATGATGCAGTAGCAAAGGGAGCCAAGTTGCTCATGGGTGGAAATCATAAAGATTGTTACTTTGAGCCAACAGTTCTTTATGACGTACCATTAAATGCCAGAATTGCATGGGAGGAGACCTTTGGACCAGTGATCACTATAATAAAGATAAAGAACGAGGATGAAGCGATAGAGATAGGAAAGAAGTCAAGGTATGGCTTAGATTCTTGTGTCTTTACAAAAGATTTCTACAAGATGTGGAAGATAGCGAAGAGGCTTGAAACAGGAGAAGTTACCATCAACGATCTTCCTAGGCATGGTGTTGGCTACTTCCCCTTCGGTGGATCAAAGGAGTCTGGTATAGGAAGAGAGGGAATTGGTTACAGCATAGATGAAATGACTCAAATCAAGACTATAACCTTCAACTTAGAGCCTGCTAAGCTTGGCAAGGTAAGAAGAGTCTACAGCGCATAGTTAAGTCATTAACCTAAGGTTAGAAACACTTAAATCAATTTTTATCTTTCATCAAGATGGAGATATGCCATCTAGAGATGTAGATCTACTCTTAGACATTCTGGGCAATGAGACTCGTAGAAAAATACTAAAATTGATCGCAGAAGAACCTCGTTATGTTTTACAGCTGGCTAAAGAATTGGAAGTTAGTCAGCAAGCAGTCCTAAAGCACCTTGATCTATTACAGCAGCACGGTTTTATTTCGATGTTTTTGGCTGAGAGTGAATTTGCAGCTCCACAAAGGAAGTATTATGAACTGGCTAAATCACTCTACCTAAACGTTGGTATAGCCAAGAAAATGATAAGATTTTCTATCGATAAAGTCCCTCACAAGAAAAGAGCGTCAAAGATTAGTGCTGTAAAAGACTTAAAGGCTAAAGTAAGAGCGTTTGAGAAGCAAAGTAAGCCAGAAAAGGTTCTTAGGATTTCAGAGGAAATTCTAAAGGAGATAGATGCAAAGTTTGAAGAATTTAAGAAGATAGAAGCCAGTTTGATGCTTTTGAAGCAAAGAACATTAAAGAAGGCTAAGAGAATGATAAGAAACGTTACAAACAACCCAGTAGAGAGAAAGATTCTGTATTCAATTCTGGATGGTAAAATCCTCTCTGAGCTCAATATAGATAAGAAAGATTTGGGGATGGCTCTTGAAGCCCTAAAGCAAAAAGGGTTAATTGATCCGAATAGGATACCTATCCTTGCAAGAAATGAATAAATTTATAATTGTATATAGGAAATGCAAATAAATATTGAATTCTAAGATTACATTAAAATGAAATTAAAGTTAGGCTTCGTGCAGACAAACCCTTCCTTCGGCAACAAGGAGAAGAATGTTGAGGAAGCGATTAATCTATCAAGAAAGATAGGAGGAGATTTAATGGTATTTCCTGAGCTTTTTAATACAGGCTACGCTTTCATTAGCAAAAAAGAAATTGATTATCTGGCTGAAGAAGTCCCAGATGGATACACCACCATCAAGCTAATGGAGCACTCAAGGGAAGCTAATAAGACTATAGTGGCAGGATTGGCAGAGAGATTCAATGATAAAATATTCAATTCTGCTGTTGTAGTGTCTAATGGTCAGTTCATAGGAGTTTATAGGAAAGTTCATCTTTTTTATAAAGAGAAACTTTGGTTCTCGGTTGGGAATATTGGCTTTAGAGTCTTTGATCTAGGACATTTTAAGCTAGGAGTGATGATATGCTTTGACTGGTTCTTTCCAGAGTCTGCAAGAGTTCTTGCCTTAGAAGGGGCTGATGTTATCGCTCATCCCTCGAATTTAGTGCTTCCAGGCTTATGTCAAAAGGCTATGCTAATAAGGTCTCTAGAAAACAAAGTGTTCATTATAACTGCCAATCGTACAGGAACAGAATTTAGAGGTGGAGAGAGGTTCAACTACATAGGAAGAAGTCAGATTACTAGCCCGTCTATGAAGGTTTTGGCATCGGCAGAAGAAGATGAAGTAATAGCAAAGGTAGTTGATGTGGATATTTCTGAGGCTCGTGATAAGAACATAACAAAGTTCAACCACGCAATTCAGGATAGAAAAGTGGAATTTTATGGAAAGTTAGTGATGCCTTAGATAAAGGTCCCGCGGGCAGGATTTGAACCTGCGACACTCCGGTTTCTGTGCGCCTAGTAGGCTGGTGAGTTTTGCCAGAGCAAATCTCTACAGCGTCTCCCCCTTGATGAGGGTCGGAAGCTCTACCAGGCTGAGCTACCGCGGGGCATTAAAAACTAACTTTTTAGGCAAATAAATAATTATCGCAAAAGCTTAGGATAGATTGTTTACTCTTGCTGTCTTGGTTCTATCTTTAACTTCTCATCTTCAGATACTAATGATTCGAGTATATCCATGGCTCTATGAATCTGCATTTCACTTATCACCAAAGGTGGTAAGAAGCGAAGAATGTTCTTGCCTGAATAGAGCATTATCAAACCCTTCTCAATACCATTCATCAATATGTTTTTAATATCGAACCTTAGCTCCATTCCTAGCATTAAACCTAAACCTCTAACATCTCTAACTATTCTATGATTTGCTTTTATATTCTCTAATCTTTCTTTGAAAATTGAACCAAGATTGGCTGCTCTCTCAACAAGGTTCTCCTCAATTATGTAGTCTATAGTTGCACATGCGGCAGCGCAAGATAAAGGATTTCCACCAAAAGTGCTTGTATGGTCTCCTGTCTTAAAGGATGACATGATCTCCTTTTTAGCCAAAGTAGCTCCTAATGGCAAACCTCCTGCTATTCCTTTAGCTAAGCACATTACATCAGGCATTACATTCCAGTGCTCACATGCCCACATCTTTCCAGTTCTGCCAAACCCTGTCTGAATTTCATCGAAGATCAGAACTATATTCTTCTCATCACAGATTTCTCTAATCTCTTCTAAGAAGCCATCTGGAGCAACGTATATCCCGCTCTCACCTTGTATTGGCTCAACTATTATCGCTCCAGTCTTTTCTGTTACAGCCTCTCTTACTTTTTCTGCATCGCCAAAAGGTGCAAATTTCACATCTGAAAGTAATGGCAAGAAAGGTGAACGGTACTTTTGGTTCCAAGTTGCTGATAATGCTCCTAAAGTCTTGCCATGATACCCTCTCGTCATAGCTATTACTCCTGGTTTTCCAGAGTATCTTCTAGCAAGCTTTAATGCGCATTC
>JARVKD010000008.1 GCA_029775875.1 Nitrososphaeria archaeon
CTGTCACCGTTCTGACCCGGGTTCAAATCCCGGCCGAGGCGCCATTGTTCCTTTTTCTTGTTGAGCGCTTTTTCCCATTTTATCCTTATTTCTTGGTTGATCAAATAATCTCTCAAAATTCTTTTATGATTCGAATCGATTTCGCTAGTAGTTTACTGCTCTCAAGACGATAAGTTAAGAATCTAAAGAGTTTTACCATTATACCGATACTTTTTTACTTCATAGGTGAAGTGTATAAGCCCTTAAATGTAGTTGAAATGGAGTCAATCCAATCTTTGGCTGATATGAAAAAAGAGTTAGAGGCGAGAATACAAGCATTAGAAGCTGAAAAGGCTGCGCTGCTAGAGGAGATACCAAACTTGAGGGAGAAACTTACAGTGCTAAAGTTAGAGCGCCACGCTCAAGCGTTGGGAAATGAAGTCTCAAGCCTAAAAGCAGAAAGGAGCAATTTAGAGCAAGAAATTGCGAACTACACTAATCCACAACAGGCGAGCTTTACATCTTGAACTAAGATTGGTCGAGCTTGCCTACCTGCCCTACCTGCCACTCAAAAGTAACGGAGCCTCTTAAGACATGGTCTACTGTAGAGCCTGGGAAAAATGGAAAAATCCTTGAGTGTGTGGTAGGGATCTACTGGTGTACCAATTGTAAAACGAAATTTCCTTATGTGGTAGGCAAGCGCGATCTAAAGCTAATCGAAAACAGGGAGTTACAGGAGCTTCATGAGAAGATAAAGATGATGGACAAGGTTAAGCAGGAATTAACTAAAAAAATCGATCAATTGGAGAAAGAGAAGACGGTAGTTGAGGGGAATCTTTTGTTAACCAGACTTGAGGATAGGGCTGAGAACCTAAAGGTTGAAGTATCTTTACTCAGAGAGGTAAAAAGAGAGATTGAGGACATGATCGATTATCTTGAGCATACCCCTTCTTTTTTTAAACTCCAGGGCAAAAAGCCCTAAAGTAAGCATGTTGATGAGATTATTCTAATACATGATCTCATTTTAATTTTCTTTGTTACTAATTCTCAGCAAGAAAATCTTTTCGTCCTTTATTATGATAATTACTTCCTTATCTTTATTCCTTTCAGCACACACTCTTTTCCTGACAAGACATCTATCTCGTTTGAACCACAACAAGGGCAAATCATAGATGTGAAATAATTATCCATACAATGCACACAACTTAGATTTTCAAGATGACTGATCATAGGCGATCTTGAAGATAGATCGGGTCTCCAAGAATGCTTACATTTTTTACACTCAAAGATAGACTCGGTTGCATCTATCTTTATCTTACAATTTTTAAAAGTGGCTTCATCTTCGAATATAGTCTCAAGTGTAAATTGGAGTTGCTGGGGGCTTATCATAGTCAACTCTCCTAACTCGATTTCTAACTCTATCACTTCTTTACCTTCCTTTTCTTCTAATATCCCCTTGACCATATCGAAAATAGCCAAGGCTAAAGATATTTCATGCATCTCTCTTCTCCCTCACATCTGGGAAATCCTTTGCTAACGATGGTTTTATGACCTCAATCCCCTTCGATCTAAGAAGCATGTTTATTGCTCCACTTAACGCGCATAAAGAGCCATATCCCTTGCCTACTATCTGAGAATCATCTTTTACGGTAACTGTTAGGAATTTTTCATAGCCCAATTCAGCTCTTAGTCCAGTTTCAGACAGTCTTTTCAAAACAACGTTTCCCATGGCGCCCATGGCCTTCCCAAGCCAGATGTCCTTGACCGGGCATTGATCGCAGTATCCCTTAAGAACCTTGCCAGCTTTCGAGCCAACTAATCCTGCGGCTACTTCTGTTCTGACTATTGCATATGCAGTACAACAACCCCAATTCTCGGCTAATTTCTTCTCTCCTTCCAAAAGTGAGACAACAACATGAAAGTTCTCCCATTTGAACACATTTTCTATATTACGCTCCCATTTTAGTTTGCCTGTATTAACTTCATTTTTGAGCTGTTCCTTCACATACCCCCCAAGTTCAGGGTCTCTGGAGGCTGCTATAACTGCAGCACATGCAGGGCAAAAGATATTTTGAGCTTCGGATATTTTTCTATTGTTTTTATCATAGAACTCGACTGTTACTCCAATTCTATCCCTCTTAGCAAAAACTTTACCTCCTTGACTTGAAACCTTCGAGATGGCTATGGCTGCTGGTCTGACTATTCGACCGAAACCAAAGATTTCCTTAACCTTTTTTATATCTTCTTCACTTGTAAGAACTTCTCTTAATTCACTCCTCCACGGCTCAGGCACAACTTCTCCCTCTATCATGGCCCTCAGGGTTGCTGGTGGCCATGTGATGTCTATTCCCTCTTCTATGATGCTTCCATTTGGATCGATCATTTTACTTATGGCACCTTCAGGGACCTCTTGTGAGACAACTTTGCAACCGTACTCGCTTAAGAGCGCCAATACTTGATGATACATTCCGCATGATCCTTCAGAATGCCTAAGGTATTTTTTTAATCGATCATTGATCACATTTAGGTCGAGTTTATCTTTCACATATCTCACCATAAAGAGGATGAATCGTTAAATTAAATCTTACTGCAGTATCTTCTCGCAATGTAAACTTTCTTAGGTTATTTAGAAATACCTCTTACCACTTGAGTTATAGTGAGAGAGATTATATGAATTAGTTTGCTGAAAGGAAGGTATATTAGGAGTACCTCTACAACAAAAAGATGTAACGCGAAATAAGGATTAGCTACGATTGGCATCGGATTAAGGGCAAGCATATTCAAGAAATAGGGTCTTATCTCATTGAACATCGAAACATGGGCTTCTGGGATGAATCTCATGGTCATTCCAAGAAAACCTTTAACCAACAAGAGAATCAACAAAAAATAATCGCCAAGAATTGAAATCTTTCTAATCTCTTTGACAAATATCCTTCTTAAGAGAAGAATAGTAATTCCACCAATGAAGATCACTCCAACTATTGAACCTGTTAACCCAGAGAAGGCTTCTATCTCACTCTCAGTAAAATGCAGTGCATCCCATATGGGGGTGAACTCGATAGCTAGCCTCGCATGTCCTATCAACATGCCTAGTAAAGCGATATGTGTAGGCCAAGTGATTAGCCATAACTTGAAGGAACCTCTATACACCCTTCGTAGAAAGAATATCTCCAGTATTATTCCCTTCACAAGATTTACTATCCTCCTTGGTATACTTGGCGTTTTCTTATACCCAACAGATTGAGATTGTACTTGATCTGTAGTTGAAGTTGCATAACTCGCTATACTTGATGGTTCCTTGAACTCAAGAGACTGGGATTTTTGATCAGATCTGAACCAATCGGCTATTCTATATATTATCCCACCGAAAAATATAGTTGCAGAGACGTAAGGCATGATCCCCATGACAAACAGATAGAATAAATCCGCCAAAGTGCCTTCTGTTGGCATGTTCCTCCTATCATGCCTTAACAATATTTATATTTAATGATTTACCCATATAATTTGAGGAAAGATTGAACATGGAAGTTGGAAAAATTGGAAACATCAGATCTGGGCTAAGACCCTTACTAAAGGTGCAGTTAGACTCATGCACTAGATGCGGAGTTTGCGTGAAATGGTGCCCTGCTGTTGAAGAGTTAGGAGAACTAGTCTTTTCGCCGGTAATGAAGATGGATCTTCTCAGGAAAGCTTCCAAGTCAAAGCCTACAGAAAATCTCATTGAAGAAGCAAAGAGAGCCTTCTATGCCTGCACAGTTTGTGGAGCTTGTAGCTCTGTCTGTGGTTCTTTGATAGATACTCCAGAGCTTTGGGAGAGTATAAGAACTGGACTAGTAGAACTGGGAATAGGTCCCTATGGGAAGCAAATTGGATATGAACCAAGAGTGAAATCGAAATACAATCCGTACGACGAAGCCCCAAATGCTAGATTGAACTGGCTTCCTAATGATGTGAAAGTTGCAGGGAAAGCAGATTTAGGTCTATACATAGGTTGTACTCAATCATACAGACAACAGAAGTATGCCATCCTTACAGCAAGGTTGCTACAGAAACTAGGAATCAAGTTCACTCTACTTGGGAACGAAGAATGGTGTTGTGGTTCTCCTTTATTAAGAACAGGGCAAGAAGAGTTAGTACCAAGCCTAGTGAAGCACAATGTTGATGCCTTTAAGGAGAGGGGCGTAAGAAGGGTTGTTTATACCTGTGCAGGTTGTTTCAGAACTAGCCTTATTGATTGGCCTAAGTACTATGGAGTTCCATTCGAAGTTAACCATGTGACACAGCTTATGGCTGAGCTGATCAATAAGAACTACATCAATGCTAGCAAATTGAATCCGTTTACAAAAGTGGTTACTTATCATGACCCATGCCATCTAGGTCGACACATAGGCATTTATGATGAACCTCGCTTAGTATTAACCGAAATCCCCAAAATTGACTTCATAGAGATGAAAAGAAGTAAAGAAACTGCAAGATGTTGTGGAGCTGGAGGAGGAGTCAAGGCAGGGATGCCAGATCTGGCACTAAAAATGTCCCTTAGGAGGCTAAAGGATACAATGGATACTGGAGCATCTGCCTTAGTCACTTCTTGTCCATTCTGTTTATTGAACTTCAAGGATGGTATAAAGGAGGCCAAAGTAGGTCTGGAAGTCTTTGATTTAACAGAGTTGATAGCCAGTCAGCTGGGAATAACCTGAAGGGTATTCCTATCGCCCTAATTACACCTTAAGAGTAAGCGAAATCAACTATTGCTTATTTTTCCTGCATTTCCTCAATTCTTTGAGTGAAATATTCTACCAGACGCTGTCTTGCTTTTTCAAGAATTTCCTTTTTCTTCGATTTGAAGGCTAAGGCTTTTATCTTTGTAGGCTTCTCTTCACCAGGAGGATAGGTATAAGCATCTTTTTCGACGATTTCTAGATTAAGTTCCTTAGTTATTTTCAATATGATAGAGAGAGGAACGCCAGGCATAATAATTAGGTGATAGGCTTCGTCTTCTTTTTCGCCACTCAACCTGGACATCAAGCAAAAGTTTGGTATATCTTGTTAATAATGTTTTTAAAATTGTTAAAGGACAAAACTCAAAAAACTCACAATTGTAAAGTGACATGTTAAAGCGTCAACTATGTTGTAACAGGCTCATAGATTATTCTGCCCTTAGTAT
This sequence comes from Nitrososphaeria archaeon, assembly GCA_029775875.1. GTDB lineage: Archaea > Thermoproteota > Nitrososphaeria > Nitrososphaerales > JACAEJ01 > JAVZMU01. The sequence goes on from JARVKD010000008.1 coordinate 5,144, forward strand.
CTACCTTTACATACATGATCTCTCCCTTTTGGAGCTTGACCATTTCTCTTACGGTCTTTGGTATTGCAACTGTGTAGGTTGATCCACCAACTTCTTGAATCCTTACTATGCCCACTATCTTTTCCTTTGGTATATTCTTCACCATAGCTTACATGTGGGGCAAGTCCTTTATATAAAACTATATTTGCCATATGGGCGACATTTTTCTTCTCATGAATTTCCCTTTTAACGCACTTTTTTAGGTCGTTGCAATCTTTACCAAAATTATAGCTATTCTTTAGATTTACTAATCCTAAAAGCAAATAACCACGCTCAAAATGCACGAAAAATGGTAACAATACTTATAAGCTAAAAAGGAACTTTCTTGACTCGTGATAAAAAATGCCAAAATACCCTGATAAGATAGACTGCTATGACGATCGAGGCAATCTAGTTGAGAAAAATGTCCCACTCGAGGCAATATCGCCTCTTTTAAATCCAGCGATAAAGAAGATAGTCTCTCTAGCGAAAAGAAGTGCTATAGTAAACTTAGAAGGCTTACAGAAGGCGCTAGCAACTGGAGGAGTTGGGGGCGCGGGCAGTTCTGTTCCCGGGCGAGAAATCAATATACCTGTACTAGAAAATACGGATGCTATTATCGATGCCCTAAAGAAGTATATACAAGTGAAGCCTGGAGACGATACTGAAATAACAAAGATCGCTGGTGGAAAACAGCTTCTTGTCAAAATACCAACTTTGAGAGGCGAAGCTGGAGTAGAGTACACTACTGGTTTTACAGTTGTAGCTGCTGCTATGTGCCAAGCCCTGTTCGATATCTTTAAGCTAGATATATGGGATGCAGACATGGTCCATGCCGCTATTTGGGGAAGGTACCCACAATCTGTTAATCCAATGGGCTCTTTCGTAAGTACTCTTCTATCAGTACCTCAGATGAATGAAGGAATGGGTTATGCCCTCAGGAACATACCTTGTGCCAACATAGCCATGATCACTAAGAAAAACGCTATGAACGCAGCCGCATTAGCCTCCGTCCTCGAGCAAACAGCCATGTTTGAAATGGGGGATGCTATCGGTTCTTTTGAGAGACTCCATCTTCTAGGACTTGCTTTTCAAGGCCTTAATGCCAACAACTTCGTCTATAGCCTTGTGAAAGAGAACGGGAAAGGTACGGTTGGAGACGTTGTTGCCGGCACAGTGAAAAGAGCGATAGATGACAAGGTAATAAGACCTCTAAAGAAAGAGGCGAACTATACAGTCTATACAACAGATGATATGTCAAAATGGAACGCCTATGCTTGTGCAGGTATGTTGGCTGCCAATATGGTATTGTCTGGTTCTGCTAGGGCTATGCAGCATGCACCTTCTCTCATGTTGTACTTCTCAGACCTCATAGAGCGTGAGACAGGCTTGCCTGGACCTGATTTTGGCAAAATACACATGACGGCTATAGAAATGTCATTCTTTAGTCATTCGATTTATGGAGGAGGCAATCCAGCTGTTTTCCATGGAAACCATATAGTCACAAGGCATAGCAAAGGATTCGCTATTCCATGTATAGCTGCTTCTGTAGCCTTAGACGCAGGAACAACCTATTACTCACCAGAGAAGATATCAGGAGTCACAGAAGTCTTCTCCGAAATCCCAGAGCTAAGAGAACCAATAATTCACATTGCTAAAGCTGCTGCCGAAATCAAAGGACAAGTCTGATCTAAACTTCACTTCTTTTTCTTTTTTCTAACAATTTGTTTTAGTAGCCTTTCTGCGTACTATGCCACCTTAGTTGATTATGACCTTAACATATTCATACAAGCCTAATACCAGATATTGAAGTTAAAGAGACTTCTAGAGATGATTCCGAGTAAAGCAATGAAGTAATAGCGGCTTATGTACTATATGTTAGATAATGAAATTTGCAAAAAATAAAAGTGGGGAGTTATTAACGAGGAGGTACGATTACGTCTCTTCTGCCTGCTGGCATGTACTCCCTTAGTACTCCTTTGGCGAAGCACTCTCTTGGATACGTCCAGTCGAATTTAAGGCTTGGATCTGCGAACGCGACTTTGATTAATGGATTGACACACCAAGCATCCCCTCTAGCAGCGTGTGCGGCTGCAACTATGCCTGTATAGGCACTCGTGTGCCCAACATTCATAGCATAGTTCGGATAGTTCACTCCTCTCAACTCGATTGGTAGGCCTTCATCACTTCTCCATGACCAGAGATTGCATGGTCCCGCATGGTCCTGTGCATCGTAACCATAGAAGCCAAGCCTGCCCATCCATTCTTTATGTATAAGCTGGCTCAAGTACCAGCATCCCATTCCTGCCTGCGCGACTCCGGTTGCAAGGGATCCTCCTATTCCTGAAGCTGCTGCTGCTACTGCAGCCCTCTGTGATCCTCCAAAGTGAGTTTCCATGTTAGCAGGGTATTTTTCATACGAAGATAACGAGTAGTCAGTTATAGCTGTAGCTACGTCCTTTATGACATCCATCGAGGGTTTGACCTTTGCAAGCCCACCAAACTTTTTCTTTACATAATCTAGGCCCCAGTAGACATAATCATCTAGAATGTCATCTGTGTAGACACATGATGCGTATTGAGTGAAGCCAACTCCGCCAGACATGTAGCTACCAAACCAATATTGGTCGTATATGACAGCACCACAAGCCAGCGCTTCTAAGGCATACTTGCATGGGTCCTCTGGATGTACTCTGTTGTATTGAATCATATCTGCCAAATACCCGAACGGAAGTCCTCCTGGCTCATTGGGTCCCCTAGCCCTTCTCCAAGGTGTCAGGGTTCCCATTTCAATAAGCTCAGCGTGCTTTGCTGCGAACGCAAATTCACCTACTGCTGCTTCTCCAGCCATGAGTTTGTATGATGGTATCATGGCCATCGAAATCTGCATGGCAGCCCATCTAGCCATGGTACCTCCATCCATAAGGTGCCCAACTATTGTAGGCATCCTTAAGGCTTGATAGGTTTTCTTTCCAATAGCTTTCTTCAATTTTTCGGCTTGGTCCTTAGGGAATAGTTTGTTTATGTCAATTAGGAACCTTTTGTCTATCCTGTCGGCTAATTCATCGTCTCCAGTGAATACTTTGCAATAGCAGTCCTCGGTTAAGGCTGGATGAATCTCGGCCATGTGCTCTTGAATTGTGGCGCCTCCAGGAAGAGCATGGTTTAATACTTCAAGATAATGGTTGATCGTCTCAGGTGTTACTTCTTTTCCTAACCTCTTGGACAAGATGGTGTGGGCAGCATCAAGACCTACTATTACTGTTCTCCTGATATCATCCCAAAGTTGATGCATTGCAGCGTTATTGACAACATGGATGTCTTCAGGCATTCCATAAGTTTCAGTACCTGATATTAAGTAAGGCATGTAGGTTCTTTGACCTAAACCTACACCACCGCAACCAAAGGTTGGATTATACATTGGTATGTTCCTTTGCTTGGCAATTTTATCTGATATTTCTTTAAACTCTCTTTTCCTTGGATCTTGCGCCCAACCACCTAATGTATAGAAGGTAGTGTATCTTTCCTCAGGACTTTCCTTGAACTTCTTTCTCAAAGCCTTAATATATCTTGGTTCAGCCATTCTATCTCACCTCTATATGCCCTTAACTCCTTCCGGGTTGAACCCGGATCTACACCTCAATTCAAAGTTTCTATGAATATAGTTAAGTAAGGGCTTGTCATCAACGAATTTGATGTGATCTATCCTGAACTGAACTGTTCTCTTCTTCAACTCATTTTCGGGTAGCGGCACCCCGATCTCCACTGGCTTGTCCAATGGGACTCCTAACTGATCTTTGACATATTCTACAACTCCCTTTGCCTTATTAAACGTGTATCTTCTTACAGCGTCGAACATCAACCCATTTTCATCAAGCCTCAATGCATGTCCATGAACCGTGTATCCTCTAAGGGCTGTACGTGCTGGATCGAAGACTTCGGTCTCAACCAATTCTTTAGCGACCTTCTCTATGTCTCTTTCTCTTCCCTCGATAGGATTTCTTCCAGATAGGACGCCCGGATCAAGGCCTCTATATCTAGAATACATTGCCCAAGTTCTTACATATGGTGCCATGGGTGAGAAGTATACCGAATCTGTAAATTGAACAAATCTGATTCTATCGCCAGCCTTCGTTCCTGGTGTAGGCTCAACAATCTTCCTGATCGGATCCTCAGGTTCCTTCATTTCCTCAAGTGGAGGGTGCACAGTCTTGTATGCTTCTCCTGGTTTTCTATGTCCTAATACTCTAACAAGATCTTCGTCACTTACGCTTCTTAGCTTCTCATATTTGGTCTTTGGGTCTAAATACTTTCTTCTGTTAATAGAAGATTGAGACGTTCCAGGGTAGAATTGTCTAACATATGTGCTCATATACTTTTACCTCGGATAATGATAAAGACCAACTTCTGATAAACATTGCGTATATATTTTCTATTCTGTAATTTTTTATAAATTTACTATAAGAGGTATTCTCTCATCGAATCGCTTATAGTAGGTTGAGTTTTGGTGAATTGCCCTACTCTAATGTCAAATCCGAAAGGCAATTGTTCGTTACACATTTCTTTCAGCCTCTCCAAAAAAACGTCCAAGTCGACACCTTTGATTGGCTGAATTATTATTCGACCAACTTTTACTGTTAGCTCTACCTCTTCACTACCAAATCTGATCTTTCTTAAATCCTCATGCCCAGTTTCCACCCTAATTCCCATAGGATGCTCCCTAGAAGGCACAACGACGTACTTGGGAAGCTTTGGACCGTGTAGGATTATGTTCTCAACCATCCCCAGCCTGATGATAGAATTCAGAATCTTTTCTACTCTATCAGCTGAGAGTAATCTTCTAGGGAATATCTCTATCTCCATCTTTATGTGCCTCATATAACTTAATCTAGGTGAGGAATTTAAAGATTTATAAATTGCTAAGACAAAGTCTAACGTTTCAGTTTAAGGGGTTCACTTTTTCCTATTGCTACGTCTTAAGATTTATAAGCTCGTTATCATATATAAATCATGATGTGGAAGATAGGCAACTTTGCTAGATACATCCTCGCAGGAACTATCGGGAAAGTAATCAATGTTGAAAGATTTGATGGTAAAGTTTGGGCTCAACTGGATAACGGACTGTACTATGACACAGACTATCTTGAGCCAGTTTCTGAGAGTGAGTTTAAGGAGCGTAAAGAAAGAGAAGAATATGGGGAGAAAGAAACCAGCAAGATGGATGAGCGGTTAGAGAAATTACTGAAAAAAGAAGAAATCGAGTTCAAAGGAGAGGTTTGCGGAGCCGGTTAGAAAGAGTATGAGTAAAGATATAAGTGCTACTTTAGAGTATGCAAGAAAAAAATTAAAAGAGTATAGAAGACTTATATCAATGGACGCTATTTTGAGGTATTCTCCAACAGAAGAGGTTGAGACCTTAATGAATTCAAGCGAATCTCTAATTGAAGAACTAGAAGCTTACGGGGGTGGTTCAAGAGATAAATTACCAAAAGAGATTATTTACAAAATGAACAAACTGAAGGATAATTTGGAAAAGCTCTCAAGTGAGTTAGCAAAATCGTCTCTTTCTATCTTAAGCCCTGAAGATTTTTATTATGAATAAGATATTGGTAATCCAAAAATATCGTTCTTTTTTCAAATATTCGACCTAAGCATTTGTTATCATTGAAAAAGTTTATTTGGTTCGACTTTGGCAATCATTAGTGAAGTCAGTGATGAAGATGAGATATGTTGAATATGCTAAAAAGTTGACCGATCTTTTAGGCTTGGAATTCCCCCCACTAGGTGCAAAGTTTCTAAAACCCAACGAACCTATCCCAGAAGGATTCAATCCCCCGACTCGCAAGATAAGATTCTGTCAAGCCGTCATGGAGGCTTCATGGGATAAGCCTTTGGTCATTAAACCAGAGGAAATTGCTTGTGGTCCAGGTCCTGCTACGTTCGGTGCTGCTATTAAGGAGAGGGTTTTACGAGGAGAGGCCCATCACGCTTTAGGATTATATGAGACGCCTGAAGCCGCAGTTAAAGCCATTTTTTCTAATTACAGATTTCCTTTTGGTGCAGTGGCAAACATTCTAGTTGCTCCTATTGAAAAATTCCCCATTCAGTTTGACAGCGCAATCTTGAGGCTCAAACCTGAGCAGGCCATGTGGATTTTCGCTGCTAAATCCTATCGCCAAGGTTCTCATTCGAATGTTACTATAGCGCCAGATCAGTGCATTTGTTCTTATGCAGCAGTTGCTTCTTTCCTTAAGAATGACCTAACTTTGGGTTTGGGTTGCTATGGTTCTCGTATAGCCACAGATCTTAAACTGGAAGAAATGGTAGTAGGAATTCCTGAATCCATGATTGCTACTATCATAGAAGGCTTAGAAAAACTGAAGAAACCTATGGACGATGTAAGAGCTAAAAAAATATTTTACACATCATACCCCGAAAAGGCACCAACTGCTTAGCTTAAGTTTACATCGTTTTAGGAGCATTAGAAAGAAAGACCAAAGATAATGGAAGCGTAGGTTTAGAATTCCAATTGCTACTATGCCTTTTTTTTGCTTTTATGAGAAACTTTGAATTAAGTCGGTTTTTAGGTATTCATAGGTGAAATTTTGGAGATTCTTTCTCAAACATATTTGATAGCCAATTTTTCTAACAAAACTTAGATTTCTCCTATGAGCAAATAGGGGCGATGTTCTCATTTTTTAAGTCCAGAATCTTATTTTGGCAAGTAATGAAAAGATATATACAGAAAAGACTCTCTATCCAAAAACTTTATCTTTTCGGCTTTTTGAAATTTAACATTGGAGGTTTGAAAATAGAGATTGAATCCTAGGGAAAGATTCCTTCACGCGCTGTTAGGAGAACCAAAGGATCATACGCCAGCTACATGTGTAACACAAGTCGGGATAGTTGAGGTAATGGATGCTATTGATGCGAAATGGCCAGAGACCCATTTTGATTCTAAAAAGATGGCTGCTTTGGGTGCTTCTCTCTGGAACATTGCCAAAATCGAAGTCGTCAGAGTACCCTTTGACTTGACGGTAATGGCCGATGCTTTAGGTGCAAAAGTTGATCCAGGCAAAGTCAACGTACAACCTATGGTGAAGGGGCATCCTTTTACCTCTGCTGACCAGATGAAAATCCCTGATGACTTTCTTAAGCGCGGTAGAATTCCTGTTGTTTTGGAAGCCGTCAAAATCCTGAAGGAAAAATATGGTAGTACCCTACCAGTATTGGCAGGATTTGAGGCACCCTTTACACTAGCAGGACATTTGGTTGGTACTGAGACCCTTCTAAAATGGGCGATCAAAAGCCGAGATCAAGTAAAGGAAATAACGAAGAAAACCACAGAAGCAGCTATTATGTATGCTGAAGCACTTTTAAAGGCAGGAGCGGATGTTCTATCTCCCTGTGAACCAACAGCGTCTACTAACTTGATTAGCCCGAAGGACTTTAGGGAGCTAGTGAAACCATATCTCACAGATCTTGCAAAATCCATCGACGGATACTTCATACTTCATATCTGCGGTGATGCAACACTAATAGTGAAAGATATGGCAGAAACAGGCATGCAAGGCCTGAGCATAGAAGATAAAGTTGACATCAGATCAGCCAAACAGATGGCGGCAGGCAAATCCAGAATCTGTGGTAACATATCGACCGCCAATACACTCATCTGGGGAACACCTGAACAGGTGAAAGAAGAAGCCAAGAAAGCCCTTGATGCAGGAGTAGACCTATTATGCCCTGCCTGTGGCCTTGCCCCTATCACACCACTGAAAAACGTTAAAGCAATAGTCACAGCTGTCAATGAGTATTATGGACTGCCAGGCTAAGGCTTCACCCCTTTTTAATTCTGTGCTTATGCATCATGCGTAGAATCACTGTCCTAGAGTATCCTATTCGGAAGTATCTCTCTTAAGAGACTTTAAGATTTTTTCTTACTCAATTCTTTAGCTACGCTTTTTGCTTCTTCCTTCAACTCTTCCCTGAGCCCTTCGAAAAAGAAATTTAGGCTTTTGAGGGTAAGTTGTGAAATCAAGCTCCCCAAACTGTATTCGCCGCCTTTACTCTCGAAAACTTTCATAATCGTCTCGTCATTTTCACTTATCGATCTTCTCAATAACCTTCTCATACCCTCTCCAACTTTCTTGGCTAACTCATCAAGCTCGTTGAACTCTTCCATTTTCATGATGTATCTTGGGACAAAGACTTTTGACTTTCCTTTCTCGACACATTCAACCAATCCATCTTTGCACGATTTATCAAGAATTTTTTTAATCTGTTCTTCGCTTAAGGTTGTTAGAGAAGAAAGGAGGGCAGAATTCATAGGTCCCTTGGAGATTAGGTTAAGTAGAATGAAAAGATCTGGCTCATTTACTATATTGGCAAATCTATAGAGTTCTTCGAGCTTACCGCAGAATAGAATGTCCATCTTAAATACCATGGATTTTAGTTAGTGACTGAATTTAATGTTTGTGGTTTTAGTGATGGGTTTTGAACGATTTAATCGTGGCTGTCTCTAGCTTTATTTTGCCTAACTCTTTAATTCGATCATGATCTAGTAAAGCCCCTGATACATCGACAATATGCCCCTTGTGAGATATGATAACAATATTCTCAGATTCTGCCTTTGCCACAGGAATATCTTCTATGTATATGTCTTCCCCTGAAGAGACCCCGAACACTTTTCTATATACAAATTTGCCCTTGGTTGTTATACGCTCCTGAGGAAGAGACGATCCATTAACAATGGTAAGGTTCAATATTGAAGAGAGAATGGATAAAATCTGAGGAGGAATCTGAGTCCATGTAATCGCCATAAATTTGTCTAATTCCTCAACTTTGGCTATCTCCACGAAAGCGACTGGTTCTCCTAAGAGAGAACTATTGCTCAATACTGCATAGCCCATATACATGGCATTCTCCAAATTCTTCGTCTTCGTTGCGAATATTATTGCATCAACTCCTTCACTATATAACACATCCACGGCTTCGCTGGGTGTTTTGCATTCACTAAATTTTCCATAAGATTTTTCTTTTAGCTTGAGATCTTCTGAAATGAAAGCTTTTCTAATTTTGTCTAAGAACTTGTAGTCTTCGAAAGATGGTGTTTTAACCAAGCCGATGAAGAAGCCTTTGTGAATCTTGATTGGTTCATACTTGTTGATCATTACACCTGCACCAATGTTCTCGGCCTCTAGGAGCAAACTTCTCAATTTCTCAGAGATTTCCGACACGATCCATGTCGACCTTTGGATATTAATCGCCTTTATCTTTCTTAACTCTCTTACTATTCTGACTCTTAGTCCATATGGATCAATCTTTTCATTGATATCATAAAGAAGAAGATACTTCATGAGTACTAAACCCCGAATCCTATTTGCTTGATGCTCAAACTATTATTTAAGATTAGAGAGGAATTCCATAATCAATATACTAAGTAAGCGGGTAAGGGGAATTCTCTGGGCTTAGTTTAGGTAGCTCTGCCCTCGTTACTAAAATGGGGAGGTCTGTTTTCATCAAATGATTTAAGGCAATTTTCTTACCCCTTCCAGTTAAAGCGAAAACAGGGATAGAGGAACCTATTTGCATTAAAGCTTTTGGACCAACTTTTTCCCTAACTACGCTAGACGAGCATGACCAGACTAAATCTGATAGCAACAAAAATGGAACCTGTGAATCTTTTAGGCAAGGATTGTGAACTGATAGAATATTAAGGGTAATTTGCTCTTTATTCTCAATTTGTCTTAATTTAGGTATCTTATCGGATTCAAAACCCGCTATTGTGACTGCTATTCTTTCATAGCCTAACTTTATGGCTTCCTTTACGCCTTTAAGTTGATTTATGTGAGCTTTATCGCTGATTATTACTGTTCTTTTTTCTTTGAGTTCATTCATAATTTCAGCTATGGGGCTTGTTCTAAGTATCCCAGTAAGCCTAGCACCTATTCCTTGGACAAGTTTAGGATCATTCACGATTACTGTTCCAGCGCCTTCACAAACAATTACGCAACAATCTATTAGCTTTGATTCTAGTGCCATGCTAAGCATCTCTGATGCACCAAAAGTTATCAAAAAGTCACCAGAAAAAGCTCTATTCTTAGTGAAGAGATGATCTTGGATTTGTCTCTGTATTATTTCTTTGACTTTTTCTCGGTCAATTCTTTTGTATCCATAGAGATTATTATAGATAGGGCAATATCTAACCTTTGGTTCAGACAGTACTTTTACCCTGCCATTATAAATCAACACCCTTGCTCCACAAGTTTCTATCAGGTGTTTGCCCATATCTATTTGAATCATTTTGCCAGTTTTTTAATTTGTTGTTAATTTAGCAACCATAAATTATCATTTTACTTATGTTTATAAGTAAAATAAATCATATAATTATATAGTGTGGGATGCCTGTAGGAAGAAGGACTCATGTAGTAGATTGCAGAGAAACCATGGGCGTTGGCTTAGGCGGTGAACTAGCTCAAAGCGGGACGATATCTGAGTCAGAAGGCAAGGAAGTAATAGTTCTCTCCATGTCTCCTGATAGAAGGCATGTAACCAAGCCAGTTTGTGAGATAACCTATGGTTTAAGAGAAGCGAACATAGAGGTTAGCGTTATCGTTTTCAGGTCAGGCATGGGTCAACCTAGAGATTCGCCTGCTGCTGGTGCAAGAGGGACTATGTGTGAAGTAGGGTATGATGAAGTGTTCAAAGTAAGGCGCTTTAAACTAGCGATAATACATGCTGGAGCGGTTAAGCATCATGTTGCCTATAAAGTGAAATACTTACTTGGCTTAGTTGATCTCCCTTGTGTAGTCATATGCCAAGCGCCAGTAGATTTCGAGGATTTGGCTCTAGTAGGGATTAAAACAAGGGTGGTACGGCCTCCCTCTGAGAAGACGGAAACAGTTGGGGAAGTGGTGGACATTGTCACCGACGTTGTCAGAGGGGCTACTGTGCCAATTGACAAGATGAACGAAATAATAGCTAAAGTTAGGAAATGGGCTGATTACTACTCCAACAAGACTGATAAGATCTAGGAATAGGCGCGCAAGAATACATCAATCGCCTTGCTGGGCGTTTCTATGTTTATTATTCTTCCATCTTTCATGACTGCCACTCTATCACATGTCAATTCGGCGAACTCTATATCATGAGTGATTATGATAAACGTTTGTTTGAGCTCATCCCTTGACTTTTTAATAGAGAGGGCTGCATCAATTTTTGAAGACCGGTCCATCGTGCCTGACGGTTCATCCAGTATTACTGCCTCTGGTTCTCTAATTAATACTTGCGCCAAGGCAACTCTATGCCTCTGTCCTTCGCTAAGTTGATCTGGGTACCTGTTAAGTAACTCTCTTGCCTCCTTCTCACTTATGCCCAACGCCCTTAAAGTATAGATCGCTTTCATTTCTGCCAGTTGCATTGGCAACTCCAGCCCTATCGAACTAGTGAGATTCTCCAAGACGGTGCTATATGGATAGAGAGCGTACTCTTGATGCAAGAGGCCTATATAGGATAGAGCCAAGGCTCTGTCCGGACTCCATTGAGTCATGTCCACAATTCGACCAGCTATCTTAATGTATAATTTACCACTCGAGGGTTCTGTTATGCCAGCGATAATTCTCGAAAGGGTGGTTTTACCTGCTCCACTGAGACCTATTATACCGAAGATCTCCTCTTGGTATACGTTGAACGAAACATCGTCTACGGCTTTGACCAAACCTCTATCAATAGAAAGGAAATATTTTTTTAAGTTAACGGCTTTTATGACTTCTTCTTTACGCACTGTAGGTCTTGGAATAGGCACCTTTAACTCACTGGTAATCTCTCTCATAAATTCTGGAGTTGAGAACTCCTTCACGAGTTCGCCTTTATCAAGCCATAAAACCTTTTCTACTAAGTTGGGGAAGGTCTGTGGAATATGAGAAGTTATAATCAGAGTTATGCATTTGTCTTTTACTTCCTTTATTAGCAGCTCTTTGACCATCGCCATACTTATTGCGTCTAAGGTACCAGTGGGCTCATCTGCCAAGAAGATGATCGGCCTTATGGCCAATTGTCTAGCCAAAACCAGCCTTTGTTTTTCTCCTCCACTTAGCAGATCAGCAGGATGTAACATCCTGTGAGTTAATTTAACGGCTTTAACCAACCTTTTTGCTTCTTCTATTCTTTCATCTCCAGAGATCATCTTTACTCTTTGCAACGCCTCTAAGATATTCTCTATTGCGGTAAAGTGCCCATATATTCCAAAGGTCCTTTGAAACATTATGGCTATTCTAGATTTGAGTTCTCCTTGAATTTTTTCGTCACTATTCCAGAAATCTATTTCAGCATGCTCAAGGTTAGATTTATGACAAACCAGACATTCTGAACCTTCCTTACTGGGAACGTCCATCCATTTACAGGAAGGGCAGATGGAGACGTGATAGACAACTCTTCCTCCGTCAGGAGCATAGTCTTTCATCCCCCTGATCATGTGAATTAGTACTGATTTTCCTGCCCCACTTTTACCATAGAGAGCCAAGCGCTCTCCCTCTTTTATATCAAAGCTTATTCCTCTTAGGACTTTGTTTCCATCAAAGCTCTTCTCAACATTTCGAATTTCAATTAAAATGTTTTCTTTAGTTGGAAAATCCAATCGAATCTCCCCTTTCTCTTACGTATATCGTGTCTCCTTCTTTCTTGGCTTTAAGCAATTCCTGTGATGTCAACACTTTTCCCAAAATGTTACTTGACGCAAATTTTTCACCTGTTGGACCATATTCGTTGCTCACCATCAACCTTATTCCTATCAAACCAGCGAATTTACTTGATGTGTTCGTAACCCCTATTTGGTAAGAATCAACAGTCTTCATGGGAATGTTCTCTGGGAAAAGAGTTTTCGCATAAGAACTTTTTTCCTTAAAGATAAGAAGATCTGGTATTGAAAAATGTACTGTTAGTTTTCCTATTCTATCATACAATAGGCCTGCGCAAATACGGAAATATTTAACAGTCAGTGGAGCCAACTTGTCATAAAGCTCGATTTCGAATATATCCATTTTGTTAACTCCCATGGTCTCAACAGTCCTTTTTTTGTAAACTTCAAATGTGTAGTATGGGTTTTGTTCCACCACGATAGCATCATCATCCTTTACCCCCTGTCGGACCTGCTCTATTCCTAACTCACTTAAATATATTCCAGCCTCCTTTTGATTCATCCCCAACACATTGGCACGTTTGGGCGAAATCGTTATCGGAATCCGTTCTTTCTTCTTTGCTACGTCTATCAGCTCTATTCCGGAAACTATGTCCCCAACATAAGAATGGTGTTTACTTGGAAAGACCGTTTTCTTGTAAATGTAGATAGAGCCTGCATCATCGCCTTTGTTCCTTACTGTTACGTTTGCTCTTTTCCTTTCTCGAAGCTCGTACGAACCTGATGTAGGAATGCCAGCATGACGGGAATCCTTTGCGTAAACAGAAGTTGCGTCTGTAATTTCGAAATATTTTTCTCTTTGGAACAGTGCAAGGATAAGTTCACTGTTGGTAAGAGAACTCTCAGACAAAATGAGGCTTAGAGTGGTGAAGATCCTTAAAGGTTTGACTATCTTATCTTTCACGTCGGCTCTTCTTATGGGTAACTTGTATGTTCTAGGTTTGATTTCTTCTATACTATCATTCCTGTCTAGAAGCGATAATACATTTCTTCCTGCCACAACCCTCCCAAGGATAGGGATTTTTGAGAGCGATCCGTAACTTGCTCCATGCTTCTCTTTCATAAATATGATACACCCCCTATCCGGTTCGAAGCCCAAGAAACCAATCGCTACATCTCCCTTGTTGTATTCGAATAGTGATCTGGAAATTTCCAACCCTTTTAATCCTAAACTGATATACCCAAATCCTGCACTCTTGGGCTTTGACCATATGGTCCTTAATTTCTTAGAGTTCGGAAATATCTCTCCGGCAAAATCCAAGAATCTCTCATCCACTTCTATAAATAGAGAACCTTTAGAAGTCACGATTTCATACTCCTTGACGCTTTTGGCCACCACTTCAGGCGCAGCTTCGACAACTGCTATACAATGTCCAAAGTCTTTTACACCAGCAATACTTAATGCATCTGCTATAGATGAACCACTGGCAATTAAGATTTCCTTACCATCTACTTGGACCTTTAGGAACTTTTCCATTCAAATCTTACCTATCTATATATGAATTTTCATTTTTCCCAGGAGTATATTTATAGTTTATATACAAAGGAGGTTATATTTAATTTTGGTTATACATGAGCATTGTTACTGTTGAGAGTGACGATAAAGAAGCTGGATCCATCTATGAGAAGATCGTCCTTGACGTCCTGTCCGGTTTGCATTTCCAATTGATTGATCGTCTTTACGTTAAAATCAACATAAATGAAGGATATTTTATAATTTCAGCGACTATCAAAAAGAATATCAAGCCCCTTAGGTTGTCAGATATTTCAAGTTTAGATCCTATTCGATACGCCGTGGGAACAAGAATAACCATAGACCCAGTACAGGAGAGTTATTTGCCCGCCATGATAAAGCTCCTCACATCTGTTGTAGGAAAGGAAAGAATAACTCAACCGTCAAGGTATGAGATAATAGTAAAAGATATAGAACCTTCAGAAATTAGGGATCTGGTAGTCTTTGACTATACTACGTATGCCCAGACGATAGTTACTGAAGTACTCTTTTGGATAGCTCCTGAACAATTTAAAATCAATCACGTATTGAACGACGGAGAGACGGTCACGATCTTGTTTTCTGAATACGATTTGAAGGAATCGTGGTTGCATGAGCAGAAAAAGGTTCATGAATCAATGAAAACTAAAGTCTAAGTCCCTTCTTTGATGAACAAATTGCAAGCTTTCTCTGGATCGCCTTGGAATATGATCTTGTAATCTTTCAACAGAATGGCTCTTTGAGCAACTTCTTTTATAAAATCTAGTTGATGACTCACTAGTACTACAGTTAAATTCATTTTCGTAACTAAGTCCTTGATAATATTTGCAATTCTTCTTAAGGTAATGGGGTCAAGGTCTCCGAAGGGTTCATCAAGTAGCAATACCTTCGGTTTACAGACGATCAATAACCCTAACCCGATCCTGATCTTCTCTCCCCACGAGAGTTCGTATACTCGTCTGTTAAGTATATCTTCGCTTAGTCGTAAGGTCTCAAGTAAAGGCTTAACCCTCATTACAGTTTCCTTTATCGGATATTTAGGCAAAAGTTCCTTAACGTTATTCAGAGTCAAACCAATGCTAGCAAGTCTATCCTCTGCTTCATGAGGCCGCATATCCATGATTCTATATATTAGATCGACCGTCTTGTCGCTTATCCTCTCTGACCTAGTCCTTTCTAGAGTTTTGTCTATATACTCTGATGTCTTTAAGCCTAGTCTCTCAGCAAAAAGGTCGACCACTTTTGCCCAGTAAGGAAGATCAAATTCTTGGTGGAGGATGCCTATATCTCTCCTCGCAATTATTGCTTTGTAACCTAACGTGCTGAGGTTAACCCATTCCTCGCCCATCCTGATCTTTACATTTCCTTCATCCGGCAATTCTAGGCCAGCAAGTAATCTGATCAAAACTGTCTTGCCGACTGCTGAAGGCCCAACAATGGCTAGAACCTCTCCTTCATTTACGTGAAAGTTCATGTTCTCTATTAGAAGAGTTTGGCGTCCTGGAATAACGTAATACTCTTTTGAGATACTATTTACTTTTAAAATTGGTTTTATTTCTTTAATTCTTGGCTTAGGTATCAAAGGGTCCATTTTAGCTTCAAATTCTTTCAAAGCCTTCTCGGGTTTACCATCATAGACTATTTTGCCCTTGCTGAGAGATATGATCCTTTCAGCCAGGTATTTGTGTACCTTAGGCATATGTGAAACGTAAATGACAGTCGTGTTTGATTCCTCGTTAGTTCTCTTTATGATCTTCAAAAGTTCCGATCTATCTTTTTCATCAACCATAGTCCCAGGCTCGTCCAAAAGCAGTAACTGTGGGCTTCTGGCTAACTGTCTAGCAAGTAGCAACTTTTGCTTTTCACCCCCGCTCAAAACCTCAGCCCAACAATCTGACTTGTGATCCAACTTGACCAATCTTAAAATCTCCATAGCTTCCTTTCTCAATTGCTCATACTCCGTTGATATCTGTGGTATCATCTCTTCGCCTCTCGTTTTTGAAGCTAAAGCCCTTATCACATTTTCTAGAGTTGATTCAGGCCATAAACCAAAGCATCTTTGAATATGTATGGCAGAAAATTCTTTGGCTTTTGTGTATTCTTTGGTGCTACTCTCCGGAGTTATTTTTACGTCCCCTATTGTCACTTCGCCTTCATCGAAGGGTTCGACGCCCCTTAGAATCCTGATCAAAGTCGTCTTGCCAGACCCACTTTCCCCCAATATGCCTAATATTTCTCCCTTCATAACTTCAAAATTTAGATGGTCTAACGCTCTGATCTTGATTCCAAAATCTAAATTGTAGTCCTTAACTAAATCCTTTATAATTACGAATGCATTTTTCAGGTAAGCTCACCTCCGACTCTGGAAGCACCTTAACCAAAATGTAATCAGAGAAAAAGGTTTTCTTTATCTCTGCGACTTCTTCCAAAGTTAGATCACTATTTAAGTTAACTTTCCGAACTCTTTCTACGCATTTATCATAAGGGAGCTTTATTCTTAACCCATCAAGCTTAAGTGTTAACGGGCTAGGGGAGGGTTGTTCTAAAACTTCAGGAATCTGTTCTTTTACGCATATCATCGCCAACAGAGGGTCTATGATGAGGGGATCATGGAGTTGTTCCTCCCTTACCTTTCTGATCAAAAAGTTTACAGCCCTGCGGATTTCATCCAATTTTTTTATTTCCTCTCCTCTTCTTAATCTGTGATTGATCCTTCCAAGTCCTCCAACGTATAGATGGGGACTGGGAACTTCGATTTGTGGAGGTCCCCCTACTATTACAGATGGGATCCCAAGTTCCTCATATAAGCTTGTCTTACATTCTTGTAAACAGTATCTAAAATTCCCTAGCACTACGACTGCTACATCATGTTCCTCGATTAATCTCTTTTCTTTCGGACTTAAGCCCCCTTTCTGTCCCGCTCCTCTTGAGAGTCCTATGACGTTAGTTTTGCCTCCGTACCTTCTTAAATGTTCAGCCACGTCACAGACAGGGTGTGGAAGATGTTTTCTTGACATGGATGGAGTCAAAACAGCTATTTCAGTTCCGATGAGAGGCGTTTTAGTTAAATTTGCTTTCAATTCCTTTGCTATCTCGTCCAGTCTTGCCTCTTCTTCTATTGGTATTGCCAAGCTGACTATTGACTCATTTAAAACTCTATACTCTTGTACAACGAGCCCTCCAACATCTTCTAAGAAGTCGTCTAATTTCTCCTTCTTGTAAACTCCTCCCTTAAAAAGGTAATATTCATATGTTATCAAGGATTTCTCTCCGTCTTAGTTCCTGTAGGATGTTTTCGTTTCCTACCGTGTTCGATCACTTCTACTATTTCACTAGGCATGATTCTTTTTCTCTTCACCTGAGGCTTGATCTCGGGCTTGGCTACTCTTACTGCTTCTGATACTATCGGTAGAATCTCGTATTCCGCTTCCAATTGAAGAAAACCTGGTCTTGGCCCGCCTTTTTGTTTCATCCTACATATCCTTGGATCCCAGATAGGATAGCCTCTCTCCTTCACAAATATTTTATTTGGCTCTAATTCCATTGCCTTCTTGATAGCTATCTCAACCTCTTCCTTTTCGCCCTCAACAAGAATTCCAAAGCAAGTTTCCTTTATCGCTACTGGAAGACCTATTTTGACCATATTATAGAATAAAGCTTTAGGGGTGAGCTCACTGTCGGGCGATACGACAATTAAGTAAGTCTTTTTCAACTCTTGCCTATAATAACTTGCACGCTTCTGTTTAATAAGTTTATAACTGAAGAGTCAGCCTATTCTCTTCCCAGCTTCTAAACCTGGCTTAATGTTGTAGATTTCTTCTATCCTTAATATGATTACGGATTTCAACGGTAAATCGGGCCTTTTCGCTCTTATCTCCGATGTGATTCTTTCATAAAAGTCTCCTGAAGATTTGATTTCTACTGGACCTTTTACTTGGTAGCCTTCTCGTGTTTCTGGATCCCAGAATGTTAAGGATGCAAAAGGGTTCTCCTGTAAATTCTTTATTGTCTTATCAAAGTAGTTGTGAATTATAACAAACTTGTCATCATCCATTACAGCAGGATATTGGAAACATGCCACTGGAACAGCGTTTGGATGACCCTTTTTGTCGGCAGTTCCAAGAGCAAAAGTTTTCTTTTTTATAGCTTCTAAAGCCACTTTTTTCACATTTTCAGGAATCTTTACCATAATCCATCACTGCAACTTTGTCTATATGATATTTAACTTTTTTCGAATATATTATATACAAGGCTTGCTTCTATATACATAGATAGTGAAAATCTAAGATGGGCAAGGGGGCAGAAAAGGAAAGATCTTTGAAAGTATTCATAAGTCCACCGAATAGCCTGATTCTTTACGATCTGGTCAAGAGATATGGTTATGAACCTCTATCTGTCATGAGAGAGATAGAAAAGAAGGTAAGGGACCCTGAGATAGATTCACCCCCAAAGAACATAACTCCTTCAGATGTGAGGGAAGGGTTGAAATACTGTGCTGTTGAAGTGCCATCCGGCGTAAGAGGTCGCTTAAGCCTTTTGAGCAAGCTTATAGAGGAGGCTGATCTAGCCATACTAGTTGATGATCCAGACTTTGAGTTTGGATGTTCAGGTTGCGCAAGATCGAATGAATTCTTAAAGTATCTGGTTTATGAGAGAGGAATCCCCTACATAACCTTAAAGTATCCAAGGAATGAGGAAGAAGCCAAAGATTTTGTCGATACGATATTAGGTTTTCTCGAGAAATCGAGGAGGAGTTCTTAAATGGTCGTAAAAATAGCTCAAATATCTTGTGGGACAGAATATAGCGGGGTTCAAAAGGAAGTTGAAAAAGCTGCTGAAATTGTAGGGGCTAAGATCTATGTTCCTGAAGTGGGCTTAGAAGATGTCAGAAGAGTGGAGGAAGAACTACCATTCGCCCCTGCAAGCAGTGGACTAAAGACGATGCTGGCGAGAATGTTTACTATAGTCGAGGGCAAGACCAAGCCTGATGCCATTCTTCTCTTAACATGCTTCAGGTGCGCTGAGGGTGCTCTCACGAGAACGATAGTTCGAAGAATGTTACAGAAAAAGACGGACATACCGATAGTTTCCCATTCCTTCACTGAGAGAACAAAAGCAACCAACCTTCTGTTGAAGATAGAGACACTCGTAGACATGGTCGAGAAGGAAGCTTTACTGGGAAGGAGAGAACAAAGTGGCATAACTATAGGAATAGACTCGGGCTCCACTATGACCAAAGGGGCCATCATGAAGGATAATGAAATTATTGCATACGATTGGATTCCGACCGTCGAGGTCAAGGCTCTAGCTAGCAAAGTAATGGATCGACTCTTATCAAAAGCGAACATGTCCATTGACAAAATAGACGCTATTGGCATTACGGGATATGGGCGATTCATTTTGAAAGAACTCCATCCCGAAAAAGTAAAGTTAGCTATGGAGGAAGTTACAGTCTGTTCCAAGGGGGCTGCATATCTAGCTGAGAGACTTGATGGCGATGCAACGATAGTGGATATAGGGGGGGCTGATAACAAAGCCACGACAATGCACAATGGATTGCCTGATAGCTTCAGCGTTGGAGGGATTTGCGCTGGTGCTTCTGGTAGATTCTTGGAGATAGTGGCAAATAGACTAGGCGTTACGTTAGACGAGCTTGGAGAAATTGCATTGAGAGGAAGGCCTGACAAAGTGATGATGAATTCTTATTGTATTGTCTTTGGAATAAGCGATCTGGTTTCTTCTCTGGCACTCGGGGTTAGCAAAGAGGATGCTGCTGCAGCATCTTGTTATAGTGTAGCTGAACAGTTCTATGAGCAACAGATGCAAGAAATCGATGTTAGAGAGCCCATAATTCAGATTGGCGGTACATCTTTGATCAAAGGTTTGAATAAAGCGCTTAAAGATATGTTGAGGGCAGAAGTCATAGTACCTCCTTTATCTCAATTTGCAGGCGCAGTAGGAGCAGCGCTATTGGTTTCAGGCTTAGTTGAATGAATTTTACTTAACTTTAGATTGAAGATCCCATGGTTCCCACAGCATGGCAGGGCAATGGTTTACGAGTCTACATGTGCCGCACTCCCTTGGATGATTTTTACATCCTGCCAAAATCAAGTACTTAGCAGCTAATTTTGCCTCTTCAGATACGTATTCCCTCATTTCACGTCTTGTAACAGACTTTGGGGCTCTAAAAGGATACCAAGAAGAGCAACTTACATCTTTCAAACCTTTGCTACGGGCTACCTTCGCTAACTTCCCCATTAATCGACTTGAAGGACCTGGGTGAAAATACAAAATGAAATTGGGCCTAAACGCAATAATTTTGTATGGAACAGTCTCATCTAAATCTGCAATATAGCTCGCTATTTTTCCTATTTGACCATCATTTATACCTGGTATGACCACTGTCCTGACTACTCTTATTTTATTTCTAGCTCTTGTTATTAATTGGCTTAGATTTCTAAGAATTGGTTCAACTGGCGCTCCAGTGATAACTTTATGAACTTCATCATCGAAAGCTTTGACTTCAAAATTGATCCAATCACACTCTTCTAAAACTCTATGCCATGTTCTTTCGCTCGAAAAACCGTTAGTAGCCAAACCAATCTTCATTCCATCTTTTTTAAATGTTTTTATTAACTGTTCTACAAAGGGCCAATGAATTATTGGTTCTCCTCCAGTGAAACTCACAGATGAAACTTTAACCTTATTGGCAAGATTAGAATCGATTAAATTGGATATCTCAGAAACTAGCTGCTCTAAATCTAGAAAACCTTTGTAAAACCAACCAACACAAGGATACTGTGAAAGCCTATACGCGTTGCAATAAATACATCTAAAACAACAGCCTAAGAACGTTATCGTAACGCTTTCGGTGACCTTTGAAACATTAAGGGAGGCAATTTCAGGTAAGCCCAGTCTACAAACGCCTCTCTCTCCTTCAACTCTATTCACTTTGCAATCCCATGAACAAATATTGCAAGATTTGAATTCTTCCATCCATTTAGACATGGTTCAACACTTCGCAAATCAAATAGGCTTGATCGGTATCACGTAAACGAGTCCATTACTCCTTATCACTTGAGCTTCGACTCCATATACTTGTTTTATGTTCTCACGGTTCAACACTTCCTCTACAGAACCAGCTGAATATATCTTGCCAGAATTCAGGAGGATCAATTTATCACAAAACTTTGCTGCTAAGTTCAAATCATGGGACACTAGGATCGTGGCTAGTTTTTTTTCGGCAGTCAACCTTCTTATAAGCTCCATGATTCCGAGTTGGTGACTTATGTCTAGATGAAGTGTGGGTTCATCTAGCAGTAATATGCTTGGCTCTTGAGCTAATGCCATGGCTATTATCACCCTTCTAAACTCTCCTCCACTTAACTCGTCTACTGACCTATCGGCAAGGCTAAGCACAAAAGTGGTTCTCATCGCTTCCTCGGCTATCTTCAAATCTCTCTCGCTCTCCCTTCCTAGCTTGCCTAAATGTGGAATTCTACCCATAAGCACTACATCTAGGACAGTGAATGGAAATGATGTCAAAGAATTTTGGGGTACCATTGCCACTCTCTTGGCTACTTCATCTTTTCTTAATTTCAAAATATCTTCTCCGTCAACAAGTACAGTACCCACTCTGGGCTTGAGGATCGAGTTTATGCACTTTAGCAGTGTGCTCTTCCCAGCTCCGTTAGGTCCTATTATCCCAAGCACCTCTCCCTCATTGATCTCCATGCTTACATTATCTATTGCCTTTATGCTGTCATAGCTGAAGCTCAAGTCCTTTATCCTAAGTCTCATTCTAACTCACCAACCTTCCACCTAGCCCAATCGCCTTCTTTTTCGTGCGTAATAGATAGATAAAGAACGGAGCCCCAATAGAGGCAGTAATTATCCCAACTGGTAGTTCCGCTGGCGCCACCACTAGTCTAGCCACTAAATCAGCCAACACCAAGAAAGTAGCACCGAATAGGCAAGAGGTAGGCAGCAGTACTCTATGATCTGGCCCGACTATCAATCTGAGCATATGGGGAATGACAAGCCCCACGAAGCCTATGGTTCCGCTTACTGCAACTGCTGATGCCACGATTAAAGCAGAGAGGACGATTAGGGCTTTTAAAGCGAAATCCACGTTGATACCTAGGCTGCTAGCAACCTCTTCGCCCATTAACATCGCATTTAGGTGCTTGGAGAACAGCATGATCAATGCAATACCCAAGATTATAGGTGGCGCCGAAAGAGCCACATCTTCCCAACTGGCTGGCCAGAGCCCTCCCATTATCCAAAATATTACGGCTTGTAGTCTCTCTCCAGCTAAATACTGTATGAAAGAATTAATGGCCCAGAAGAAGGTGCCTACTGCAATCCCAGCCAATAATAGAGTGCTAGTTGGTACCTTCTTTCCCACCCTAGCTATGGAATAAACTAAGAAGGCGGTTAATAGTGTAAATATGAAGGCGAGGAAGGGTGTCGAATATCTTGCAAATCCAACACCCAAGCTTAAGCCCAATACCATGGACATCGATGCTCCAAACACGGCTCCAGCAGCCAGCCCAAGCACGTAGGGGTCGGCTAGAGGATTCTTAAAAGTCCCTTGCATGACTGCTCCGGAGCTGGCCAAGGCTGCCCCGACCAAGATGCCAAGCAATACCCTTGGAAGCCTTATTTCCATCACTATGACCTCGTATGAGGTTGGCCAATTATGGTTAAAGATCAAGTTAAGGGGAGGAACCTTGCTAAGCAAGATGGCAGCCGTAGTATCTGGAGGTATGCTAACTTGCCCTACACCTATTGCCAATATAGTTGCTCCAAATAGGGTAACAACTGTCACTAAGATTGCAAGGGTTCTCCACACCCTCTTCACCATGTAGACCTCCAGTAACCCAGCGCCAGCACTCGGTTTCCTTAGCCTCAACTCTAGGACCTCTTCATAATCCTATACCTAAGCACTACCGCTGCCACTAGCACCATAACAACTGTGGCTGAGCCCCAAATCCATAATTGTTCCCAAATTGGAGGGGTCGGTAATGCCTCTAAGCAAGCTATCGCAAATAGCGACAACCCAAGGAATTCTGCTTCATAAAATACATGAGTTTCGTTAACCTTTACTACCTTCGTGCTCAACTTATCCCAAGATTGGGATGTCTCATCCCATCTAAATAGCGCCACCTTAGTTTCGTTAATTTCGTGCTCATCAAGCCAAGACTTCTCCACATAGAAGTGTAATTTCGATTCGTTTACGTCTGCAGGTGGCGTAAGCCTTACCTCTAGATACTTGTAAGTATAGATCTTGAAACCTGGTACATTAAGTGAAGTAGCTTCCCAAGGTGCTAAGCTCACATCTGGCGATATTTGGTCAATCGACATGACAGTCATATTGATGCCCTTGTC
This sequence comes from Nitrososphaeria archaeon, assembly GCA_029775875.1. Taxonomy (GTDB): domain Archaea; phylum Thermoproteota; class Nitrososphaeria; order Nitrososphaerales; family JACAEJ01; genus JAVZMU01. The sequence goes on from JARVKD010000008.1 coordinate 28,738, forward strand.
ATATGGCGCGGTAAAGGTAATATGAGTCAAAATTAATCCAGCTATGTCAATTGTAGTGTTATCTCCTGGGCCAATATATGGAAGTGGCTTCTCAAAACGCTCTTCGATGCCTAATACGGTTGGATGAAACCATCTCGCCATCAGCTCAACACCGATTACGAACCTTTGATCATAAGTCTCATAATAAGCCGGTATTATGTAGACTCTTCGACTCTTTACAGCGTTGGTCTCCCTCCACTCATACCTCTCTTCCAACAATACATCGACTATGTCCCTTGCTTCATTAAGCGCTCTCACAGCTATTGAGTTTGTGCTACTGAAGATTATTATGTCTGGGTTTGCGTTGATTATAGCCTCCTTGTTTACTACAGGAAAACCTGTCAAATTCTTGAATACATTGTCGCCTCCAGCAGCTTCTATGATCTGATTAGTGAAGGTATCGCCTCCAGCAGTTGCAAGCTGTGATGTTAACTCGTGATAGACACTGGGTCTAGGCAAGTCCTTAACGCTCTCGCTTACTTTGCCTAGCCTTGATTCTATCTCGCCAATTAAATTGTCTGCTTCTGATTCCCTATCCACAACTCTCCCAATCGATATTATCAAGTTGTGAATATCATCAAAATTCTTCGCTCCTATGGCTATCACTATTAGTCCCTTATCCTCAAGTTTTCTGATGTTCTCTTCAGTTGTACTGTAATAATACATAAAAACTACGTCCGGCTCTAGATTGACTATCATCTCAATGCTAGGTGTCCATGACGAACCAAGATTTGGCTTGTTAGGAACTTCCTCGCATAACTTTTCATAATAACTTTGATTGCCAGGAGATCCCTTGAATGCGCTAAGACCTGCTTTAACATAATCTATGCTATATTTATCAACTCCAATCACCTTATCCCCTGCTCCTAAAGCGTAAAGGATTATGGTGGATGGGGTTGCCAGCGAGATTATCTTATCTGGAACCTTTGGCAATACGATATCTTTATTCCTCCAATCTTTAACTACAATCTCACTAGACGTGGAAAAACTAGGCGTAGATTTGGCTTGAGGAATCACTGAAATCATCAATAATATGGTTAACGCCAGCGCGCCACAAACTGCCATTGCCTTATTCATAGCTATTAGGAATTCATTGAATCATGGTTATAAATATTTGTTTCATAATGAAACAAAATATAAAAAGTCTGTGAATCCCTTTTAGCTTTAAGAATCGAATCTTTTAATGGTTTTATATCTTTTCTTTGGTGTTGTTATGTTGCATGCACTATAATTCGGTGCCTACTTCATCTTTTAGAAATCCTATTATCAATTCTCTATATCTTGCGAACTCTTTACTCAGTTTGTTTCTAGGTTCTGGAAGTTCGACCGTCAAGGTCGCTTTAACAGTCGCAGGGCGCTTCGTGAAGATGATTACTTCGTCTGCCAAATATACTGCTTCTTCAACATTATGAGTTACAAATATAGTGGTCTTCCTTAGCTTTTCATGGATCGATTTGAGTTCCCTATGCATAACCCATCGAGTCTGTGCATCAAGATCTCCGAAGGGTTCATCCATCAACAAGATTGAGGGGTTTACAGCCAAGGCTCTAGCAATGGCAACTCTCTTTCGCATACCACCTGAGATTTGATACGGATAGTACTTTTCAAAGCCGGATAGACCAACTAGTTTTGTCATCTCCTTGACTTTGTTATCGATATCTTCACTCCTTTTCTTTATTTCCAGTCCGAACTTTATGTTGTCGTAGACATTTCTCCAAGGCAATGAAGAATCTTCTTGAAAAACAAAGCCTATGTTGTAGTTTTCAGGCTTTGGAGGACTCCCATCCAAAAGTATGGAGCCTGAAGTAGGCGTTTCCAGTCCAGCTATGACCCTCAGAAGAGTGGTCTTCCCACAACCTGATGGACCTACTATGCATACGAACTTACCTTCGAATACATCGAAGGATACATTGTCTATCACCTGAAGGCCTCCAAAAGACTTTGAGACATTCTTGAGACTTACCTTTACATTATTCGAAATCATACTCTGATCTCCCTACGCCATTTGAACATTCTTTTCTCAAAGGTATGAATTATCCAGTCCATTACCAATCCTACGAAACCTATGACTATCATGCCAGCAATAATTCCGTCCACTTGAAGCAATTGGCCATAATCCCATATTAGCTTACCTATGCCTGTTACCTCTGCTCCTACGAACTCAGCAGCCATTATGCACATCCAACCTACTCCTAAGCCAATTCTCATTCCAGCAGCTATTTCTGGTAAAGAACTAGGTATTACGACCTTCGAGACTATCTGATTTTTATTTGCTCCAAAAGTGGTAGCTAACTCTATCAGAGTTGGGTTTGTTCTTTTTATCCCTGCCATAGTACTTACAAGAATAGGAAAGAAAGCGCCAAGCCATATCAAGAATACATAGCGCGAAAACCCTCTTAAAAGAAGAATCGTCAAAGGTATCCAAGCTATGGGCGGCACGAATCGAATAGGCTCAATCACAGATTTAGAGCTTTGGTAGATCTCTTCCCTCAATCCCATCAGTATCCCAAGTGGGACAGCGCTTATAGAAGCAACGAAGAATCCCGCTAAAACTCGGACTACGCTAGCAGCGGTATGATCAACAAGGGTTATTCCCTGAGTGTCTCCATATAACGTGAGCTTTACTAGCATTAGGGCTACATCTATTGGATTGGCTTTTCTAAGAAAGGCTGATGGATAGTTCATCGCGATTATTTGCCAAATGGATAGAAATAGCAGGAAGAAAAGGCTTCCAAGAAACAAGATTTTTCGCTTAGCTTTGAACCAACTCTTGACTCTGATACTGGGTGGAGTCTTATGTCTACCAACCATTCTGATCATCTTAAGTTGTGCTCAGTATAAGTTATATTTATTGACTAATTCCCATCTCGCCCAAAACTGTATCAAGGATGTTCTCGTTGACGATTCCCATTACGAAAGTGTTTGCGTCCGGTACACCTTCTGGCAAAGTCATTTTCCCTTGAGTTATCATAGCGTTGGCGAAAGTCACCATGCTGTCAGTATTCACATGGTAGCCCCAAGCCATCCTTGGCCAAGCGTTCTGAACAACCGCTAAGGTCCTAGCTGTTATCGTAGCAATTGACTGCTGTGCACCAGTAGAGTTCTCCTGAATATATTTTAACGCTCTCACATGGACTCTCACTAAGCTCTTTACTACGTCTGGCTTTTCGTTGTAGAGTTTCTGTGAAACCCAGAAGACACAACATTGGTGGTCGGGCAGTATATCATGGGACGTGTATATTACATTCCCCACACCATTAACGACAGCATCAGCGCAGAAGATTTCCCAGGCTATAAAGGCATCTATGTCCCCACTATCAAGTGCAAGGGGAAGCGAAGTAACCGAGTATGAGACATGAGTGACTTTGATATTAAATTCTTCTTCAACCATTCCAAGCATAATATCTTGGATTGTGCCTATTCCTGGTGTTCCAACCTTCGTATTATTTAATTCTTCAACGCTATTTATTCCTGGCTTGGCAACTATAGCCGAACCTTCTTTGTTCGATGAAGCCAAGATCACTAATTCAGCTCCTTGACTCGCTGTAATCATGGCTGGTGAGCATCCAACATAGCCAGCATCTAATTCTCCTGCCACGAAAGCGTTCATCTGTGTGGGACCATTAATATATTCTTTCTTTATTGGAGCAATACCTTCTTCTTGATACCATTCTTGAGCATAAGCTATGAAGAAAGGTGATTGATGTATGTCGCCTGTTAGATATCCAATGCGTACTGGTTCGTATCCTGTGGGCTTAATAGTGAGAGAAGCATAATAGTATCCAACAGCTGTTCCCGCAAGGAAAATTGCAACCATGATTAAGGCCATTAATGGTTTTCCTATAGCGCTTCTCGAAGCCATAAGTACACCCTCAATGTTCAACTGTTTAAGGTATTTAAATTCTTTTCCATTTATTTTTTTAAATAACCCAAAAAGGAGAAATATTTAAGACCATTATATATGTATATATATTATATATGAAAATAGTTAATGTTTTAGAGCCAAGAGTAGAGAATGTTATAGCGATAATCGCATTAAAATTTTTACTTGACGAAATAAAACAACTGAAATTAAAATTAACAATAAAAATATAAAATAAGAGGATACTCCGTAAATTATGTGGAAAATTGTATAGTTTCCGTTGCCCTTGCTGAAAAAGAAGGTGCTTCGGGTATTATTTTCGCTCCGGTTCTTGCTTCAATCATAGAAAAGATTGTTGATATGCCAGTAGTAATAATGAAGCCGAGAGTGGAAACTTTAATGGATGCTATTGAAACTGTTGCAAAAAGGATTGGTTAAAAGGCGAAAACTTGAATTTCTGCCAATAACTATTGAACGCATCATGTTCATCCTAAAATCTTGAGCAGTTGGGCAAAACCGACTACATCTTCTATGAATGGTAAGATAGTAACATTGGCGTTTCAGGGCGATCATCAAGTCTATAACCTCTACAGAAAGGGTGGAGAGGCATTATTTTTGAAAAGGATGGGGCTGATATGGTATCTATCTTCACAATACAACTCCAAAGGGTAGGAGGAGCAAGATAGAGATAACTCAGCAGAATGATATACTTCAGAACAAAGGAATGGATAAAGTAATCATTATGGCTCTTTAATAACATTTTTATTAATGAGTTGAAGCATCATTCAGAAGTATGAGAATAGGTGTAATCTTTCATAGACCAGAAATCATAGATTTAGGCTGGGCAAGGAAGGTTTTGAAAATATTGGATAGGCTTGGTGAAGTAGATGCCAAGCTTTGTGGGACTATGGGGACTCTTGCTGTATTGGACAATTATATGGATGATAGGATCAAATGCGATTTCAGACCTACTATTGAATGCTTGGTTGAGATGATCAAGAAATGTGATTCTATAATCATAGCAACTTATTCAGAAAACGCACTTAAATCTCATGCTTTCTGCTGGCATCTGGTTAAGAGATTACTTTCTCCTCGTATGCCTATCATAGAGGTCGAGGCTAAAAATGGAGTAGTAATAGATTGGTGCATTAAAAGTGGTTTGAGTGCTAATCTGGCTAAAGAATTGGGATTTAGAATGATTTCACCCCCTGATTTTGGGGAAACCTCTTGGATAAGAAATGGTATCAAACATAGGAAGATATTGGCCGTTGACTTAGGCGATTTTGTTCTTGTTAACGGTATAGTCATTGGACGAGCAATCTCTAAAGAGGTTATTCTTAAGGAATATGAGGGAAAGATAGTAGGGGGTGAAGGATTAGAATTCAAGAATCACGGTTTGACAAAACTTGATGAAATGGGAAAGTTAGATCTATTCAAAGCCAAGCTGGATACCACGAATCTCCTGAGGAGAACTCGATTTAAACGGCGGTATATAGAACCAATTAGCAAAGGAAACCTTATTGCATTCATAGAGCACAGCGTAGCGGGTTACTCTGGCGCAAACATCTACGAGGAAATTAAAAAGGGGATATCGGGGGCAATAACTATCGGGGATGACACAACCGCCATTGCAGGAGATATACTATCAAGGTTTAAGATTCCTGTAATCGGGATAGTAGACGGGGATCGCGATGGTCTCTTGAAGAATACTTTACTTGCTGAAGGTTCAATAATTTTACAGGTTAAGAGTGATGACCAATTGGGTGAAATAATACACAATAAAATCTTTAAGGGTGAGAGACATCTTAAGCTTAAATTCGAGGAAATGAAGGATAAAGTAATAAGGCTGGCAACCAAATCAGATCAATTGGTTAGAAAGGGCATCAGAATTGCCTCAAATTCCTAACAGTCTAAAATTAAAGAGTTGTCCAAAGAATTATACAATAGGGACTCATAGGGCAGTTCCCCCTGAAAAGACTCTAAACTGGATAAAACCAAAAATTCCAACTATAGGTATTACAAGGATAGCAAATATAACTGGGTTGGATAGAGTAGGAATCCCAGTTTATTCATGCGTTAGACCTAGAGCGGCAGAGGGAGCAATTTCTGTTTACTCTGGAAAAGGAATAGCAGAGATTCATGCCGAGGTTTCAGTCATCATGGAGGCTGTTGAGAGATACTCCGCTGAGGTCAAATCAGAAGATCAAAAAAGAATCATAAAAGGATCTTTTAAGGAACTATCCTCGAAATTTAATGCTTTAGACCCTGCGGATCTTATCATACCATTCACTACTTCTTACAGTCAGGATGCACCGTTGAGGTGGATCGAAGGTTTCGACATAATTCAAGACGAAAAGATATTGGTTCCTGTAAGTGCAGTTTTTCATCCTTATCTCCCAAGCGATGATCTTCATCTATTTAGAACAACTACCAATGGGCTGGCTTCAGGAAACACTGTAGAGGAGGCTGTTCTACATGGCTTGATGGAAGTGATTGAAAGGGACGCTTGGAGCTTAACTGAACTAACAAAAGATGAGAGAGAGGTTATTCGTGCTTCAGAGGATTGCTTTTTAGTCAAAGAATTAATAGACAAATTCGATAGAAACGAAATCAGAATCGTGCTAAAAGATATAACTTCTGACCTAGGTTTGCCAGTAATAGCAGCAGTTTCTGATGATTTTAGGCTGATGGACCCTGCCCTTCTAACCATAGGTTTTGGTGCTCATTTGGATCCTGAAATAGCAGCGATCAGAGCCTTGACTGAAGTTGCGCAAAGCAGACTAACTCAGATACAGGGCGCAAGGGAGGATACCTACAAAGCTGATTTCATGAGGATGTTTGGGTACGAGAGGATTAAGAAAATCAATAAGCATTGGTTCTCGGATTCGAAAGACTTCAAAGAAATTCGAAGCATGCCAAATCTTTCCAGAAGAGATATTTTAGATGAGATAATGCTTGTCATCTCAATTCTTAGGAAGAAAGGTTTTGAACATGTAATAGTTGTTGACTTGACAAGAAAAGAACTCGAAATTCCAACTTTAAGGGTAATCGTTCCTGGGCTTGAAGTATATAGTCTCGATATGGATAGGATAGGACCTAGAGGAAGAAAGCTTATGGAGGAAAAGTCTTGGAAAAAATAACTATATTCACGGGACCGAGCCTCCATCCAAGGAAGGCAAGAGAAATATTCGATAAAGCCATTTATATGCCGCCCATAAAGCGTGGTGATGCTACCAAGGCTTTTGAGGAAGGAGCTAGAATCATAGGGATAATAGACGGTATATTCTTCAAGGAGGTTGCAGTCTCCCCGAGGGAGCTTCTGGCTCTTCTGGACAAAGGAATCATACTGGTCGGAGGAAGCAGTATGGGCGCTTTGAGAGCGGCTGAGCTCGACGTTTACGGAATGATTGGAGTAGGGCATGTTTATGAAATGTATAAAAAAGAGGAGATAAATTCAGACGACGAAGTCGCTCTCATATTCGCTCCTGATACTCTAAAGCCTTTATCAGAACCATTGGTCAACATAAGGTATAATTTGAAAGCTCTTGCAGAAAGCAATGTAATAGATTCTGATACCGCTGAAGATCTATTAAAAATAGCTCAGGGATTGTACTATCCGTTGAGGACTTATGAGAGAATTATTGGATTAGCCATTAACAAGGGGCTGTTAACGAAGGAAGAGGGAAATATGATACTGGATTCGGTATCAAGGCATAGAACCGACCTTAAGCGACTCGACGCAATAAAAGTCATAGAAAAAATCAAAGAAATCGCCACTCAACAGAATTTGATCTAAGCGTGGAAGATTTCGCTCATCTCGTACCGTCTTTCTTGAAAGCCTATTTCTCGTCCAGGGATTCCAACTGCATCCGCTCTACACATCTTGCAGAGCCTAAATTGCTTTATAATTTTCTCACATTTCATTCTAGCGTCTTGAAGCTCATCACATGTGGGTGGTCTTCTTTCCTTAAAATTACCAATTGGGATTAATGGTATTATGTTCTGAACGTATGCCCCTGCTTCTTTGATCTTTTTAGCGACCTCTTCTACATGACGATCATTTATCTCTGGTATAAGAACAGTATTCACCTTCACTATCATCCCCCTTTTAACAGCTAATTCGACCCCTTCTATTTGATTTGAAACAAGGGTCTTGGCTGCATCTAATCCTTCTATCAACTTATTCTTATAATAAATGAAAGGATGTATCTTAGTAGTTATTTCTGGATCGATTGCATTCATTGTCACTGTAAGAAAATTAACTCCTGCGCTAGCCAATTCATCTAACTTATCCCGAAGTAAAAGACCGTTTGTAGCGATACATAGAAACAAATGTGGATATTTCTCATGAACAAGCTTTAATGTTTCGAAGGTTTCTCTGTTGAACAAAGGCTCACCTGGTCCAGCTATGCCAACAACCTTGAGTTCTTTGAATTCCTTGACGACTATTCCTAAATAGTCCAAAGCTTCCTTTGGTGAAAGTATTTTTGAGCTGACGCCAGGTCTAACTTCTAGAGAGTTAATCAATCTATAGCAATAATTGCATTGGATGTTACACTTTGGAGCGACGGGAATATGAACCCTGGCTATGTTAAGATGCGCTTTTGCGTTGAAGCACGGGTGGCTTTTGACTATTCTTGGTTCAGCTAACATTTCCTTCATGGTTATTAGGTATGAAGTATGTTATAACCTTATGTATCAGAAATCCTTTAAGTCGAAGCGCCCTTATGTTCATGCCTTAGTTTGTCAAGATTGAAAGACATTATAATTCACTCGCTAAGTTGTCCAACGCCCTAGATGAAAGGGTCTTGTTTTCCCAGAGGGTTTTGAGTACCTCAAAACTCCAACTTTCGATGACAAGCAGACTCCATGCGATCTTTTTGGTCGCTTCGTTATAGTTTTCAGAATCTAGGCTTCGTTTAAAATTTTCGTAAATACAATTCCTCGATTTTTGCATCAATATCTTGACAAGTGAAGACAAACTCTGAACCTTTTTCTGGTCATCTGCATTTGTATCTTTAAGTAACTTGTTGGCGTATTCTAAAACTTCATATAACTCTTTGTTGATATTTCTTAGTCTGCCTGGCAGAACATAGTATTTTATCTTTTTATCTAACTCATCTCTCCAATCGATCTTCAATACACTTAACATGCAAAGCTCCTTCAAAGTTGTTGCAAGCTTCTTCTCACTCATGTCCAGTTCCTCTAGACTTTTCTTGAAATCCCTAAATCTTGCTTCTCCACCTACCTTTCTGAGGAACTCTACTACCCTATATTTGTAAGGATCCCTTATCCACTCCAAAAGAATTCCCTCTCTTTGACACATTGTACAGCAACTGTACAATATATAGTTTATTATATTCTCTTTGCAGTAGATAGATGTGGTTGAACTTGTCAGCTGTAAGCCCTTATAATAAGTATTCAAGAGAATTTAGCCATTCAGTGACCATTTATGACACAACTTTAAGAGATGGAGAGCAAACTCCAGGCGTCTTCTTTACTGTAGAGGAGAAACTTGAGATTGCCAGGAAGCTTGACGAGTTCGGTATCCCCCAGATTGAAGCAGGATTCCCTATTGTGTCAAAGGACGAAGCTGAATCTGTTAAGATGATAACTAATGAAGGCTTGTCAGCTGACATACTGGTTTTGGCTAGAGCTAGAAGAGGAGATATCGATGAAGCTTTGAGATGTGATGTTGATGGCGTAATAGTTTTCATACCCCTCTCTTCAACTCACTTAACCAATAAACTTGGCATGAGCTTAGACGAAGCCTTAAACGCAGCCTTAGAAACTGTGGAGTATGCTAAAATGCATGGGTTATTCACTCAACTTAGTGTTGAGGATGCCACGAGAACGCCTTTTAAATCCATTAAAGCTCTCTTTGAATCTGCCCTTAAGTTAAATGTTGATAGGCTTAGCTTGGCTGACACCACAGGTTGCATAACTCCTAGAGGAATGGCCCGATTAGTTGGTAGGGTGAAAAGGGAAATTGGTGGCAAGGTTGCAGTTCACTGCCATAATGATTTTGGGTTGGCTGTGGCAAACTCCCTAGCAGCTTATGAAGCAGGGGCTGATGCGATTTCAGTTTCAATTAACGGTTTAGGCGAAAGATGTGGTAACGCAGCTCTAGAGGAAGTTGTAGGAGCATTGTACTTCCTTTATGGCGTTGATCTAGGCTTTAAGATGAATATGCTTAAGGATTTATCCTCCACTGTAGCAAGACTTTCAGGAGTGCCCCTTACAAAGGGGAAACCCGTAGTTGGGGAGAACGCTTTCAGGCATGAGTCAGGAATTCATGTTGCAGCAGTCCTTAAAGACCCTTTAACGTACGAGTGTTATTCTCCTGAATTCGTGGGACAAGAAAGAAGCATTGTTTTTGGGAAGAAGTCAGGCATTACTGGTATCCTTTACACGCTCAAGAAATACGGCTTAGAAGTTGATGAACACGATGCACTAATAATACTCAACTTTTTGAAGAGTAGTGTAATGAAGAGATACCTATCTGAAAACGAGCTTCTCGATTTAGCTATGGACCTTTTAGGTAAAAAGCTTTGGCCAAAACTGCAATAGAAAAGATATTTGAGAGGGCTTTAGGACTGGATGTTGAAGAAGGAGAACTTGTTGAGGTACCAGTAGACTTCATATATTATCACGATGGAACAGGGCCCTTGGTATTTGATCATTTGAGAGAGATGAGCGTTAATGAGATACCTTACCCTGATAAGGTTGGTGTTTGCTTTGACCATTCGGTTCCAGCTTATAATGAGCATGTAGCAACTCTTCAAAAAATGGTTAGAGATTTCTCGCATAGATTTGGTATTAAGAATGTTTACGATCTTGGCGAGGGTATATGCCACCAAGTAATGGCTGAACGCGGTCATATAAGGCCTGGAATAATCGTGATTGGGGCTGATTCTCATACATGTACCAACGGTTGTTTTGGAACTTTCTCAACAGGACTTGGAGCTACAGATGTTGCTTACGCCCTGGCAACAGGTAAGCTATGGTTTAGAATACCTGAAACAATACTGATAAAGCTTGAAGGAAATCTTGGAAGTTTCGTAACGAGCAAAGACATTATAATTCGAGTAATTGGGGAAATAGGGGCAGATGGAGCCTTGGGAAAAGCTGTGGAGTTTTCTGGGAGCGTTGTGAATAAATTGACTGTTAGCGAAAGGATGACCATGAGTAACATGTCCGTGGAGATGGGTGCCTTGACAGGTTTCATGAAGGCAGATGAAAGAACGCTTCAATATCTGAAACCAAGAGTTAAAGGAGAAATGTATTTTTTTGAAAGCGACGAAGGTAGTCATGTCAAGACCTATGACTTTAATGTAGACGATCTAGTCCCACAGATAGCTTGCCCATCAACAGTTGATAATGTATGTCCAGTAGATGAGGTTAAGGGAATACCGATAGACCAGGCTTTTCTTGGGGCTTGCACTAATGGGCGTATAGAGGATTTGGAGATAGCTGCAAGGCTAGTAAAGGGTAGAAGAGTTGCGCCAGGGGTGAGGTTTATCGTTGTTCCTGCTTCAAGGGAAACCTATGTTAGAGCCATAGAAAAAGGCCTTATCGAAGTTTTCCTAAATGCAGGGGCTATTATAGGTGTACCAGGGTGTGGACCATGCCTTGGATGCCACTTTGGAGTTCTAGGGGAAAATGAGGTCTGCATATCAAGCTCCAATAGGAATTTTACAGGCAGAATGGGTAGCCAAACAGCTAAAATATACCTAGCATCCCCAGCTACTGTTGCAGCCTCAGCCATAGAGGGAAAGATAACAGATCCTAGGGATGTTTTTCATGAAAATTAAGGGCAAAGTATGGAAGTTTGGGGATAATGTAAACACAGACCTCATTATTCCTGGCAAGTACCTTAGAACTCTTGATAGATCGATATGGTCTAAACATGTTCTGGAGGGAGTTGACCCAAAATTCTCTTCAAAGATTTCCTCTGGTGATATAATCGTTGCTGGCAGGAACTTTGGTTGTGGTTCAAGCAGAGAGCAAGCTGCTCTAGCCCTTAAATTTGCAGGCATAGCTGGGGTGGTTGCCGAGTCCTTCGGCGAAATTTTCTTTAGAAATGCGATAAACGTTGGACTAATTGCTGTGGAATGCCCTAAAATCTTGGACCATGTCAACGGAGGAGAAGACGTTGAAGTAGACCTGGAGAAGGGTTGCGTTATTGCACCAAGGGGAGTGTTAAAGATTAAGCCATACCCAAAGTTTATGGTGG
>JARVKD010000009.1 GCA_029775875.1 Nitrososphaeria archaeon
TCAGTATATCTATAGTGGCACCTGCCTTTGCGTAATCAGGTGTTAAGTCTTCAAGCGGAGCAGCGCTTGCTATTGGAACTAATGGCACTGTAGCAAACACTGATAGCATAGATATGATGAATAGGCTGATTATTGCTGTTGATATTGTCTTCTTTGTTTTGACTTGCATATTCATCGCGCAAATCTCACGCGAAAAAGTATTTAAGAAGTCTTGAAAAATTAGATCGAAAAACGAAAATACTCTTAAGTATACTACGATATATTTTGCTTTAAGAATGATTAATTTACTTAAAGTGCTCTATTCTAGGTCTCTCTCTTTCCCTTTCTCTTTCATCTTTTTCAGTAACCTTTTCATCAAAATCAAGGAAATCTATTGCAAATTGCTTTAATCTGTCGAAGAAGGTCTTAAGCTCCTCTTCATCAAATTTACTCATCTTTATAGGGTTTGATAGCCATTGCATCCAACCGTTAACGCTCTGGTTTATTGCCAAAAGTGACTGAATACAGCCCTCTACATAACCGAGACGATCCTTCGGAGCCATAGCATCCAATGATTTTCTGCGCTCTTTAATTATCTCTGTCCAACTTTGGCTTGCCATATCTTTGAATTCATCCTCCTAACTTATAATGCTATCGCCTAAAATATTTTGCCATAATGGTATGAGTGATTCATCTTATGTATTTTGAGACAAAGTTTTCGTAGGCATCTCTCAACTTTACAATCTTTGGAGGATGTTTGAAACCATAGCCACAGATATCTAAAGGCGCACCAAATTCTCCTTCGTCTTTTGCCACTTTTACAGCCCTTATCACATCGAGCAAGATGTTTCCAGCATTAGGACCATCAGATGAGCGCAGATATATATCAAACTTTATAGATGAGCCCAAAAAACCCTCTCCTTGTATCCAGTAATAGCTAGTCCTATCATTTTGCAGATAATCAACGTAGTCAGTAGTCCCAGCCACAGTTTCAAATTCGTAAGGCAGTTCAATGGATATGGCTTTTGTCTTCATATTCCTTTTTATGAACTTAACATCTTCATTTAATGTGTTAAAAGTTTCAACTCCTCCGCCAACGTCTAATTGATAACTTTTCATGATCCTTATCCCTCTATTGTGCATGAAGTCAAGGATGCCTTTATGAAAAGCAGTCCCTCCAAACTGGCTCATAAGGTCGTCACCAACTACAACTAAATTCTTTTCTTTGAAACTCTTTACTATACCTTCATCAGATGCTATTAAAGATGGTGTTGCATTGATAAAGCAACAACCTGATTTAATAGCGACTTCAGCATAAAATTTTGATGTCTTATCCAAGCCTGATGATATTAGATTCACTAAAACGTCAACTTTGCTTTCTTTCAATGCATCTATCATATCACAAGGCTCATCATTCTTAACATCAAAAGAGTTTCTTAGATTATGTGAGAGATCATCGTATAAGAAGCCTCTCTTAACCTTTACATTCAAAGCATTAACATCAAAGTACTTTTTTGCTACGTTAGGTTTTGAGAATATGGCTTCAGAAAGGTCTAATCCTATCTTCTTAGCATCTATGTCAAAGGCTTCAACTACTTCTAAATCGCTAACTCTATAATTTCCTATCGATCTGTGCCAAAGACCGTTTCTAGAATCGTTCTCACTGTAGTAAATTATCCCCTGAACTAAACTGCATGCGCAATTGCCTATACCTATTAGTGCTATTCTTATCTTGCCACTCATGGTCTTAGAGCAATATTGGTTTACTTTTTAATGTTATTGTTTACTCTAGTTTTGAAATTAGAGCAACTAAGCCAGAGATGATGAAAAGGATTGAGATAAAGTAGTATATAGGTGATATCTGAGGGATTAGAGGAGCCGTTGCTGTAAAGTATGCTATAGATATACCTATAATCAAGAATATAAGACCTATAATGCGGATGAATACATCAATCCTCTCAGTAGTTCTTGAGCCCTTCAAATTGGATTTTTGTTCTATTTATCTATTAAATAAGTTTATCATCTAAAGGCTTTTAGCGATTTCTAACTTCTCTGGTAGATACTTATCACTTATCGTTGTCAAACCGTATTTAGCAAAGGCTTCGAGTTCACTCTTCTTTCTTATCTTTAGGAAAAAGTCCAATTCCCTCTGCCATATTCCTCCTTTGTACCTTGGGTCTTTCTTCAGTTCATAGATGCGTTTTATATCCATATCCGTAAGGGGGTCGCTGGGAAGTTTGTACTTTTTTATATCACTACCCCATACCCCTATCCATTTACCAGATGGTACAGTCAACTCTCTTAGATGAGCAGCATTAGCAGATCCAGAAATTATTACCATGGCTATATGTTCGCCATAAACATCTCCATCTGTCAAAATATAGACTGATAATCCCAATTCTTGATTCAACCTTCTGAGCATATATCTTGTAGACCTTGGGGGCTGACCTGCTGTATCTATTATCAAGGCTTTGTACCTATTGTGAACTTTTTCTTCAACGAACCTAGTGAACAAACCTCCTTTTTCCACAGCTAAGACCATTTCAGCAGATGTGTCTATAAAGTCAGCAGTGCTCAAGCTCGGTCCTATTAAGTAACCGTCTGGATGAGAGGCTAAGTTTAACCTCTTCCCTTCATATCCTGGCACAGTATACTCTATAGTAAGGTCGCCGAATATGGCTGAGCGCTCTTCAGGGTAGACGTTAAAATCCTCTCTAGCTTTGGACAATAATGCTTCTAAATCCGTTATTATTTCATCAGATTCCGATTGGTCCATAAACTCCATATCATAGGCTTGAGCAGAGTAGAATACATCTCTAAGAGTGCTTGTCTTTCCTTGCTCTACCAACTTGTTTACAAAAAAAGCCAGCCATATCAATTGAGTAAAAGGACGGATATGTTTTATATTATGAGTTGATCTTCTTACAGAGGTTTTGCCAAGGATGTATTGCTTTAGTCTTTCATCATAAACTATGTTCCTCACAGATCTGCTTGGAAAATTTATTTCTGGAAAGATGCCTTTATCTATATCGGAGTATATTCTTAACCCTAAATCTTTGAGAAGTTTTCTGACTTCTCTCTTTCTGGCGCTGGCTATACCTTCTTTAGAGCTTTTTGAACTCATAGTCTCAACTAGGGTGATTATTGCTAAATGTATAGATTTAAAACTTTGGATATGTTACCCCTTTTTGACCTAAATAGATCCCGCGATATTTAACAGAATCCGATGTTAACTTCGCCAATACAATGTGAAAAAATCTATCCTTTGCGTATAGCCTTATTGGGAACGAACCTCCTGTGACATGTAAAGTCAGTTGCCCCTTAAAGCCTGCATCTATTATCGTAGGAGGCAAGCTCAAACCGATCCTTGCATAAGAACTCCTAAGATTTACGAACCCCATGAGATCACTTCTTAATTCTATATATTCAAGAGTGCAAACAAGGATTCTCTCATTAGGATTCACTATGAAAGATTCTCCAAATTCTTTCTTAAAAAATTGTTGATATTTATTTTCACCATGAGGGTCAAAGGTCACATTGGTTCTTTTCAATCTCGCTATTTCGCTTCCAAGCCTCAGGTCTATACCATTTTCACGCACTGTATCTTCATTAAGAGGGTCTACTATCAATCTTTTTTGTTTCATGTGCTTATGAATGTCTGAATTGCTAAGTATCATTCCACTTATGAAGAGAATGAGGATTAAAAAATTTTGGGTTGGATTACGAAGACCTACAAGTTTAAGAATCCGACCAGTTTTAAAACTCTCTATTAGTGGATGTAAGTTGGAGCAAGAAGTATCGTTTAAAGTGAAGTTTAAGCCAAAATTGTCATGGGTGGATAAGGTCTACTTGGGGAATATGCTTATTGAATTATTAGGAACTGTATCAAAAGCAACATCAGCCTTTGATTTTGAAGTTATATCTTCAGAGTGATCTAATTTCATAATTATCAACTCTATTTAGATTAAGTTAAGAGTTGTTAAAGAGTCATAAAACGGTAAGCATATATTCTTGACCAAGAAATATATCCATTGGTTAAGATAAGATTTCTCAAAGTGATAAAAAATGGGTAAAAGAAAAGTCTTAAGTGAAGAAGAATTAAAAGATTTAGTGCTTCCAGATAAGGGTGAACTATTGGGGAGAGTGATAAAACTTTTGGGTAGCGATCACCTCATGATAAAGTGTACAGATGGAAAGGCCAGATTAGGAAGGATTAGAGGGAAATTAAAGCGAAGAATCTGGGTGAGAGAGAACGATGTGGTATTAGTAGCGCCATGGGAATTCAAGAGCGATGAAAGATGTGATGTGCTCTGGAGATACACCTTAGCTCAAGTGGATTGGTTGAAGACCAATAACTATATACCGAAGGAATTATGAATAATAATTTGTTAAAAACAAATTACATCTATTCGATAAGGAATAAAGAAGGTTAAGAGGGTTATACTACACGCACTTATGATGGCAATATATGTTATTAAGGGAGAAAAAGTTTGAACTTTTCCTCAAGCTAGGATTGGGGTCTTTTATGCCTAAAGACGATAGTGAGCTTCATGACAAAGAAAGAGAGCGACTTGAGCTTAAGCTCCGCACAACGGAGAGAAGAGATAGGATGCTCATAAAGGATCGTTCATCTGAGGTAGCAGTTATGGAGGAGGTCTTTGACAAGCCTACTTTATTGACCCTTCATTACCTTATGAAATCTGGAGTTTTAAGAAGTTTGAATGGAGTTGTAAGTTCAGGAAAAGAAGCAAGAATATACTGGGGGGAGAAAGATGATGGCTCTTCTGTTGCAGTCAAGATATATTTAACTGTTACAGCCGAATTCAAAAGGAGGTTGCCTTACATAATTGGAGATCCCCGTTTTGAAAATGTTAAGCATGGCTCAAGCAACATAATCAAGATATGGGCACAAAAGGAGTACAAGAACCTTATGACAGCTTACCAAGCAGGGATACCTGTTCCAAAGCCTCTAGCCATAAAAAGAAATGTCCTAGTAATGGAGTTCATTGGTGATGATGGTTGGCCTGCTCCCATTCTTAATGAAGTTGAAGTGAAGCAGAGTGATTATAAAAAGGTAATATCCTTAGTAGATAAGTTATACAATAGCGCTAATTTAGTTCATGCGGATTTGTCTGAGTACAACATATTTAAGCATGGAAAGAACCTTATCCTCTTCGACTTTGGATCAGCTGTAGACATAAGGCACCCTCTCTCAAAAGAATTCCTGATAAAAGACTTAAACAACATAAACCGTTTTTTCGTTAAGCGGGGGTTAAAGGTGGAGCCTTTAGAAAATTTACTAAAAAGGGTGATTAAACTTTGAGCTTCCAAAGGATTGTGAGATTATCATTGGATCGCATAGGAGTCTTGGTTGGGAAAAACGGAGTCGTAAAGAGTGAGATAGAGCACAGATGCAATGTGAAATTATCTATAGACAGTAAGAATGGAGAAGTTAGGATAGATTCGAATGGAGATATAACAAAATCACAGCCTTTCAAAGCTGTAGATATAATAACAGCCATAGGGAGAGGATTTTCCCCACAAAGAGCCTTTAAGCTCTTGGATGAAGATATGGTTTTGCAAGTGGTTGATTTGAGGGATTATGCGGGAAAATCCCAAAGCTCTCTTGAGCGTATAAAAGGAAGAATTATAGGCTTAGAAGGCAAGTCAAGAAGGTTCATAGAAGAGTTAACCGATGCTTACATCTCTGTCTTTGGTCATACAGTTAGTATCATAGGAAGCATCGATGGGGCGAGATTGGCTTTGGATGCAATAGATATGCTTGCATCAGGAAGTACTCATAAGACTGTTTATAACATGCTCCAAAGAGCCAGGACAAAAGCAAAGATGGATCGGCTGAAACTATGGGAAAGTCAGGAATGAATGATCTTTGATGCTTTTTGTATTCTCCCAAGCCCGTACTCACGAATAATAAATAAAAATTACTTTTCCTTATACATTCTAATGCTGAGTACAATGATCCAGAAAGATGCCAGAAGGATATTAATTGTTTCAGGAATTGCTACACCTGACAGATGAATAGTAGTCCAAACGATCCAACCAATGAAGCTAATAATGCCAATCAAAAGAGTAAAGATACCTAAGCGCTTATCTGAAATATTTAAAGTAAAATGAATGCCCAAAATAATTGAAGATAGGATAAGTGACACGAAGAATGCCACTGAGAAGTAAAAGTGAACTAAGCCAAAAGCCTCTGAAAATACGCCAACACCTATCAGGAATACAGATGATGATAATAGAACTACCGATCCAGTCAGCCCAAAGCGTTTTGTTCGTTCGATCTTAGCAAATCCGACGATAAATGGAAAGATAAGGATTCCACAAATAATTAATCCGGAATTAAAGATCGAAGCTACTTCTGACACGCCCAGATCACTGAGTGCATTCTTTGTCCAACTAAACCATGGAGAAAGAGCGATAGAGATGCCTATAGATGCTAGCGCCCATGTGGGAGCAATAATCCCAAACAATGCAGCAACCTTTGGTTCAGTTATCTCTCTCCATCTCAGTACCACAAAAATACACCCTAGAACTTTTGATTTATCGTCTTATTAAAATTCTCTTCACTTTCTTGCTTTTCAATGAAAAATAGAAATGAATATTAACAATTATTAATGAAGAAAACATGATGATCAAATGGATAGTCATGAACAACTCTAAGAGATTTTGTATCATGATTAAGCCGTGGTTAATAAAAATGGGAAAACATACTCATTCGTAAAGCTCTAGGAGGAAATTGAGTTGATTAATGAATTCACTGAAATATCCCCTTCAGAGTTTTTCTACAGAAATAGAGATTTAGCCGGGTTTAGTAACCCTTCCCGTGCATTATACTCAGCCGTTAGAGAATTTCTTGAGAATAGTTTAGATGCATGTGAACTCCATAACATACTCCCAGAAATCTTCGTAAGATTAACGCCGATGGACTTCGATATGAATAGCCAAGACCCCAAGGCATACATGATAAAAGTTCAAGATAATGGTTCTGGTATAGAACCAAAATATGTCCCAAAGGCCTTTGGGCAGGTCTTCTTTGGTTCTAAGTTTCAGCTAAGACAATCAAGAGGCATGTTCGGCATGGGAGGGACTATGGCCATACTCTATGGCCAGATAACGACTAATAAACCTGTTAGAATAACCACGTCTGTTGATGGAATACAGGCCTTCACCTTCGATTTACTTATCGATGTTCAAGAGAACACTCCCATAATCTTAAAAAAGGATTCTCATCCAGCCGAAGGCTCAACAGGAACCATGATAAGTTTGACTTTAGAGGGCGATTATTCAAGAGCCTCTCAAAAGATATTAGATTATCTTAAGCAAATAGCCATGGTAACACCTTACGCCAATATTACCTTCATAGACCCTTATGGGCGACTATTCCTTTATGATAGGGTTACGAAGATCATGCCTATCCCACCTAAAGAGACGCTATTGCACCCTTATGGCACAGATGTGGAAGCCATTCGAAGGATGATAAAGAGATCGAAGCAAAATAGCATGGTCAAGTTCATGTCTAAGAATTTTCACAGAGTTGGCAAGAACATAGCAATAAAGTTCCTTGATTACGCTGGTTTTGACCAAAACACTGATCCAAAGACCTTATCAAATGACGAAATTACAAAGCTCGTAAGAGCCCTTCATAGATACGATGGTTTCTTACAGCCAGATGCTAGTTGCCTCTCCCCCCTTGGAGAAGAGATTTTAATGACCGGTATAAAGAAAGAACTGGAGCCGGAGTTTACAACTGCAACTACCCGTCCCCCGTCTGCTTATTCAGGCTTTCCCTTCATAGTAGAAGTTGGTTTGGCTTATGGAGGAAAAATTCTTCCAAAAGGTTTGAAGCTCTTTAGGTTCGCCAATAGAATACCTTTACTTTATGACGAAGCGAACGATGTTGCAAGCAAAGTTTTAAACGAAGAAATAGATTGGAGGCGCTACAGAATACCAGAAGATGCTCCTTTGGCAATAATAACTCATGTCTGCTCCACTAAAATACCTTATAAGACTGTTGGCAAAGAGTACTTAGCAGATAGGCCTGAGCTTGAGAGAGAATTAAAAAATGCTATTAGAGAGGTTCTTAGAAAGCTGAGCCTTTATCTCTCAAGGAAAGTGTCCATTGAAATGGATAAACGAAGGTTTAACATATATGGTAAGTATTTGCCATTGATAGCGAGATTCTCAAAAGAACTATCAGAGGCCAAGAGATTGCCAGACTATAAGAAACTTCTGGATAGAAAGATGTTTCAGAAGGATATTGAAGAATACATAAATATTAAATGAACGAAAAATTAAGGACAAAGGATTGATCATGTGTATACGAAGATGTCCTATGGATTAATACCAATCTTTTTCGTAATAATTTAATCTTTTTCACCATACCCCAAACTTCATGGTCTCTCTAAAAAAGGCTGGGTTACGGCAGACCGGACATGGAATTGAACTTTTATGGACTTCATAGTCGATACCGCCAACCCCAAACTTATGTCCTTGCTTGCATTCATAGAAATCAACCAAATGCTCAATTGACATCTTGCTTTTCTTAAATGTCGTACAGAATACTATGCTGTCATCAGCCATTTTACATGAACCTTTGTTTTGACAAAAACTACAGATGGCATTCTTGTTTACTACTTCCATCTTCTCTACATGTCTGCTCTTCAATTTTTCACCCTCTTCTTTTAGTGTTTAATAGCACTTGGTCGAATATTGTACAAGATAATCACTTAAGATACTTATGAAATTGAGCGATATACGAGTGTTCTATCTGAATTGGACTTGACCTTGTCAGATGTAATTGTATTCTCAAATAATGCCAAACAGAATTTACTTTTACCTTTTCTTTAGATTCTAGTGGATTCTAATCGAACTAATCATGTGAAAAAGATGGAAAATCCGTTCCTCGGATATCATCAAAAGAACGGACCAACTATGTTCGTTAAAGCAAAAAGATGTAGTTTAATCAAATTTAAGGGCGATTCTGATGAAATATGGGTGACTCCAAACTATCTCGAAAATTTGAATATCATCAAAAATGGTGTCGAACCTATCTTCTTCACTGCATGCTTTGAGGCCAATTCAGCCTTTATGACTTCAATTACTATCTTTTCTCCTACCAAGTTTGCAACGGAAGATGATTCTATCAATAAAAGAGCTTCGTCTACATTTACAAGTTCTCCCTCAAAATAGCTTGGAGAAATGTGCATCTCTACCTTTTCATCCTTTATAGTCTTTCCTATTAGGTCTTTATCACAAATGTTGACCAGCTTCATTCCTTGCCAATCTATTATTCTTGCCACGTAGTATTTTTCTTTCCTCAAGAATATCACTTTGATTTCGTTGGTGACTTCGCTCCACAGGCTT
Organism: Nitrososphaeria archaeon; assembly: GCA_029775875.1. Taxonomy (GTDB): domain Archaea; phylum Thermoproteota; class Nitrososphaeria; order Nitrososphaerales; family JACAEJ01; genus JAVZMU01. Next base: position 9,364 of record JARVKD010000009.1, read on the forward strand.
CACAGACTAGAAACTGTAATCTTTTGACTTTTTCAATATTTGTGTCCGGACTTCCACAGACAGGACAAATTACAAAGTCTTTCATATATCGATTGATCAAAACTGAGAAGGATTGAGGCTCCTTTCTCCCTATAAAGATGGCTCTATCTTTGTCCAGAGATACAGCCGTTGCTAACTCCTTAGCTAAGAACATCAGTAAATGGTTAGGGTCCCTCCTCACGATTCGAGCAAACTCCATGAAGTTCCTGAAAATTGTTTTATTACCTACCCAAAATATGATAGGCTTTGGAAGTTCGAGTCTAACAACCTTAGTCCCCGACTCCATTATGTTTTGGCTACTCTTCAACCTCTTCAACAGGTCATCATAGGATAGGGTCATTCCATCGACTCCTAGATCATAGTTCAATTAGGAATATATGAGTTTCGCATCATAAAAAGAAACGAAGATGGAATGAACATAACTGCTGCAAACATCAACTTTGTATCCATACTGTAGATTGCCCAGGAGGGCATGAATAGTAGTAAAATTACATATTTACCTCATTAAAGAGAATTTGACGCCAAAGTAAATCATCCTTGTCCTTTTGTAATATATACAACAAGCATTACATCATGATGATCACTATGGGCAGAATTAGTGTAATGATAGGACTATGGTTGGTCGGTTTCGTGATTGGCTTCCTAGGCTTCATAATCTTCACTGCTCTTGCTCAAGCGCTGATGAATCTTCTTCCTTTTCTGGCCACAATGGACAGCTACCTCTTAAGTGCTACTCTATCTGGGTTCGTGGGTTCCGTAGTAACAATCATAGCTGTAACTGTCTGGAGCTATTCTTCAAGGCGCTACTAATACAATACTCCAACAAATACACAGGACTAGGGTAATCCCAAGCCCAACTTTTATTATTGCTAAAGAATGTTATGTAAAGTAAAGTTTCAAATCTTCTCTTGATTTCTTAGAATTTCTTCAATAACTCTTTCTTCTACATCTATATTGAAACTTTTCTTTATCTTCGATTTAATCTTTTTATCACTCATCTTTTCAAACTTATCAAGATTTTTTTGGATTATTCTTCTAACGCTATCTACAAAATTCCAAGGAAATATGAGCGACCTATGAGAAATCTCTTCAACATAATAATCTGGCTTTATAGTTCCTTTAGCGTAAAATAATGCTAAAATTCTAATTCCATCTGGCTTTGATGATGCTATGGATTTAATGGCTTGCATGCTCCTTTTATCGATTATATCATTCACTAATAGAATTTTCTTTTCTAAAGGACTCATGTTGAGGAAACTTAGACTCGCGTGCTTATCCCAGTGCTTTAAGTCTAAGCTAAAAATATCTTTGCAGTCTATATAATCACAAAGCAATCTTGCCACTGTCCATCCTCCTTTTGATACTCCAAGTATCACATCAGGCTCGTACTTTGATTCTTTGACCTTTTTTGCTAAAATCTTCGTAAGATTCTGCAATTTGTTCCAATCGATTAATTCATAATTGAGTTTTTCTTCACTCATGCCTGATTATTGACGATTAAGACTTCCATAAAAGAGTTTAAAAAGTTTTAATATACTTTTTTATCCTAAGAGTGTGAAAAGAGTTGAAGGAAGAAAGAGCAGAGATAGGGATAATAGGAGGTACTGGTGTCTACGATCCTGGTTTATTAGAAGATTCGAAGGAGATAAAGGTCTATACTCCTTACGGAAAGCCCTCTGACTTTATAACAATAGGGTTCTTTAAAGGTAAGAAGTTAGCCTTCATACCAAGGCATGCTAAAGGTCACCAGATACCTCCACATAACATAAACTTCAGAGCAAATATTTGGTCTTTAAAGCAACTTGGAGTTACTAGAATAATAGCCCCAGCCGCTGTTGGAAGCTTAAAAGAAGAGCTGAAGCCTGGGAATATAGTTATACCTGATCAATTCATAGACAGAACGACAGGCAGAGTAAGCTCTTTCTATGACGGGGGCAAAGTATGCCATATATCTACAGCCGATCCTTTCTGTCCTGAGTTATCAGAAATTGCCTTTAATGCTGGAAAAGATCTAAAACTACCTATTCATAAAGGTGGTACTTGTGTAGTAGTTCAAGGACCCAGATTTTCAACGAAGGCTGAGTCCAGATTGTATAGGAGTTGGGGAGCAGATATAATCAACATGACCATGGTTCCTGAGTGTGTATTGGCAAGAGAAGCTGAGATTTGTTATGTGCCAATAGCAATGATAACTGACTACGATGTGTGGAAAGAAAGGTTAGTCAGTGTCGATGAGATTGTAAGAACATCAAAAGAAAATGTTGACAAGACTAGGAAGCTCTTAGAAAGTATGATACCTAGAATTCCTAAGGAGAGAAGTTGTATCTGCAAAGATGCATTAAAGGATGCTATTATATGATATGAAAATCGATCATGAAGTGAAGGACAAAAATCAGGTTTTTGAGAGAGATTTGTAAAGGATCGCTCCTAAACCCATTGTAATAAAGGCTATAATTACTACCGTAAGCTCAAATTGTAGTAGCATTATTAAAGAAGAAAGAGCTCCAAAGACTGCCAGTATTGGCAAATTCATTATTGTAAGAGGTGATCTGAAGGCTTCTTTTTTACCAGTCTTCTTAAGCCTTAGGCTTATCAAAGCCAGATTCACTGAAAAGAAAACAAGAAAGGTTGTAAAATTCGTCACGTTCGCTACTAGCTCGATGTCCCCAAGCAAAGTGAACAAGGATGAGATAAGCATAGTGAATAAGATAGCAATCCATGGAGTTCCTGTTTTCTTGTGAACTTTTGAGAGAATTCTTGGGAGGGATGATTCTCTAGCCATACCGTAAGCTATTCTTGAAGTCGAGATTAGTATGATCAATACAGTGTTTGAAGTGGCGAACAAAGCTATTATCGATAGTATAAGGTAGGCTTGAGGCCCTTGCGCTTTAAGAGCTACATCCGCTAGTGGTGATGTAGATGATGCGAGTTGACCGTAAGGTATTATGCTGACTACAGATAATGCAACTAAAACATATAGCAAAGTTGAGATGATCAGAGCTATGATAAGAGCCCTTGGTATTGTACGCTCAGGATCTTTTGTTTCCTCTCCCATCTTGGCAAGACTTTCAAAACCTATAAAGGCGAAGAAGATAAGGGCTGCTCCTGAGACGATGCCTCTGAAACCCAAAGGCGCTTCGGAATAGTTCACAGACCCAAAGAATTCTACCCCAAATAGAATTACAAGAATGAGTCCTGAGACTTCCATAAGAGTCAGTATAATGTTCACCCTTACTGACTCTTTTATCCCCCAGAAATTGACCAATGAGAGTAAGATGATAAGAGCAATTGCTGCAAAAGTCTCAGAAATGCCTACGTAAGGCATTAGATAACCTCCAAAACCAAGCGCGACTGTAGAACTAGATATCACCCCAGATAGAAAGACCAGCCAGCCTATGATGAAAGCCCAAAAGTCACTTTTGAAAGCCTTTTCCACATACACATACTCTGCACCACTGACTGGAAATATAGAAGACAATTCTGCATAGCTAAGACCGGTGAAAGACGCCACAATAGCTGCCAAGATGAAGGATAACCAGACAGAATTTCCAGCTTGTCCAGCAGCCTTTCCTATCAGAGCATAGACCCCTGCTCCAACTATGATGCCTACTCCATACGCTACTGCTCCAACTAAACCGATCTCTCTTTTAAGGGCGCCGGAGTCCATTCTAACTCTCCATGTAAGAAAAGATATTGATAAGCTTGATTAAGTTCAACTAATCAGCGTCAAAATTAGAGCTTTTGCCATAATTCATTACTTTTTATGAAAAATTGGATTATGGTTGGAAATTCCTTATCGTGGGGGTGGAGGCGGTGGTGGAGGTGGAGGCAAATAAGTGATAGGTGGCGATATTCCTTTACTTGTTAGAGCGATGACTCCGCCTACGATTTTAACTATCGCTGCTATTAAGAGCAAATAAGAACCTAGGGCCAAGCCCCATGATAGTTGCGCAATACCATATTCTCCTATACTCCCAGAATATGATCCAGTTATTGGGCTCGATGATATTTGATTTGATATTGTCATAAGTTCTGCTGGAACTTCGCCACCGGCAAAGGATGGTATCATGGATGCAAGTAAAGCCATGAATAGCAGTATTATTATGACTGGAATAAGAAGAGCTATACCTCCTGTGATGTATTTCCTTCCTAGTTGTCTCGAAGACTTCATGCCTATCAAGTCTAAGATGCTCAACACTACTAGGGCAAGTATTATTATAAGGAATGGAATCTTCATCCCAAAGAATTGCACTAAACCATCCCCAAGAAGGTTGACTTGCACTCCCCTTATCCCGTCTATCACAAGCACGTCTACATTGCCATCTGTCGTAAAAGGCCCTGACTGAATGTTTATGGTTGTAATGTACCACGGTAGGAATAGAGCCATAATCACTAGAACAATGCTAACTATCCCAAGGATTATGCCTATGCTTGCTCTTGTTCTTAGATTTGCCCATAATCTTAATCCTCCTTTCCTATGAAGCTTCACTATACCGTAGATTTTCCAGACCACAAGTATGATTATTATTATCGAGAAGATGAGCAAGAAATTTGCGACTAACCAGTTCATAATGAACCAATTTCCATCCACTGCAAATAGCCCCAATCCCCATGATGCAGGGCTTTGCCACTTGCTTCCATCCTGACTATACTTTGGACCTAAAGGACCGTTTCTTCCTCTTAATTCTTCAGCGCCTCCTCCCAAAGCACCCCATCTCCCTGCGAATTCAAGCCAGCCTTGAGTCCCTGTCCCTACCTCCCTTAACAATACAACTTGAAGATCCGGGTCGTTCCAGTTTATCATCTTACCATTGGCGCCAACTATGTCGCTCTCCATTCCAAGATTACCTTGGTATGCTCTGAAATAATTAGCGTGAGATCCTTGGGCAACGTAAACTTTAGGGTGAGTGCCATCGACTTTTTCTACATTGCCCCATGAAGTCTTCTCTCCGCTCTCGTGTTGTGAATATGAAGCATATAGGGGCTCTTCACTATCATTCAATATGATTTGGACAACTTCCCAATCACCTTGATGATCGTTCAGAGGTCCATTGTTAAAGGCATAGAATAGCCAATACTGGACTATTATGTAGCTTTCACTATCAACCATGTCTGGCTTGACATGAGCATATACAAAGTATCCGTTTACTTCTTTCCAAGCGTTATAATCCTGAGATATTTCTTCAAAGCTTAGTTTGTTCTCTAAAAAATAGTTATCGTTGACATTGGTCAAGACAGCTATCTCAGCTATAGTTGGTGAAGTATCTATAGTGTTAATACTGTCTCCAACCTTCCTTTTCAAAATTGAGTTGGATAAATGGTAGTCAATGGATGCTGGAAAGAACAGTTCTCCATCTACGAATTGTAATGTTGGCAGATAAGTATTTGCCAAGTTGGTTTCAACAGCATCATCTAATCCGTCACCATCCGAATCTACTCCTAGAACATTTACTGGAGCAAAGACAAAAAGAAGAGAAAAGAGCAAGAGAATTATTATCATCCTATATTTTTTCGAAAAGCTCTTCATTTATATCATATCCATTTTAAAAACCGTGCATCCTTGTTCATAATAAACCTTATGTTTCTGTTTGTTTAATGAGCAAAAAATTAGGATAGAAAGGTTGAAATTTGGACATAGTAATGCTAATTGGGAAAGGAGTTGCAAAGCAAAATAGCGAACCCGTCGTTAGCTCCTGAAGGAGAAAAATCATACTCTTGGGCGTATAGGAACATGCCAGCTTTAGTTAAGACAATAGACAGCTTTGGTGATAAAAAACCATTGGCAGGGAAAAAGATTGCCATGTGTTTGCACGTAACGAAAGAAACTTCAGTTCTAGCCATGGGGCTAAAAAAGCTCGGAGCCGATGTTTACTTAAGTGCAGCAAATCCATTAACCACTCAAGACGATATTGCTGCTTATCTATCATCTCAAGGCATAACCGTTTTTGCTTGGAGAGGAGAAAATTCGGATGAATATTTTGACTGCATAAGAAGCATTCTGAAAGCTAAGCCCGACATAATAATGGATGATGGTGGAGATGCCCATGTAACTTTTCATGAAGAGTTTAAAGGTCATAAAGTCCTAGGTGGAACTGAAGAGACAACAACAGGGGTTACTCGCTTAAGGGCTTTGTCAAAGGCTGGAAATTTGTGTTATCCAGTTATAGCAGTAAACAATGCTTACACAAAATTCCTATTTGACAATCGCTATGGAACAGGTCAAAGCACTTTTGATGGCTTGCTAAGGGCTACGAGCTTACTTATAGCTGGTAAGAAAGTAGTAGTAGCTGGCTATGGATGGGTAGGAAAAGGCATAGCAAAGAGAGCAAGAGGTCTTGATGCCCATGTAATAGTGACAGAAGTTGATCCTCTTAAAGCCTTAGAAGCTCATATGGATGGTTTTGAAGTAATGCCCATGGGTAAAGCAGCAGAAATTGGTGATATATTTGTAACTGCAACTGGTCAAATAAATGTGATAAGAGGAGAGCATTTAGAAAGGATGAGGGATGGAGCAATACTAGCAAACGCTGGGCATTTTGATGTTGAAATCAATGTTAAGTATTTGGAGCAAAACAACTTATCAAAAAGAAGTGTAAGACAGTTTGTAGATGAGTATAGGCTGAAGAATGGAAGAAGGCTCTATTTGATAGGCAGAGGTAGAATCGTGAATTTGGTGGCTGCTGAGGGTCATCCTCCAGAAGTGATGATGATGTCCTTCTCAAATCAATTGTTATCAGTGGTTTACATATCTGAAAACTATCAAAGTCTCGAAAATAGAGTTTATGATGTGCCTGAAAGCATAGATAAGCAAGTAGCAAAAAATGCATTAGAAGCAATGGGAATAGAGATAGATGAAATAACTGAAGAGCAGAAAAAATATGCTGGTGATTGGAGAGTCTAGAATCAAGTATTGATCATCTTTCAAACAAGTTCTTACTCAAAAATTATTCCTAAAGACCACATCAAAAATATACCCAGAGAAAGAAATATGAGTTGAACGATGGAGTCTTTCATCTTCTCTCTTTTATGCATTTCAGGAAGAAGGTCTGTAGCTGCGATGTAAACGAAGCCTCCAGCAGCGAAAGGCAAAAGCAGTGTTGAAAAATATCCTGTGTATTGAATGAGGTAATAGGCGAAGACTGCTCCAATGATAGCAGTTATTGCTGATGCAAAATTGTAAAATAGTGCCTTTGTCTTTTTGAAGCCGCCATAAACTAATATCCCAAAGTCCCCTATCTCCTGTGGAATTTCATGGGCAGCTATAGCAAAAGTAGCAACTATGCCCAACTCTATGCTTGTAAGAAAACTTGCTGCTATTATCATTCCATCTATCCAGTTATGTATCCCATCGCCAATCAAGTTCAGATAGGTGAAGGCATGAATATCGCACTTTCCCTCATGACAGTGCCTCCAGCGTAAGAATTTTTCTATTACGAAAAAGAGCATTATGCCCAAAAGAACGAAGATAAAGACTTCTTCGCTGCCCAGTGCCAAGGATTCAGGCAACAAATCAAGAAAGGCTCCTCCCAGCAGTGCGCCAGAAGCAAAGGCGACCAGTATTAGAAGAAGGTTGTTAAGTATCTTATCGTTTAAGGATAAGAAAAGAACCCCTACAAGAGATATCGAGCTGACCAATAATGTAGCGAAGATGATCAGTAAAAGGTCTGACATACACTCACCTATGAATGGCTACTATTCCATACACTCTCTATGCACCAGAGCTTTACCATGGATGCAAGTCTCTGGATAATTCAAAGTTCTACAAATTCTCTTGATCAGCTTCGTACCTACAAGGTAGTCCATCTTAGATGCTTCTTTGCAAGATGTCTCATCATCTAGACCCAAAACTTTCCTGAAGTAGACTTCAAGAATTCTATGATTGTGAATCATGTTTAGGGCTAAATCGTTTCCCCTTTTAGTAAGCCCTATTCTTTTCCAAGGAGCCCTCTTAACCAATCCATAGGATTCGAGCTTCTTTAATGTGTCTATCACAGAGGGAGCTTTTACATCAAAAATCTTTGCTAATTTCCCTGTAGATAGCGCTTGTTTATCCTCCTCAAGCCTCCAAAGGGCTAAAAGGTAAGATGCACTAGTGGAAGTTAATCTGGTTTCTTGCATCCCAAAAATTAGGTAAAGCCTAAATTTAAGTATTCCTTTGCTAGGGAAATCTCAATATTAAAGAATGTAAAAAAGTGATTCATATTTGTGATCAACATAAAAGATAAGGTATTTATGAGTATCTTTTCTTGAATCATCTAAATAAGGTTCGTGGCAATCTTGGTGAAGTGGGTAGTAACATCGGCATGGCCCTACTCCTCTGATATACCACATCTAGGCAACCTTATAGGCTCTGTATTGTCTGCAGACGTAATAGCAAGATATCTTAGGATGAAAAAACATTCAGTGATCTTCGTATCTGGCTCTGATGAGCATGGGACACCAGTTGAGATAGAAGCTATAAAGCATAAAATTCCAGTAAGAGAGTTTGCAGATGCTAACCATGAACGCATAAAGAAATTGTTTGAGGATTGGAAAATATCTTATGACAACTATACAAGGACAGAGAGCCCCACTCATATAAATTTCGTAATGAATCATTTTAGAGAGATATATGAAAATGGCTTCATATTTCAAGAAGAAGAGCTTGTGCATTATTGCCCTAAAGACAAAAAAATTCTGCCAGATAGATTTGTTGAAGGGACTTGCCCATACTGTGGAACTCGTGGTGCAAGAGGAGATCAATGTGATAATTGCGGCAAGCCCTTGGATGCTGTAAAGCTCATAGATCCTTATTGTGCCATTTGTAATGGAAAAACTGAGATTAGAAGTACAAAACAATGGTACTTCGATCTGCCAAAGCTAAGTGAGAAAATAAAGAACTATCTTTTGAACAATAAAGAGCTTTCTGAAAACGCTGTAAGTTTTAGCCTAAGCCTAATAGAAGAAGGGTTAAAGCCTCGCTCTCTCACAAGGGATACTCAATGGGGGATACCTGCACCTTTCCCAGGGGCTGAAGGAAAGACTATCTACGTATGGATGGAAGCCGTTTTAGGGTATGTCTCAGCCGTTATAGAGTACTTCAAGACTAAAGAAAATAAAGATGGATGGAAGGATTATTGGCTCGATCCAAACACAAAGACGGCGTTTTTCATAGGTAAGGACAATATACCTTTTCATACAATCATCTTCCCAGCTCTTCTCCTTGCATCAAAGCAAAATTACACTCTGCCAAATGTAGTTAGTGCCACTGAATTTCTTCAATTCGAGGGGAAAAAGTTCTCAAAGAGCAGAAGGATAGGCATATGGATAAACGAAGCCCTTGAGATTTTACCCTTGGATTACTGGAGATATTGTCTATTGTCCATTAGGCCTGAAAGCGGAGATGTAAACTTCACCTATGAGCTATTAGAGGAGAAGGTGAACAGTGAGCTTAACGACAAGATAGGGAATTTTATCAATAGAACCCTCTTTGCTATAAAGAGATTTATGAAAGGTGAAATTGCCAAGAGACCAAAGCTAAGCCAGCAAGGAGAAGACATGATAGAGAAGATAAACACAAGGCATGACAAAATCGATGAACAATACGAGAAGTTCAGGATTCAAAGGGCTGTTAAGCTCACTTTAGAACAAGCTGAAGAAGGCAACGTGTACCTCAATTTGACAGAACCTTGGAAGACTTTTGAATCGAATCAAGATGCAACTTATGAGTCTCTTTACGTGGTGGCAAGAATAGTCAAGGCGTTATCAATAGAACTCTACCCTATAATCCCCAGCACTGCTGATAAGATCTGGTCTTTCCTTGGATTGAGAGGTAAATTGGATAATGCTGATTGGTCAGAAGCAAAAGAAGATTTCCATTATCCAGTCAAGATAGGCGAGTTTCATTCATTGTTCAAGAAGATTAAAAAAGAAGAAGTTATAAAAAGGCTTGATGAAATTAGGAAGAAGTAGGAGGGATGAAAAATATCGAAGGAAGTTTCGTTTGAAGAATTCTCCAGATTAGACATAAGGATAGGCAAGATAGTAGATGCTCAACAGATACCTGGCTCAAAAAAGCTCATCAAACTTACAATAGATATAGGAGGAGTAACGAAAACTTCTGTGGCAGGTATAGGGGATGATTACAAGCCAGATCAATTATCATCAAAACTTGTAGCCATAGTCACTAACCTTAAGCCGAGAAAGGTCTTTGGGGTTGAATCTGAAGTCATGATACTTGCTGCCCTTGATGGTCCTAATGTTTCGATCCTTCAACCTGATAAGCAAGTTAAGGCAGGAAGTAAGGTGACTTAATTCAATTATTCATCCAAGATATTTATCCATTGTTTTGATAGCACAGTATGTGCCACACATAGTGCATGCTTCATTTTTCTGCAAGTTTAGAGACATCATTTTTTCTGGGTAAAGTGCATAGTGAAACTGACCTGCCCAGTCTAGATTCCTCCTTCTTTTTGCCAATTCTAAATCTCTCTCAGAAATTCCGTATTTTATAGAATCTCCAATATGGGCAGCTATTCTAAATGCAATAACGCCATGTTTTACATCATCTATATTTGGTAAGGAAAGATGCTCGCTAGGTGTAATATAACACAAATAATCTGCCCCAGCACCAGCAGCAATGCTAGCACCAACACAAGCAGCTATATGATCATAACCTACTGCAACGTCTATAGGCAGAGGACCTGCGACGAATAAAGGGCGATTCCCAATGATCTTCTTATGATACTTAACGTATTTCCAGATCTCCCCAGCATTAACATGACCACCCATGCCTTCGATTATAACTTGCACCCCTTGCTCATTTGCTTTCTTAGCGAGTTCGCTGTTCATCTTTATTTCAAGTATCTGTGGCTCATCTTTCAGATCGTGAATGCAACCGCTACGCATACTATTACCTAGAGATAAGACAACGTCTCTTCTCCTCAATATCTTCAAAATTTCGTCAAATCTTTCAAGAAAAGGATTTTCCACTTGATGCTCTATCATCCATGCTGCAGTTAGGCTTCCACCCTTAGAGACCATGCCCATGATTCTTCTTTGATTCTTTAACTTCTCTAACATCTTAAGTGTAAAGCCAGCATGAATAACGATTGAACTCACACCCTCTTCAGTATGCTTTTCTATCATGTTAATCAAATTTCTATAGCTGACTTTATGGAGGGATTGGTGCTCTGCAACTGCCTGATAAATAGGCACTGTAGTAATTGGCAAGCTTGTAGCAGCGAATATACTCTTTCGAATAGCATCTATATCTCCACCCATGGACAAATCTGAAATCGTGTGCGCCCCAAATTTTTCAGCAACCTTAGCCTTCTCAACTTCTTCGATTGGATCAACTACAATAGGGGATGTTCCTATGTTCGCATTTATTTTGGTGCTTAATCTTTTCCCGATTCCAAGTGAGCCATAACCCTTGCGAGTCATGATCACAATTTCACCTTTCTCTACACTTTCTCGAATGAACTTTGCCTCTAACTTCTCAGACTTTGCTACTACTTCCATCTCTTGAGTTATTGTACCAGCGAAGGCAGCCTCTAACTCCGTTTCCATATCTCAAACCATCTTTTTACTCATTCTAAATCGTTTTCTAATCCTGTTCGTTTTCATAAGAAAAAAGATAAGCATTATGCATCTTGGTTTTTAATAGATAAAAGGAATCAATTTCTTAGTTCTTTTCATGTATTCGTGATACTCGTCTCCAAATTTTTTGATGAGTATGTCTTCTTCGATTTTTATTCTGTATAAAACCAAAGGAATGAAGACTTGCATAAGTAAAAAGCCATATAAACTTGAAAAAAGTAATGGGATTCCGCTGTTGTAAAGAAGCATTGCTAGATATATAGGGTGTCGAACATGTTTGTAAATCCCATGCTTGACGAGTTCTTGTTTTCCTAATGTCTTTAAACCATATGAATAGTATTTTCCTAAAGTCCTTTTAGCAACTCTACACATTGAAAAACCTATCAATAAAAGACCCGGCCCAAAGGCACTTACTATGCTGAAACGGTAATTCATTTCTTGGATTTGCACAAAATCCCATGCTGTCACAAAGAGTGCGATGATCCATATTACTGATGCTGGAATGATAAAATTCCAATCGGCTCTTTCAGTCTTGAAGGATACTTTCACTGATACATCCTTATCTTTCTCTTGTGATCGATAAAGGACTTTATGATAAACTCTTTAAGGTTCAATGGGTCATCGATAAAAGCAACAGTGGAATTACCATTCATCCTTGCCATTTCATCACATATATCCCTTAACCTAACATTACAGTCTAGCATCATTATGTTCATTCTTATGCCCTCTCTTCCTGCTAAATAGGAAGCCCTCAAAGCACTTTGTAATGGTGTTTGCCCTGGATAGTAAGAGATCGTTGGTTCACTGTCTGTTATCAGGAAGATGTTTCTGTTGCCATCCTCTCTCGCTAAAATCTTTCTAGTAAAATCCAGTGCATGCCCAATATCCGTTGAGCCATTGGCCCTTAGTTGTATTATCTCACTAGAGGATATTGGATAAGGCTTATAATCAAAGGCAACTACATGAAGAGCATCTTCTTTGTAATTCATTTCCAACAACTCTTTCAGCGCTAACGCAGCCATTATGGCACCTTTGATCTTGCGTCCATACATAGAGCTTGACTTATCAATTACAATAGCGTTTGATGATTTTGTTTTATGTAAAGGAATTCTAGCTTTCAGGTCACTCTCAAGGATTTTCATGTTAACTGGGTCCCTTGAAGCCGTTGATACTAAAGTCTCTTGAATATCTAGATTATCATAAGAGTGCAGGAAATCATCATATTCACGTATTATATAGGACGGGTAGACGCCAATTCCTGCTTCATTCATCTCATGAAGGCCTATGCCATATTTCTCTAAGTGAGTAAAGGCTTCTTCGAGCACCTTTTGAGCTATTATCTTCTGGCTTTCCGGAGTGAATGCATAACGGCGATCATAAAGACCCTTGCGAAAATGCCCATCATATATAAGTTCAAGCAGGTTTTCCTTTCTAAGCTCTTCTGTTAATATATCTGGGATTTTCTCCATTAATTGTCTTAAAGGTATATTTGAGGGATTCAGCTCCCCTCTTCCTACTTTTTCAACTATCTCTTTCCATGCCTTCTCTTTAGCACTCTTCAGTTTTATGCATTTTTTATAATAATCTTCTAGGTAATGGCTCGTTATGCTCATCAAATAATTCTCACTGGAACTTTCTTCGCCACCTTCTATATCGTCCAAATGATCCTGAATCAAAGTTTCTATGTCTAATTCCTGCCCTTCTTTAAAGGTTAAACTTTCAGGATTGAACAGACCATAAACCAGCTCATCAACGAATTCTTTTCCAAAAATAGAGGTAAGACTCTTGTCTTCTTTCCCACATATCTTACATCTTGGCTTCATCTTAGATCACTCATAACGTAACCATGCTCTTTCCTTTCAACATACTTTCTTTCAGGAGTGTTCATACATCTAGCCATGGATTCTAGAACGATCTCAAGGGCAGATAGATAGAGCTCATCACTGTATTTTTTGTTTTCTAAGAATCTATCTATGACTGAATTCACTTCTTTGTTCATCCTTGATTTCGATACTATCTTCTGATCTATTGGTAAGTAACTTTGCCCATTTAAAGGATCTCCTATCTTTCTTAATCCATCATAAAATTCTTCGAATCTATCTTCTGGAATCTTTTGATAAACTTCTCCACAGATATCATTCAAAGCTATTTCTACAAGTCTTCTTATAATTTCTTCCTTGGTTTCTTTGACACCGTAAACAAGCTCGATTCTGCCCATGAGTGCAAGCTTTACAATATCGTAAGAATCTCCATAATCTGATAACAAAGGAATTTCTCTTCCATTCCTAATGGCTTCTGATTTTATGTGATCGAATAGCTTTATGGTGGCTCTACAAGAAGGTTCTGTATCTATTTTGCTCGCTATATCACGTCTTTCTTTATCTCTGGCATATCTGACAATTTTAGCCAATATCCTTAAATGCCAATCAGGAATTTCTGGCTCCAAGCCTTTTACTTTCACTAGATACATGTTTCTTCTTCCTATTTCGATCTCTTCTTCCAGAGTTTCAGGAGGACCTATCTCTATTTCTTCCATTCTATCCAAAAGTGGCTCTTTTATAGGGCTTGTACCCCTATAGTTTGCAGGATTCGTTGCAGCCAATATGACTGCATCAAGTCTAAATGGAACTATATCCCCCTCTGTAGTTGTCACTTGCTTTTCCTCAAAAAGTTCGTGAAGCAATGTTTGAAGAGACGAGGGTATTGCCCCAAGCTCATCGTAATAGCCAACTCCTCTATGGGCTTTAAGAGCCCTTCCGGGTATGAATACTTCTGGATGATCAAGGTCATAACCATCTCTAATCTTTTGAATGGAAATACCACCTATCAATTGTCTTGTAGTGAGCATAGGGTCTCCTGGAATTCTTACCCATATCCTTGGTATCCATGTAATCTCAACCGTATTATGCTCAATGATCTTTTCTTTACAAGAGAAGCATGAAGGATGCGTAGGATCGTCGTAAATTTTGCAGCCTTTTATGGCTAGTACCCTATCCGGAAGAAGCTTTGCAATGGATTTTGAAAAAGTCGTTTTACCATAGCCCTTTTTGCCTTTGAACAGTATTGAAGAGCCAGAAAGCAGAGCGTTCTTTGTCAATTCTTTTTCTCTCTTCTTACCAATTACATCTGGAAAAGGGTCCTTGCCCTTTTTTCCACATTCTAATATCTTATCTCTGATGTAATCCACCGGGGATTTCGAATGGAAAGATGCGTATGGTTCGCTCCAAATATCAACCTCACTTCCATCTAGAACGTAATGGGGTGCATTATTCCTGTTAACCTTAATATCCTCAAAGAGTAGTTCAGTAGGTATCTTTGGCTTCACTCTTACACCCATATTCTAAGCTTACTATGATTATCCACATTCTAGGATAATAATGTTCTGCTTTTTTGTTACCATCGCCATTTTTCATGACAATTCTCTTACAAACCAACGGTCGTCCCAATCACGAACATCTTAATGAAAGCCAAGGCTACTATGATGGCTAAAAGGATTATTGCTCTGGACTCTTTAGCCTCATACAAGACTTTTGGACCAATATACATTTGAAACATGAGGCTATAAAAGGCAGCAAACAAAGAGACATATGGTAAAAAGCCGCCAAATATGCAAGGTCCAGCCCCATAGCACATGGCCTTCCAAGCGTTCAAAAATGAACCTTTGCCTCCTATCAATCTGTAGATTAAATGTAAGAAGATGGTTGAGAGAATCAATATGATGCAGGCTAGACCAAGAATTAAAAGAGATTCAATTGGATAAGCATAGACTCCATATTCTTGAATCAAAAAACTCTTTAGAATTCTGTAGGCCATTATCTGGGCTTGATACGCTGAGGAAAAGTCTGTGCTCTCTATACCATAATAGTTCACTATCGGAGTGGCAATCGAGAGGATTATTGTAACCCATGAGAAGAATATAAGGGCAGTCTTCCAATTTTCTCCTTTAGCCTCTTCAAAAAATTTGCCAGGGTCTAACATTAGATTCTTTAACTTCTTGATAAATTCTGATGGACTAAATTTTGACATCGCTTGATTTTTGCATTAGAAACACAAAAGTTTCAAAAGTCCATTGCATTAAGAATTTCTTCTGGCAAGCCAGGACATTGAATACTTAAGTAGTATTTACTCTTTATTATTTGGGCTTTTATGAGTTCTCTCATTTCTTCCATACGACGATAGGTAAAAGGATTCAATTGACTAAGTCTCTCTTTTGAGATGCCTTCGATTTCAGCTGATACAAGTACTTTCTCACCCCATATCGGATGAGGTTCATATTCAACAGCCCCTCTAGCAGCTTGGAGCAAGAATAACTCTGTTTCTTCTATCGTTGGGCTTGTACCACCAACAGGCTTTGGAATACCATTTGATCCTGTTTTGAGCTTTGACCTAGGCATTATGTAACTCTTGTCACCAAGTTTTTCTTCGACCCACTCATATTCCGAGCCTATCTTACCAAGGGTAGTCAGCAGGTATAAATCAACAGGATTGCCCTTCTCTTTTCTCTTTTTCAGTATTTCGTAGAATCTAACAACATGCGCAGCGTTACCAACCCCCATTGTAAAAGGCAAACAATACCTAGATTCGTATAATTCTTTGCCCACTACAGCCAGAGATTGAGCAGGGTGGCCAATCGTTCTACCATCTGCCAATACTTTAGCGGCAAAGGCCAAATCTTCTATCTTAACCCAAGCATAGTCACAGAAGTTTCCTGGACTTATGAATACTGCCATATTCAAGGGGCCTGTTGAATCTATTTGGCCATCGAAATAACCTGTATCTTCTAAGTTGAATACACTTCTAGCATTGCGATTTTGTGCCCCTTGATACTGGAAGAGTGTCCCATCTAAGCCTGGATTCCCATCAGGTCCAAATTCTGTATTTTCATGCAAAGCGTTAGAAGACATCGCCGCACGCCAGATAGGAAGTTGAAGTTCTGTTACATCTTCAGTTTTAGTCCAAGAGCCCCTTTCTGAGCCGTACACTCGATCCTCAAATACTGCCACAATATCATCATTTCTTATCACCTGGTCTGATAAATATTCAGTTGGATCTATACCAAATTGCTGAACAAACAAGTGCTTATTATGCTCACCGAAGACATACATGCCATGAGTTGATTTCCCAGTGCCAGTTAACCCCCAAACACACATTACAATTCTTTTTGATTTACCATCGACTGTTTTTACAGTGAACTCCCTAAGAGATGCATGTTCACCACACCCACCTTTTTTGTAAACAAAATAAATCCAGTGTGACAAGAAGCCTTTTTTCACTTCGCCCTGATATGAGCTACAAGTCACAATAGTATAATTATGGAATGGAAAGCGAATTACCCGAAGCATTTGGTTTGTTCCAGGTATGTTTGGATTTCCTAAGTAATGAGGAATATCGATGAGCATTACATCCGGTTCTTCTTCTGGAGGAGCTGGGAAGTTTATCCGGGACCACCTATAGGCGATGTCCGGGAATTGAGGGTCACAGTATAATCGGGCATGCATTTTGACAGGAGAATTTTTTGACCCTAAGTAACAGTCGACTTGAATTAGAGGACCTTGGGCTAAGATATGCTCGAGTACCCTCATCATTAAAAATTTATAATCAGGCTTTAAGTCTTCATTCTTTTCAATTACCAAACTTCCAGTGGCAGACCTATGCCAGATATTTGAAGCCCAACCCCAAGCATCATTCTTAAATCTTGTACCATAAAGTTTTGCCCTCTCAAATAGATCTGGTGGATTGTTTAATATCGCTTTGATTCCAGCTTTCTCTTTCATTTCAATAATCTTAAAAAAAAGTTCCTTGAAGCCTTCAATCGTTATTTCTTCTTGTTTTATTAACAATTTAATTAATCTCCTCCTGCTTTTTGCCTAACTCTTTGATTATCAAAAATAAAGTCAAGCCAGAACTCTCTTTTTTCATGTTCAACATGAAGTTGTAATTCCCAAAAAATAGTTTTTATCAAGGCTTTTTTCTGTCCTCCTCAACTCTTCGAGCTTGAAATGGTGTACACTAGGCTGATTGCATGCATGGTCTGCTAGTCTTAAGACTCTCTTATCGCTCATGCTTCCATTGCCTATTATATTGTGTAAATAAAATCTTTACTAATTAAATTTTAAAACTAATACTTCTCTAGGAACCAAGTCTTGTCGAATTCTTTAATCTGCTTAACCGTAGTTTCGGGCTTCCATACTACACGCATAGCTATGTCTTTATCCATGTTTATACTCTTGTAGAGTTCCAGCCAGATGAAGGCAGGTATCGTATAAACAGCCATGGCAAGCTTGTTAGCATCAGCGACGAACTCTTTGTATTTCTCCTTCCTGATGATGTAAACACTATCGAAAGTTGTCTCCAACGTTTCACCCCTAATGTAACAAAGTTTGTAGTTATATATGCCTTACCCCTTGAGTAAATCATTGGATAGCATGTGATACCCTTTTAAGATGTTCTAACGCACATTCGTAATTTGGATAGGTCTTCATCCCACACTCAGGACCTGCATATGGGATTCTCTCAATACCATAGAAATCCACCGCTTTTTTCAATCTTTTTTTCATTATTTCAACGGATTCAAGATAGTCCTTCGGGTCGATTGTTCCTTTCTTTATCCCAGCCCAAACCTCTTCAACCTTTTGCATAAGAGTCGCTTCATCAACCTCTCTAGATTTTATTAGAGTCTTATCTCTGATCAGCTTGTCAAAATCAGTCACGCATATGCTTGATTTCAGGAATTTATCCCTTTCCTCAAGTAGTTGCTTTGCCCTTTTAGATTCATAGATGGGGTCTTCAGCGTGTGATTCAATTATATTCAGTGACTTTATCTCCCAAAACAACTCATCTGATGTGTTATGAAGGTGAATGCATGACTTCACTCCTCTTGAAATTATCTCATGGAAAATATTCTCCCAAGCCTTTAGCAATTCTTCTCTTCCTTCAGAACCGTAATCGATCAAAGGATCGCTCAAAAAACCAAAAACTGGCTCATCAACAGCAATTAGTTCTACCTCTGAGTATTTGTCTTTGTGAATGTTGTCTGAAATGAATTTTGATATGACTTTGCTTAGCTCACTGAATATACCGCTTGTTCTATTCAAAAGAAGAGATGAAATCGTGTATGGTCCAGTTATGCACATCTTTATCTTGAAAGTATTGCCCAATTTCTCATAAATCCTTCTCGAATTCTTTTTGATTGCTTGAACCTCAGGTATTCTAGCCATTTCAGGCTTTACTGACAATCTTCCGACGATCGAGTAACCGTCTTTACTCTTTTCTATCCCATCTATTGAATCTAGGAACATCTTGTTCATGTCTCTGAATTGTGGATAGTTGGGAACGTTTATTCCGGCTTCAAGCTTGTCTAAGAATCCTTTGACGACTTTCTCCTCAAAATACATTATAGGCTTGTATAAAGGATGATCCATCCCGTGAAGAAGAGGAAGCATCGAATCAAAGTTCATGGCTCCTTTTGAGAATTTGTCAAATTCTCCAATAAAGGGCATGCTCCCAACATCGTAGGACTTGATTCTTGACAATTATCTTGATCCTCCAAGTTTAGAAAAGAGTCTTATTGCATGTAAAGGTTATCGTTCCAGCTATAAATCTTACCTCTATTCAGCTTGGGCATAACGTGCCAAGAAAGACCCGCAGTTAGAGTTTCATATTATGATGGTAAATTGATGCGGGGGGTGGGATTTGAACCCACGAACCCCTAAGGGACAGGGTTCTAGGATTATCATTCTAAGCCCTGCGCTTACAAGAAGCGAGTAGCTTCTCTTTGACCAGGCTTGGCAACCCCCGCTCACATAATTTGCTAATAAAGCCATATTTATGGTTAATTCAAAGATTAGGATAGCTCACGCATTAGCTTTCAAATGCAAAAGAATTCGGCTATTTTTGATAGAAGAGAATCGGCGAGGCTAAACTCATGCTTCTCTCTAAGCGATATACACACTTTTCATAGACTTGGTCTTTCTACAAGGAAGCACTTTTTGGGGAAGGCAAAACCTTCTTTATGGGCTCTCCGTCAAGGTAAGAACAACGAAGCCCGAACTTTCTGACACATTCTAGGCATAGGGCAGGATCACAAAGGGATGTTGTAAGGTACTTTTCACCGCCATCTGGAGCCATGACCACCATGACTCCTTTATCTATCTCTCTTGCCTTCTTTAAGGCTATGTAAAAAATCGCCCCAGAGCTAGGCCCTACAAAAATTCCTTCTCCCAATGCTAACATTCTTGCTGTCTCTTCAGCCTGTTTTATGTCTACTCGATGTATTTCATCAATTCTTGAAGGTTCCCAAATCTTTGGTACGTATTGGATCTCTAGGTTCTTTAAGCCTTGAATTGGAGTTTTAACATCTGGCTCTACAGCGATAATTCTAACATTAGGATTGTACTCTCTTAATCTTTTGGATACTCCTACCAGAGTGCCACTAGTTCCTATCCCAGCCACGAAATGGGTTATCCTACCATTCGTATCCTTCCATATCTCCTCCGCTGTTGTTTCGTAGTGAGCAAGAACATTGTACTTATTGGCGAATTGATTCGGCATAAAGTATCTTTCAGGGTCTTTGCTTATGATCTCCCTTGCCAAGTCTTCAGCACCGTCCATGCCCTTTGATCCTTCAGACAGGATTATCTTGGCTCCCAAAGCAATGAGGATAAGCCTTCTTTCAAGGGTCATGGTTTCAGGCATTACCAAAATTAGTTCGTAACCTTTCGCAGCGCAGACAAGGGCTAAACCTATTCCTGTATTACCACTAGTGGGCTCTATGACGATCTTATCCTTTGTCAACTCACCGGTCTTCTCAGCATGCTCTATCATATACTTGGAAATCCGATCTTTGACTGAGCCTCCGGGGTTGAACTTCTCCAATTTTAGGTACAATTCGAGATTCTTATTCGGATTCAGCCTATTTATCCGCACCATAGGAGTATTCCCAATCAAGTCCAGTATGCTATCAGCAATCATGATAGATTATTAATAACAGTGTTATATTAATCTTGTTAATGTGAGGTTTTCCATATCTATGACTGTGAAAAATGTGGTAGCCCGGGCCAGATTCGAACTGGCGTCACCAGGTAACCCCTTTTTGGATCCAGAGCCTGGCATCCATAGCCCTTGAGGTTGACCGCTAGACGACCGGGCTTCCAGATTCATTTAGAAAAGAACGGATTAAAACCTTTTCTAGCATAGCCTATGCTTTGATGAACTTATTGTAAGAAAAGCAAAAAGACTCTTAAAAACTTTATTAGAATACACAGGCCTCACTGGTATGGTGATTTAATTGCTTCCCCTTGAAATAGAAGAGAGTCTTAAGAACTTCCTTAGGGAAGACGTATGTTCTGGGGATATAACATCAAAAGCAGTCCTTGATGATGAAGTCAAAGGAGAGGCTATTATAATAACCAAGGAAGGCGGAACTGTAGCAGGTCTTACAGAGGTTGTGAGGTTATTTGAGTTCTTAGGTTGTATAGCTGAACCTCTGGTAAAAGATGGCGATATCATTAAGGCTGGTCAGGGAATCGTTCGTATCAAGGGAAAAGCTAAAGCAATATTGGAGGGCGAGAGGGTAGCATTAAACTTGCTTTCCAGAATGTCAGGCATTGCAACCGAAACGAAAAAGTTTCTCGAATCTGCAAAAAGGGTTAATTCTAAGGTCAAGATAGCTTGCACAAGAAAGACTGCTCCAGGGTTAAGGGTCTTTGATAAGAAGGCTGTGGAGATAGGGGGAGGAGACACCCATAGGTTAAGGTTAGATGATTGCGCTTTGATAAAGGACAATCATGTAAGGCTTGTGGGTTCTGTGCGTGAAGCAGTAAAGAGGGCTGTAGAAAAGGTTAGCTTTACGAAAAAAGTTGAAGTTGAAGTAGGGAGCGCGAAAGAGGCTTTGGAAGCGGCTGAAGCGGGTGCAGATATAGTTATGCTCGACAATATGAGAATTAAGGAAGTGAGGAGGGTCGTGGACGAGTTTGAAAAAAGGGGGTATAGAGGCAAGGTCTTGCTTGAAGCTTCAGGAAGGATTAACAAGAAGAACATAGTAGAATATGCGAAGACTGGAGTAGACATAATCTCTGTAGGAGCGATAACTCATTCGCCAAAAGCCTTAGACATGAGCCTTAAAATTAAAAGGGCCTAAAATGGTTAATAATCCAACTAGGCCAGTTGCATCATCCTTTGAATCGCTACCCTAGCTCTTGACGCTATATCCCCAGGAACCTTTACCTCATAGACCATGTTTTCAAGAGAGTTTAGGACTTTTTCAAGGGTGATCATCTTCATATATTTACATACAGCATTTTCGCTAACAGGATGAAAGACTTTCCCCGGGTTTTCCTTATGTAATCTATGAATGATTCCTGTCTCAGTAGCCACCACAAATTCTTTTGCTGGTGATGCTTTAGCTCTTTTAATCATGCCCTCCGTTGAGAGAATGTACGACCTTTGGCTTGGTATATCGTTCTTGGCTAGGTAGTACATACATGATGTTACACAGCCACATTCAGGATGAATCAAGAATTCAGCATGAGGGTGCCGGTTCCAAAGCTTCATTATATCCTCAGGCTTTATCCCTGCATGGACATGACATTCTCCTGGCCAAATGTGTAATTTTCTCCCTGTCATGGCTGAGACGTAGGCTCCTAGGAACATGTCTGGAGCGAATAGAATTTCTTTTTCAGAAGGGATGGCATCGATGATCTTTAGGGCATTTGTGGAGGTGCAACAATAATCGCTTTCAGCCTTGATTTCAGCAGTAGTATTAACATATGTCACCACTACAGCATTAGGATGTTTTCTCTTCCAAGCCCTAAGCTCGTCACAATTTATAGTCGCTGCAAGGGAACATCCTGCATCAGGGTCGGGGATGATGATCTTCTTATTAGGGCAAAGGATAGATGCTGTCTCAGCCATAAAGTATACGCCACAAAGCACTATGACATTAGCATTGGTCTTTGTCGCTGCTTGGGAAAGGCCGAGGGAATCCCCAACAAAATCAGCCATGTCTTGAATCTCAGGAATTTGGTAATTATGAGCAAGTATGATAGCGTTTCTTTCCTTCTTAAGCTTGATTATCCTGTCTACGATTGATGTATTTTCATGAAGTTGCTGCAAGACCATATAGTTTAGTCTTAAATTCTAACTTTAAAACATTGATGATTAAGGCAAAAATGGCTCTCAGTAACAAAATTTTAGTAAAAATTACCCCATTAGGTTCCAACCCTAGACTCTGACGATAATGCAGACCTTAAAGTTTCTATGGCTGATAGCACAGCGATGTAGCTGGTTTTTGGATTTTCAGGATGAGAAAGATTCTTCATGATAACCTTCATGGAGCCGAAGCTACCTTTTACTTCGAGTTCGTGGATGTTTGTGTTTAATTTAGGATCAGCTATAACCCTTACCCTTGTCTTTGATCCACCAATTCCTGCTAAGCTAATAGTAGCAGCAACATTGATGTTAGCTGGGAAGAGTTTCACAGCCTCTTGGGCAGTTCCTTCGAAGAGGAGCCTTTTTTTATGAATATCTTCAGGCTTGACGGATGCTTTATCAAAAAAGGGTGCTCCGGCAAGAGCTTTAGGGTTTTTCTTTGTTGTAAGGATGACTTCATGGATTATATCTAGCTTTGCGGTTCTTAGACCGTCTATTCCTGCAATGGCTCCAGAAGGTATAGAGATTTTTTTACCTCTCCTTTCACAAGCTCTGTTTATTTCTTTCCATAGATCTTCGTCAAGGAGGGCTCCAGCGCTCATAATCATAAGGTCAATCCCTCCGTCAAGAATCTTTATAGCATAGTCCTTTACTGCCTTCTGGGAAGCTGCTTCAATAACAAGATCCAAGTCATTACTCATTAGGTCTTCAAAGGTTTTCACTACCTTTGTGCTCTTTTTAAGCTGAGTAGAGAGAACTCTTGCCTTTTCAATAATTTGATCAAATAAAACCAAAAGCTCTATTCCTTGAACTACTCCTTTATCAATGGCTTTGGCAATAGAAGAGCCTATAGCACCACACCCTATTATTCCAATTCGTTTAGCCATGGCCTCTCCTTCCTTAAATTCTTCTTACATTTTAAGAAAAGGATAAAAGTATGGCGAAAGTGGCAAAAAATGAAGGAAAAGCATATTGGTAAGCAATTGTTGCCATTGAGTAGATGAATCTAATAGTCTACAAGAAAGCTATGGAAAGTGTTATCAATAGTATAAAAAAGGCAGTCGATGAATTCGAAGTGAGATATAAGATAGTGGAAGATATAATCGATCAAGACTTAGACACTTCAGAACTTGTGATAGTTGTTGGCGGGGATAGAGAAGTTTTGCAGGCTTTTCACAGGATTGGAAAAGCAAAAGTGCCTGTGCTAGGTGTTAACGACTCTAATGAGAGCAGTTTTCTTACTGAGATAAGCATTAAAGATTTTCGAGAAGCCCTTAAAAAGTTAAGAGATAGAGAATATACGATAGAAGAATCTACAAGGTTGAACGTAATAGTCGATGATAAAGAATTGCCTCCAGCCTTGAACGAAGTTGCGATCTTCTCATCCAAGAGTGCTACACTTATTGAATATTTGTTGACTGTTGATAAAGAGGTAATCTGGAGAGATTATAGTGATGGTGTAATAATCTCAACGCCAACAGGCTCCACTGCTTATTCTATGTCTGCTGGGGGACCTATGGTACTCCATAGCGCTGAAGCCTTTGCAATAGTCTCTGTAAATTCTCTTGATGTGACAAGAAGGCCTTTGATAGTCTCTGATAAATCACACATAAAGATAAGTGAGATAAGCAGTACTCATGGGTGCGAAGTCATAGTTGATGGTACCTACAGAGCAAAGGTTAGAGAAAGAGTCGAAACTTCAAAGTTCTCTGAACCTGCAAGGTTTGTAAGACCATCAGAAAGTTCAAAAGCCATGGAGAAGATGGTCAAAAAGGTAAGGCTTGCAGAGGAACTTTTAAAGATGCCTCCAAGTGCAAAACTTATCCTTAAGACACTAGAATATGAGGGGCCTTTGACCCAAAAGGACTTAGCGAAGAAGACCATGCTACCTGATAGGACCACGAGGTTGGCTCTCTCCCTACTCATAGAAAGAGGACTGGTCAATAGAAGATCTATGCTCAGAGACGCAAGACAAAAGGTATACTACGTCACATAATTAAAAGAGAAGATTCTTTGGATTCTTATCCTATATAAAGTAAGTTTTACCCAGAAGATTAAGTTTAAATATGCTAACTTTCTTTTCCTTTTGGAGCGAACAAAAATGCCCAAGAAGAACTCTAATTACAATGCCCCAGACGATCCAGATGAGTCAAAGCCTGAAGCTCCAGCTCAAGCAACACCTCCAGCTGAGAAGGCACCTCAGGAAGCGAAAACTGAGAGAAGATTCCCTCCAAACCACATATACGTTGGAAAAAAGCCTATAATGAGCTACGCCATGTCTGCTCTGATTCAGCTTACTCAGAGCGAAAAAATAATCATTAAGGCTCGAGGAATGGCTATATCAAGAGCTGTTGATGTAGCCGAAATAGTGACAAAAAGGTTGGGGAACAACGCCTTTGCAGTAAAGGATATAAAGATTGATACAGAGCTTGTGGGCTCAGGAGAAGAATCAAGGAACGTCTCTACGATAGAAATCGTCGTGGGCAAGAAATAAAGCTGTTAGATCGAACAATATAGAGTGATTCACATAAATAGTGAGTTCACTCTACGCCTAGTAAGAGTCTCGGCTAGAGGTTATTGTTAATTTGAGGCTAAGCAAAATAGCTATAAGCTCCATAGGATAATTTTCGATGTAAAGTAGGCAAAGTGTTGCCTTATGCATTCGCATACATACTCTGAGGCAAAGGGAAGAGATTGTAGAATATGTGAAAAGCCTTCTCAATTTTTATCTAGAGCCATCGATGTTTGTCGATCTTGCATTCGTGACAACCCTTATGATGCAATAAGAGTTGCATTGGAGAATCATGCAAAGGTCAGAAGAATCTTTAAACTTTCTGAAGAAATTCCTAAGACGCAGTCAGGGATACCATGTAATTTATGCTCCAACGAATGCAAGATGGGCATAGGTGAATCGGGCTACTGTGGTCTGAGAAAGAACGAAAAAGGAAGGCTTGTCAGCCTAGTTAATCCAAACAATGGATTATATCATGCATATCTCGACCCTCATGTTACTAACTGTTGCTCTGCATGGTTCTGCCCAGCTGGAACTGGCGCAGGGTATCCAAAATTCTCCTTTTGTAAAGGACCTGAGATAGGCTACTATAACCTTGCCATCTTCTTTTATGGTTGTAACTTTGATTGTTTATTCTGCCAGAACTGGTCTCATAAAGACATCGATTCAGCACCATCTAATAGCATTGATGATTTAGTTGAAAGAACATTACGTAACCCTAAGATTACCTGCTGGTGCTTCTTCGGAGGATCGCCAGAGCCACAGCTCCCTTTTGCCATTAAAGCTTCAGAAAGGGTTCTTGAGCTAATACCGAAAAATAGAATTCTTCGCATATGTTTCGAGTGGAATGGTTGTGGTCATCCGAGTCTGGTTAGAAAGGCTGCTGAGCTAGCTTTTAGTAGTGGCGGGAATATAAAGTTCGATCTCAAATGCTTTGATGAAAATATGAGCTTGGCGTTAAGTGGTGTATCAAATAAGCGAGCTTTTCGTAATTTTGAAATGATTGCTCGAGACTTTCATCCTTTGAGAAAAGATCCACCTATTCTAACAGCCACGACTTTGATGATTCCAGGCTACGTTGATACAGAAGAGGTTGAAGGGATAGCGAAATTTATAGCTAGTCTAGATAGAAGAATCCCTTACAGTTTATTGGCATTCCATCCAGATTTCTTAATGAATGATTTACCCGTAACACCTTTGAATCAAGCTTTCAATTGCCATAGAGTAGCTAGAAAGCACTTAGAGAGAGTAAATATTGGAAACTTGCATTTGCTTGGTCATTATAGCCTAGAGGAATTTACACCTTAAAACTTCATGCTATTCTATTTTCACTAGTTATTCATTTTAAGAAAGAATTTTTAAGCTTTTTGTGATAAGGTAATTAGAAATGAAGAATTTGGCTAGATTGTCAGATGAAGTAGAATCTTTGAAGGGAGACCTTCTAAATATAGCATCACGCCTCATAAAAGCTAAAAGTGAAAACCCTCCAGGAGATACATCAAAGGCAGCCAGTGTTATTGAAGATCATCTTAAAGCCACAGGGCTTAGCGTAAGGCGCATCGAACCTGTAGAAGGGCATGTAAATGTCATATCAAGCATAGGAAGTGGCGATTATGGGCTCATACTTTGTGGGCATATCGATACAGTGCCAATAGGCGATGTAAATAGATGGAGTTTTGATCCCTTTTCTGGTCAAGTGGTTGAAGGCCGTGTTGTAGGCAGGGGTGCTGTGGATATGAAAGGAGGAGTGGCAAGCATTCTTACAGCCGTTAGAGCGCTAGTAAAATATGAGAAAAGACTGAATAAAAGAATCACTATAGCCTTGTTTTGTGACGAAGAGACAGGAGGCCAGTATGGAGCCCGTTGGGTCGTTGAAAATCAATCGATAAAAGGCAAAGCCATGATCATAGGCGAGGCCTCGAACCATTATAGATTTGGCCATACTATAGTAGCTGGAGAAAAAGGATTCTTGTGGTTAAAATTAAAGTTTGATGGTATCCCTTATCACGGGAGCAGACCCATGTTAGGAGATAATGCTATAATGCATGCAGTAAAAGCCCTCTCAAAATTGAAAACCCCTATATTATCAAAAGTGAAAGCACCCTACGAAGCCATAAACCTTGTTAGATGGGGGAAAAAGGTCATCATGGAGGAATACAAAGACAAAAAGAGTCTAAAGCCTCATTATTCCATGGATCATTACACGTTGAATACTGGTGTGATCAAGGGAGGAGTGAAAGCCAATATCGTACCAGATTCGTGTGAAGTAGAGCTTGATCTAAGAATACCGATTGGAGGAAGCAGAGCAGAAGCAGAGAAGATAATTAAGAGTCTGGCAGAAGAGGGAAAGATAGAATGCATTAATTATGCCCCACCTTCTTTCACACCTCCAGGAAGTGACCTTATTAAGATTTTGAGAAGAGTGAGTCAATCCATATTCAAGGAGAAGACGCCTGCCGTATGTATAGCCGCTACAACAGATGCGCATTACCTTAGATCTGCCTTGAATATTCCCGTAGTATCTTATGGACCTGGTTATGAAGAGGCTTGCCATACCTATGATGAATCAGTTGATATTGTTGACATATTAGGATGCGCCAAGGTTTATGCCTACACGAGTATGATTACCTCATCTTAACTCATTTCGCATTTAATATCCTCTCAAACCTTGTAGTATGCTTCTTCAACTCTACTCGAATCATATGAAATGTTTATTAGTTAAAAAAGATGTTATAATTTGACCTAAATTGGTACTTTTTGATTTAATGAGAAAACAAATCCTGCAAATAGACGAGGCAACTTTAATTGCTTTCTTTTTCATAGCACTTTTAATCATCATCATCCTTGCATCATCACTAAAAGTAGTAAGAGAGTATGAACGCATAGTTGTATTTAGGCTGGGGCGACTGCTCGGTGCAAAAGGTCCAGGTTTGGTCATAGTCTTGCCCTTTGTCGATAGAGTAAGGACGATCGATCTCAGGATACTTACCTTGGATGTGGCGAAGCAGAGCATCATAACTCGTGACAATGTAACTGTTGATGTAGATGCAGCAGTCTACTTTAGGGTTGCAGATCCTATCGAAGCTACAATGAGAGTCCAAGATCACATACTCTCATCGACTTTACTGTCCCAAACTACGTTAAGGGATGTTCTCGGTCAAGTTGAGTTTGATGATTTGCTCACAAAGCGTGACGAATTGAACAAAAGGTTACAAACCATCTTAGATGAATTAACGAATCCTTGGGGAATTAAAGTGACAGCAGTAGCTATAAAAGATGTTGTCATACCAGAGAGTATGCAAAGAGCTATAGCGAAACAAGCAGAGGCTGAGCGTGAAAGAAGAGGTAGAATAATAATGGCAGATGGTGAATTACAGGCAGCAAAGAAGATGGCTGAAGCTGCTGACTATTATATGAAGAGCACAGCAGCTATGAGGCTAAGAGAACTTCAAACATGGACAGAGATAGCTCGTGAGAAGAATCTGATAGTAGTTACTGGAAGTGCTTCCCAAGATCTAGGTGTCATGCTTGGGTTGATGAAGGAAAAGAAAACTGAAAGTCAGTAGCCTATGAATAAAAAATTTTGGCTTATAACTCCAATAATAGTATTATGGATCGCTTCCCTTCCTGTAGGCTTGACCATAGCTCAAGGACAGACAGATAATAAAGTCATATGGGTGAGAATAGATGGAACTATTACTTACGCTACAGCAGATTTTGTAGATATAGCAATAAACCATGCGAATGAGAAAGGATATTCTGCAATCCTTTTGACATTAAACACTCCAGGAGGACTTTTAGACTCCACCTTCAGTATAATAGACAAGATGCAAAGTTCGAATGTACCAGTTATAGCCTACGTTTATCCTTTAGGAGGAAATGCTTGGTCTGCTGGTACCTATATTTTGATGGCTAGTGATTATGCTGCCATGGCTCCTTATACAGTCATAGGTTCAGCCCAACCTGTATCTGGCTTGACCCCTATTACTGATGAGAAGATCATCAATGCTTTGGTGGAGAAGATGAGGAGCTTTGCCAGTCTTCATGAAAGAAATGAAACTCAAGCAGTCAGGTTTATCACCCACAATGACAACCTAGACCCTGATAGAGCTTTAAGTTATCATGTCATAGAAACTATTGCATCTTCTCCTTCTGAACTTTTAGAGAAAGCAGATGGTACAAAAGTCAACACATTGTATGGAGAAAAAGTATTGAACACCAAAGGCGCTGAATTGGTAGAGTTCACACCAGGTCCTAGGACCAAAATTTTACAAATATTATCCGATCCGACTAT